>CAIQIR010000068.1 GCA_903871875.1 uncultured Schlesneria sp.
CCGTTTCGATGCTGAAGTCCGGCCATGTGCGGCTCCTATGTCACCGCAACATTGTTACCAAAAAGAGAATTCCAAGTGAAATATGGCTTGGGCGATTTCGCCGCAAGCCATTATCTCACAGGGATTTGCCCAAGACAGGAATCGAACCTGCACGGTATTGCTACCACTAGGCCCTCAACCTAGCGCGTCTGCCAGTTCCGCCACTTGGGCTGGGGTGTCAACCTCTCTCGAGGTGAGGGGCGACAGTATAACGAGCGGAGCTCTGATCGCAAGGTTCACTGAAATTCGACCGGCAGGCTGCGGCCGGCTTCATTCTCCGACTTTGAAGGGGCTGTGCGAACCGACTTAGACCGAATTATCGCTCCTGGGTAACCTTGGCCGCGTTGGTGGTCTGCTTGTTGATGGTCAGCAAGGGTTCCTGCAGGCCGTCGCGGCTGCGGGGCGTGGAGGAATCGGCCACCTCACGAAGCTCGCGATCCAGCGGGACTTCGGCGGGGGTCAGATGAATGGGCTCGCCCAATTTGGCGGTCGTGTCCGGGGACTGGCCGCGAATCGTCGGTTCGTTCCCCGCATTGCGATCTCGTCCGGCGACTTGTGTGCCTTTGGGAGTGCCCTGACTGGGGCTGCCGGCCATCACCCACTGGTCCCAGTCGCGTTCCAGGTTGCTCAGGCTGTGAAATCCGTAGATGTTCTTGAGGGCGGGTTCCCAGTCCTGCTCATAAGCGGTCGCCATCAGTCGGATGTACTCTTGCTTGCCCCGACGCTGAATCAGGAAATCGGCCAGCGAATGCCCTTCGGCGTACAACGTGAGGATGTCTTGTTGGTCCTGGGGATATTGCTTGATGTCGAGCAGCGATTTCAACGGAATCTTGCGAGCCGTTCCCATCACGCGGGAGTGGATTTGTCGCAACTGATTTCGTTCCGACTCATGCTCGATCAGTGACGCCGCTCCTTCGTCAGCCCAGCGTGGCAGCGGACGGCGAAAATAGCTGGCGAAAATCGTATGGTTGATTTCGTGGGGCAGAACCGAGTCGAGGATTCGTTGCTCGCTGCCCTTCACTTCCATTTTCCAGCCGTAGACTTCGCCATTCTGAAAATTGAAGGTTGTTTTACCGCCAGCGCCCATTGCTCCGACGGTCACGGAGATCGGACAAGGATTCTTCCAATTGAATGGAAGCGGCTTGCCCAGCCATTCAATCGCCAATTCGCGGCGATAGATTTCGGCCGCCTCACCGACTTGCTGAGCAAGCTCGGCTGTCGGAGCCTGGACCACGAAGTTGGGAGTGCGAAAACCCGCTCCGATTGACGACAACGCGCCGATCAGGAGAAATCCACGGAAGAAAGCGTCCATGCCGGTTCCGAAGTTCTAAGGGGAGGAATGAGGTGGCCGGTGAGATGGCATCATGCCAAACAACCGCCATCGGCCAATAGAATAAGCAATAGTCGCACCGAATTCCAATCGGCGGAATCTGCTGGTTAGGAAATGGTGGCGTAACCGTCTGCTGCAGATGGTGTTGTGGAATATTGAGAATTCCGTAAGGGGGTGGTTCAGGGCATCCTGCTCGCCGGCAATTCGTGCAAGTCTTACAAATTTTAGTCGTTTTGCACGAGAAATCGTTACCAAGGGGACGACCGGATCGAGACGCACGGCCCCCGGAATCGATTTAACCCGCAATGCCCGAGAGATGCGGAACGGCTGCAAACGGTGCCTGATTGAACCAACACTCGAGAAGGCGGCAAGAGTCCGGCGAGTTCCGCTCCGCTTCCGGCACGATTCGCCCGATATGTACTTGGTCAAAACGTTTCCGTTTCGCGACCACGATTGAGTTCTCGATCAAACGAACCCTCAATTGCACAGGTTGGAAATTCAATTTGCGGGATGGATCTCGCAGACGGCATCCCCTTGAGATCCAGACGCATTCCAACTGGAGTAAGCCATCTTGGCTCATTCGCATCTGCTCGTTCAACAGCTTCTCAAGCAACTCGAACACCATCAGCGTGAACGGGCACATCGCCAGCGACGTCCCGCCTGGCTAAGCGTGTTCGTGCATCAAGTGGCGGCATTGTTTGAGCCGATGGCGGGAGTCGGTCGAGTGGGCTCGCAATGCGAGTTCACCGAACAAGGGTGGGAAGCTCGCATGTATCTGGGCGCGACGGAAATCGTCGGCGGTAAAGACGATGGCCACGCTCAACTGGTCGGCTTTGAACTCGATTTCACGCGACTTACTCAAACCTTCAGTCGACTGGAAGGTTTTTGTTGGAACGTCGGAGCCTCGCCCGAAGGAGGAAATTCGTCGTTCGTCACGTTGCGTGGCTACGTGGATCAGAATCCTGTTTGCCTGAAAGTCTATTCACGTCCGCCGAAAGAAGCGGGGCCGGCGTTCCGGCAACATGCTGATGGCTCGGTGGATTCCGTCAGCTTCTAGTGCGGGGCGCACCTCCGTGTCGCGTTGAAGCACAGGTTAAGCGTCACGAATTGCGGCACGCGGGACGCGACAATGATCGTGGAATCGCTCTAAGGCGTCGCGTTCATCGAACGACTTTCGGCAGTTCTTCCGCCACAGCCTGCACACAGCGGTTGGTGCCATTAGCGAAATACCCCGCGAACGAAATATCTCGCGAAATGATCGCGCGGGGAAGTCGGTCATTCGGTCGAGAACAGTGATGCTTTGATGTACTCGCGATTCAGCTGAGCGATGTTGGTGAGCTTGATCTCTGCGGGGCAAGCGGCTTCGCACTCGCCGGTGTTCGTACAGTTGCCGAACTTTTCGGCGTCCATGGCGGCAACCATTCTCAAGACTCGCTTGCTGCGTTCGCCCTGACCTTGCGGCAGGTTGGCGAGATGCGAGACTTTGGCCGAGACAAACAGCATGGCCGATGCATTTTTGCACGACGCCACACAGGCTCCGCAACCGATACAGGCGGCCGCACGCATCGCGTCTTGTTGGACATGATGTGGCACGAGTGTCGTGTTGGCATCAGGAGCGTTGCCGGTATTCACCGACACATAGCCGCCCGACTGAATGATGCGATCAAAGGCCGAGCGATCGACAACCAGGTCCCGAACGATGGGAAAGGCTTTCGCGTGCCAAGGCTCGATAACGATTGTGTCGCCATCGCGGAACCGACGCATATGCAGCTGGCAGGTTGTCGTCGCGGAATCGGGACCGTGGGCCTGGCCATTGATCATGACGCCACAAGTACCACAGATCCCTTCGCGGCAATCGTGGTCGAAGGCGACCGGTTCTTCGCCCTTGGCAATCAGGTGCTCGTTCAATATGTCCAGCATCTCGAGGAACGACATGTCGGGAGAAATGCCGGTCAGCGGGTAGGTCTTCAGTTCGCCCGGTGCCGTCGGTCCGGCCTGTCGCCAGATCTTCAGTGTCAGATTCAGGTTCGCGGAGGAAGCGTGATTCATGGTTGGTTATTTCTCACTTGTAGCTGCGAACGCCAAGCGGGGCGTCGTTAAACGTTAGCGGCTCTTTGTGCAGAATCGACTCCGCACCGACGCCTTGATGTTCCCAAGCCGAGACGAAACTGAAATTCTCGTCATCGCGCTGGCATTCGCCTTCTTCGGTCTGATGTTCTTCACGGAAGTGACCACCACAGGATTCGTCGCGGTGCAATGCGTCGCGAGCGAGCAATTCCGAGAATTCGAGGAAATCGGCGACGCGGCCGGCATGTTCCAGGTTTTGATTCAGCGTTTCTCCGCTGCCGACCACTTTCAGGTCGTGCCAGAATTGGTCGCGCAGCTTTTGAATCGCATCGATGGCGAACAATAGGCCCTTTTCGGTTCGTGCCATCCCAACATATTCCCACATGATCTTGCCTAGGGCACGATGGAAATGTTCGGTGCTTTTCGTGCCGTTCACCTTCAACAGTGACTGCACTCGCGATTTGGCGGCGTCCAGTGCGGCATGGAATTCGGGTCGATCGGTCGAAATGGGTGTCACTTTGCGAGTCGCAATGTGATCGCCGACGGTATAAGGAATGACGAAGTAGCCGTCTGCCAGGCCTTGCATCAGGGCACTGGCACCCAGACGATTGGCACCGTGATCCGAGAAATTGGCCTCGCCCAGCACGTACAGGCCGGGCAGGTTGCTTTGCAGATTGTAATCGACCCACAGGCCGCCCATCGTGTAATGCACGGCGGGATAAATCCGCATCGGAACCTTGTACGGATTTTCGTTCGTGATCCGTTCGTACATGTGGAACAGGTTGCCATACTTTTCTCGAATGACGTTTTCGCCGTAGTGCTGGATGGCTTTCGAGAAGTCGAGATAAACCGACATACCCGTCGCGCCTACTCCATATCCGGCGTCACAGCGTTCTTTGGCCGCTCGGGACGAGACGTCACGTGGTGCCAGATTGCCGTACGACGGATAGCGGCGTTCGAGATAGTAGTCTCGATCGGCTTCGGGAATCTGGTCGGGCGAACGTGTTTCGCCTTTGTTTTTCGGGACCCAGACGCGACCGTCGTTGCGAAGACTTTCGCTCATCAAGGTCAGCTTCGATTGATGATCACCGCTGACGGGGATGCAGGTCGGATGAATCTGGGTGTAACACGGGTTGGCGAAGTAAGCACCCCGCTTGTGACAGCGCCAGGCCGCCGTCACGTTGCAGGCCTTGGCCATGGTCGACAGGTAGTAGGCGTTGCCGTACCCGCCGGTACAGAGTACCACGGCGTCGCCGGCAAACGTTTCGAATTTGCCGGTGACCAGATCTCGCGTCACGATTCCGCGGGCGATGCCGTCAACCACCACGACATCGAGCATCTCGTGCCGGGTAAAGACCTTGATCCCACCGGCGTCGACCTGCCGCATCATCGCCTGATAGGCACCCAGCAACAATTGCTGACCGGTTTGACCGCCACAGTAAAACGTCCGTGAAACCTGGGCACCACCGAACGATCGATTGGTCAGCGTTCCGCCGTATTCGCGGGCGAATGGCACACCTTGAGCTACGCATTGATCGATGATCGATGTGCTGACCGAGGCCAATCGATAGACGTTGGACTCGCGCGCCCGCCATTCACCGCCTTTGACCGTGTCATAAAACAGACGCCAGACCGAATCACCGTCGTTCTGATAATTCTTCGCGGCGTTGATACCACCCTGAGCGGCAATGCTATGAGCGCGTCGAGGAGTGTCCTGCAGGCAGAAGGACAGAACGTTGTAGCCCAATTCCGCGAGCGACGCTGCGGCCGAGCCCCCTGCCAGGCCGGTTCCGACGACAATGATGGTGTATTTGCGTTTGTTGTTTGGCGCAACCAGTTTCAGATCGCGTTTCCGTTGATCCCACCGGTTGGCAATTGGACCCGTAGGACAATGTCCGTCCAGAAGGGTCTCAGCGACAGTCACCATGATCATTCCTCTCGCGGTCTGCTATAAGACAATTATGAAAGCCGGTTTTCCCGTCGGTTTGGCAAAGCGTCGTCTGTCAGCGAATTACCGCTTCAGGCCAGGCACAATGACGACGATGCTGGCGAAACCGACAGCGATCACGACCGCAAAAATCTTTCCGATCAACTTGATCAGCGGCATGTACTTGGGGTGGTTCAGGCCGATCGATTGAAATGCGCTGGCAAAGCCGTGCGAAAGATGAGCACCCAGGACCACGACTCCGATGAAATACACCAGTCGGCTGATCGGATTGTTCAGCACGGCCACCGTGTTCTTGAACGGTGCTTCGGGATCTGACTCGGCCAGATATTTGACGTCCCCTCGCAGGCCGAATCGCAGATCGATCAGGTGCAGAATCACGAACGCCAGCACCACCGCGCCCGACGCGAACATCCACGAGTTCGCACCGATAATCCGGCCGGGAACCTTGGTTTGCTTCATGACGTATTGGCCGGTGCGAGCCTGGTTATTTCCGATCGACGTGGCCACGGCCAGATAAACGTGTGCCACAAACAACAGCAGCAAGCCGGCTTCGGCCACTGCCAGCAGTTCCCATTGGGCATGCAGGGCGTGCGCGTATTCGTTGAACGGCTTGGCTCCAGCGAACAGCAACAAGTTGCCGGCCAAATGCGCCACCAGGAATCCACAGAGCAAGAGGCCTGTGACTCCCATCACGAATTTTTGTCCGATCGACGACGACAACAGCCGAAAAAACCAGCGTAATCCCACTTGATCAATCAACCCAGCCTGAGACTGGGTGGTCGAGTCAGTCACGTTGTCACTCCCTGCGGCGTTCACCGCGATCAGTCATTCGCCAGGCCATACGGCTTGCAGGCATCGCACGATGCGTGATAAGCCGAATTACGTTTTCAACAGTTCGGGGCGGCCCTGCGCCACTTCTTCTTCAAAACGACCAGCGAATTATAGGAGCCTGGATGACAACTGCAATTCACGCCCGAATGAATGCGATAATCGTGGGAAACCACGCCACATCAGCCCGGTTTACGCGGTGTGGACGGAAAAGTCACCGTGCGGAATTCGTGCTGATTTGCCGATCCGGGTGGAATTTGGCAAGGCCGTTCGGCGGCGGCCGACTTTCACGTGGCGGTTCTGCCGGCTTGAAGTAACCGCAGGGGCTCGGTTCTGCCGGTTTGAATTGCGGGCCACAAGGCGGCGGTCAGACAAAGCCCTAATGTGATCGAGAACCCGATGCCAATCGTCATCCAGGGGACGATCAAGGGAGTGATTTGGCCGCCGCGAACATTCACATAGCGCGTCACGCCCGTGCCGCAATACCCGGCCATGACGCCGAACCCGAAACTCAACAGACACGCGGCCGCTCCAACCAGCAGTGCTTCGCAAAGAATCAGGCGGAACAAGCCAAATCGAGTCAATCCCACGGCGCGCATCACGCCCAGATCCCACCGGCGAGCGCGGACGGATGCGGCAATCGTATTCACGATGCCGAGTGATGTGACGAGTATTGTGACCAAGGGCAATCGGCTTAATAACCAGATGATGCCATCCGCTCGCTCGCGAATCGTCGCCCGCACCGCTTCGCGAGACCGAAGGTTGACGGTTGTACGTGATTCCGCGCGACGATCGGGATCACGGCGATTTGGGCGAGTCAAATCGCTACCGGACATCTTTCCATGACCGCGACGAACAAAACGCGGATTGAAGCTGCGTTCGGCAATTGCCTGCAGCGATTGCTTGATATCGTCATCCTGGACTGTTCCGTCTGTGTTGAGCCAAAAGGCATTGATTCGATCGAGATGGAAATCATTCCGCACTCCCTCCAGCGAAGTGAACATCAAACCGGCCGAGCGCCCACCGCCGCTATTTCGCAGCCCCACTTTGCTCATCCAATGCCAACCCGTCATCGAGACGACTCCGGCAATCTCGTATTCCACGACGGCCCCGGCGGGATCTAGCGGCAAGACTCCGAATTTCTGGCCGATCGTCAGCCCGGTTTCTCGTTCGAAATGATCGGGGACGAGACAGAATCGCCCCTGCTTCAGCTTGGTCAGGGCTTCATCGCGATTTCCTCGAATGAATTTGAAGTCGAACACGGGGCGCGGGCCGCCCAATCCCAAATCAGGATCGATCCCGACGAGCACGCAATTGTCCTGGCGTGACGATGTGGCACGAACGCTGGCCCCTGTGACGTCGGTGGCAAATTTCACCTGCTCGGCAATGCACGGTAACGAACGCTCGGGAATGATGCCCGGCAGATGGCGAACGGCGTCGACTTCGGAATCAGGAAGTCCGGCTGGTGAAATGACGGCAACCATCTCGGGCACCCAGTTCCCAGGCATATAGGGCCCCAGCATCGAGTAGCCCCAGGTTTGCATTGCGACAAACAATCCCAACCCCAACGTCAATGAGGTGGTTGCTCCCAGTGTCCGCCAGATATTGGTCGTCAATTGTGTCGCCAGCAGCTTGGAGTTGACTTGTAACAGTCGCGCGACGACGGGGGCAAACAGTTTTTCGGTAATGAGAATTGTCGCAGGTGCCAACAAGATAAATCCAATTCCCATCGAAGTGCAGCCGAAGGCCGCCGAGGCCAGGTAACGAGACTGATCGGGCATCGGTACGAAAAAGACCAGCAAGGGATTCACAGCCACCAGGATCAATCCCGTGAATGTCGTGCGCCACGGAATGCCGACCAGAGGCGGTGTGGCCGCAGATGACATTCCTTCCAGCGGCCGGATGCGCATAACCTTCCAGGCGGGGATCACGGCCGCCGCAATCGCTCCTCCCAGCGAACAGAGCGCCGACATGAGGACACAGGTCGTCCCCAGTGAGGAGCCGACTGGAAACAGATCCGGCCGCGATCTCGCGACCAGCGTCAGTAATCCCCAGCCGGCAAGCAGTCCGCCGACCCATCCCATCAGGCCAAGCGCCACGCTTTCCAGCATGATGGTCGCAGCCACCTGCGCTTTGGTGAAGGCGATCGCCCGTAGCATGGCGAACTGCCTTATCCGTTCGTCCACACCCATACTGAGCGTCGAAAAAATAATAAATAAGGCGGCCAGCAGCGAGATACCGGTCGCCGAATAGGCTTGAGCCCGAACCGTTTCGAAAATCGTGCTCTGATCCAGTTCGGCCTCCACTTCCTTCATCGACTGCAAGACCGCGGACGGTGCCGCCTGAGCCAGTCGCTCGGCCCAGCTTTTTTGGAACTCGTCGATTGTGAAACCCTTCTTCAGAATCACGCCCGCGAAATCAAACTGGCCGACGGTGCCCGACATTTTTTCGGCGAGCGATCGTGGAACATACAGCGCCGTTCCGGCGGGACCTCTAGTCAGCGGCGGACCACGCATCGCCGGCAGGCCGATGATTGGCGGAGTCGAGGGCAGCGGCTTGCGCTGTTCGACAATGCCGACGATCTTGAGTGTTTCAGCCGCTTTGGCGGTCATGACAGTGACGATCACTTCGTCACCGACCGCGACCTTCAACTGTTCGGCTAGTTCGCTGCTGATGGCCGCGTGCAGCAGATCCGGTGTCTGCGGGTTGATCCAGCTTCCCTCGATCAGCCGGTACGGGGCCTCTTCGGCATTCGTTCCGACCAGCATTGGACTACGACCGCCCCAAGACCCAGGTGGTCCCTGGCCATGACCGTTGCCCGATTGACTGCCTTGAGCCAGATTGCCGGAGACCGATTGATTTTGCCTCGCATCCTGTGGCCTTTGTGAGGACGCTGGTGATCCACTGCCACTGCCAGTTGTCCCCTCCTGCTCGTCGGCTGCGCCTTTCTTCGTGAGACTGGCTCGACCTTGAAAAATCGGGTCGATGATGGCTACCGCGGGGTCGTCCTTCATCGCGGTGATAAGTTCTGGTGATAGTCGCGGCGGGGAATTGCCAAACGCCTCATTGGATCCCGCAGCCGGATTTGACGTTGCCGGTAAGACAATGAATTCGTACCGCCCGAGGTAGTTGTCAGCAAACTCGTCAAACTTCAGAACCAGCGAGTCGTAACTGCTGACGACCCAGACCACGATGCAAGCGGCAGCCACCGTCGACGCCAGCGTCAACAGCATGCGAGTCGGATGGAAACGCATGTGGGCCCAGACGAGTTTCAGAACCAGCCGGAAATCGGTGACGTTCATTAACAAAACCTGATCTCAGGAGGCGGAAGGAACATTCACAATGTCGTGATAATGAGCCGCAAGTTCGTGCAGATTGCAAAATTGGGCCGTGGGAAATTGAGTCAGGATCTGCCCATCTTTCATCACGACAATTCGCTTGGCCCAGCGCGCCACTGCCGGTTCATGAGTCACCACCACGATCGTGCGTTGCTGTTCTTCGCACAGTTCCTGCAGCAGCCGGCAAATGTTCTGACCGTTGATCGAGTCCAGGCTACCAGTGGGTTCGTCAGCGAGAATCACTGCTGGATTCGTGATCAGGGCCCGTGCGATCGCTACGCGCTGCTGCTCGCCTCCACTGAGTGCATCGGGCCGATGGTGCCGACGGGAACCCAGTCCCAACCGATCAATTAGGGGCTGCATTCGGGCTTCGATCCTTGCGGACTGTCCGTCAGCCAGGAGTGGCAGGGCGATATTCTCTTCCGCAGTCAGTGACGGAATGAGATTGAAGGCTTGAAACACGAGGCCGATTTTCCGCCGCCGGAAGCGCGTGATCTGCCCGTCAGACATGGCTGACAATTCCGTTCCATCGATCAGGACACGGCCTCCATCGGGACGCGTCAATCCTGCGGCGACATGCAGCAACGTGCTTTTCCCCGATCCACTGGCCCCCATGATGGCCACGAATTCGCCAGATTCAACGGAAAACGAGACGCTTCGCAGCGCCTCAACCGTCGAACTTCCCTGCTGAAATCGTTTGGATGCGGCATCAACCAGCACAGGAAACGTTGTCCCGCTGACAGGGGGTGGTGCAGAGTCGGTCAGAATCGAGGTGGGCATGTTGGCAATAACTCCTGTAAATCAGCGTGCGAGCCAGCTGGGAGCTAGCGGGTCGTGAGTTCGATATCGGGAATGTGATTGTCGAATTCGTCCACTTCAATCTGAGCAATCGGAGATTGGGGATCGCTGAAGCGTCCCCGCAAGCGGTCTTCGCCGATGACGTCTTCCCCTCCTTCCTCCGTGATCTCGGGCCAGACGATCGTCAGTGCATATTCACCGACCGGGGCGCCATCTTTGTCCGCATAAGTGCTGACCCGAAACGATCCGTCCTCTTGCACAAACGCATGCGGTTCGACAGAACGCTTCAGGGGATCTTTGAGCGGAGTTTTGGGCCGCATCCGAATTTCGGCACGAACCGGTGGCTGACCATCGACCAGCACGCGGCCCTGAACGGGGAACACCGGCAAAGTCGGTTTTGCGGCCCGTTCACACCCTGCCAGCACGGTGACGCCTAGCAACGCAAACTCGATCGAACGACTGCGTGGAATGGGAAAATACTGAATTCTCTGGGAAAGTGTCATCAAAACTCGCCTGGAGTATCGCCTTCGTCTCTGGTCCAGAGCGCGACCATTGTCTTCAGCGAAATGGATTCGGACAGGAAGCGGACGCTGCCGTCACACATGCCGAAATTGGCACCCCCCAAATGGAAGCTGTAGACGCCTTGTGAGTTGGTCCAATTCATGGCGTGTGTTCCTCCTGCTGCCGGAGGAAGAGCGTTGCTCCAGCCTTGTCCGGTGACCGACTGGTAGGCGGCCCAACCACCCCAGAACTTGGGGTTGGTCATGGCCGCGTTACTCGCCTGCTTCGCACGACCGATGTAGTAATCGGGCCGGCCGGCCTGTTCAGACATCATGATCGTGTTCGATGTTCCGTCGGTGATGTAGTTGATCGGCGTCACCATTCCCGCTGTTTTAGGGGCTGCGGTGTTGCAGAGAGTGCATGTCGCTCCGGTGCCGGTGGTGGTAATTTGATGGAACACGACATAGTCACCGGCGATCCCGGTCGACGTCGTCACCGTGGCTACCGAGAGATCCATGACGCGCGGACCGTTGGGGGCTGACGGGCAGAGATACGGCGGGACCACCGTCATCAGCACCGGTTGGTTTTCGGGGTCGAAGAAGCTTTTATTATTGTTCCACCGGTTAAAGAGCGGTGTTTGCTCCAGATATGGCAACAGCTTCAGGCCCCATCCATGACCGCTATTCAACGTGGTTCCGTTGAGTGAATAACGGTTGGGAAACCCATTGTTGGTGTCGTGATAGTTGTGAAACGCCAGCATGATCTGCTTGATGTGATTCGAGCATTCTGTCCGCGTTGCTGCTTCGCGCGCCTGCTGGATCGCGGGAATCAGCAACGCGACCAGCACTGAGATAATCGCGATGACAACCAGAAGTTCAATCAGTGTAAAACCGCGGCGTGAGGGGGAACGCATGGGGACTCCCTGGTGAGTTGGGTCTCAATAGTTTTCGGGGTAGCTGCCTGCTGCGGGGGACTCCGTCGCCGGGGATTGAACGGCAGGTGGAGGTTTTGTGGCGAGGAAATTCTCTGGCGTGATTCCAGATTTCCGCGTGTTGGTCGAGTTCGTTCGACATCAGACGTCGGCTAATTTGTTTTGGCCGGTTTTGGATCGCAGTACTTCAGTGACATCAAACTGAATGCGGTTGCCAAATCAGGGTTACCTTCGTACCAGCGATCACTCTTGTTCAACCAGGCTCCGTTTTCCTGCTGCAGCTGAAACAGATGATTGGCCAGTTCTTTTCGCCAATCATGCAATTGGCCCGCCTCGTCTCGCAGGTAATCCAGATCCAAGGTGGCGAGGGATTTCGAGAACACATGGAAATAGTAAAACAGCCCCTGCTGTCCCAGTCCGGGATTTTCTTGGACGGAATAATGCTTCTTGATCCACTCGGTCGCGGCTTGGACTCGTTTGTCGTGTGGTGTGAGGCCGGCGAAGACCATACTTTTCAGTCCCGCATAGGTCATACTTCCATACGAGCGCAGGCCACCGTTTTCGGTTTGGCCCGCGGGGGAATTGCCACCGGCCGCAGGGGTGTAATAGAAGCCGCCGTCGTTGATTTTGGATGCGGCGGCCGTCGTGTTGTACTCCGATTCGAGATTCTGGCAACGCGACAGAAAGACCAAGGCGTTTTGGACAGCGGGATCGTCGGACTTGGCTCCGGCGGCTTCTAAGGCGTCCAGGAAAAAAGAGGTGTTGGACAAGTCCGGTCGATCGCCCGTTCGACCGTAACCGGCACCGCCGTATTTGGGGTCGGATTGATCGGTTTGTTCGGTCTCGTCCCATTGCAGTTTGCGAAGGAACCTGTCCGCCTGTTTGATTAACTCAGTGTGCTTCCCTTGTTGATTCGCTTCATGAAAGACCAGCAACAGGATCGAGGTTTCATAGTTGGCGAGCTGGCTTTTGGGGGCATAGATCCCGCCGTCCGTTTGGACGAAGGATTCGAAATGCTTCATGGCCTTCTCGATGACCGGATCGTTCGCGGGAACACCACTTTGCAGAAGGGAGAAGGCCACCAAACCGGACACTGCCGGAGAGTCCGGCGAGGTCCAGCTGCCATCCTTGGACTGCGATGTTTTGAGGAAGTTAATTGCGCGGACACGCACTTTGGCGAGTTCTTCGGCCTTCGGCCCGATTGTCTGTGCGCTCAATTCAGGACCGGCGACGAGCAAGAGACCGAACATCAATAGCAATGAGGAAAGCGATCGCATGCGAGACATGGCAAACCTTGTTCTGGAGCTGCTCTGGTTGGATCGCGGTACCTACAGGCGAATTCTGGGCCAACTGATGTCACGAGCGGTTTTTCACTTGATTTGGCTATTCCCGCTGATTGTTGGGTGATTCATCCCTCCAGAGACGCGGAGAAAATTTCCCCGCGCTTGGTGTGAAGTTCGCCAAGTCCCCTTGGTCTCGCAGTGGTTCCAGCGGGAAAGGGCTGCTTGGTCGGCAACAGGTCTGAAGCAGAGGAAACCGCAGGCAAAGGTCGAGTTTCCACAGAGGATTTGAGGCGGCCAGATCGATCCGGCCCACATTACCTGTTCCGACCGACAAATAAGCCGATCTCGGTCGCTTGGGAACTGAGGTTTCTATTCGAGCACGATGGACAAACGGATCGACGGTGAACCACCCGAAATGCGAAGCTGATTCTGAATAAATCGCTTCCGGCGAAACGGCGAATGGTTTGCGGGGCTTTCGTCTTCGTTCGTGTGGGAGGAAGCGGCGAGAAAACGGCTTCTCCGGCCGGCGTGGCCGAACCTTTTGTGAAAAAGTCTCTCTGAATGCCGTGTGAAGCAACCTGATTTTTGGTTCTCGCGCAGCTAGTCCTCCCTTGTCCGCGGCAATCTGCGGAACTAAGCGGTGATGTGGGGATTTAAGACGCAATATTCTTCTGTAAAGCATGTTACGTCTGTTTGTGTGCTCTGGATACGGCAGCCGGATTGGGGCTTTTCCGCTCCTTGAACGACCGGGTGTGTGTCTTGATTGCCAATTATTCAGGAAACAAGTCGTTGACTGGCGAAATATTATCGATAATATTTCATCGATACTGAGAAACGTAAGTAAGTGGTTGGTTTTTGGAACGTAACATGTTGTGGGATTTTATCTTAAGAGTCTATTTGCGATAGAGAGCGCCATTCCATGGACTACGATCGCCAATGTATGAGTGACCGGATTCGTTCGGTGCTAACCGCTCGGATTTTCGACGGCACGCTCAAAGCCGGAGATCGACTAGTCGAGCTGGAAATCGCTCGCGAGTTTGACACCAGTCAGACTCCAGTTCGAGAAGCCTTTCGGGAGCTGGAATCGCTACGCCTCGTCGATTGCGTACCGTACCGGGGAACGCGAGTGCGCGAGATCAGCGAGCGAGAAATGGTGGAAGCGTACACCGTGCGCGGCGCCTTGGAACAACTGGCGGCAGAATTGGCGGCCCCCCTGTTGCAGGGAGACGTGACCGAGATTCGTCAGTCGCTGGGTTTGATTCACGCCGCCGCGCGCGAAGGAGACATTGAAGCGTACGCCCGACACAACATGGATTTCCATCGGGCGATCGTGGTGGCGTCGGACAACGAGGTGCTGATTCACTCGTGGGAACGCCTGGCGTTCGAAGCCCGGGTTCGCCTTCATCTGCGGCGCCACAATGAACCGAACCTTAGTTTGCGCGCTCTGGAACATGATCCCGTGGTCGACGCTCTCGAAATCGGCGACGGAAAGACTGCGGGGCGATTGCTGCGCGAGCACGCCGAGTCTTGCAAGCATCGCTGGTGTGAGCGCGTGCGAGATGCCGATTCGCAGACCGATACGAATTCACCTGATGTGCAGCAGATGAACGCCAGTTGTCTGTCATGAATGAAAGTATTTCGAGGGCTTGAGCTCTTTCCGAAAGCGAACCCCACCGTAATGTGGTTGTCCAGCAGGGCGATTCCCTGTCGCGGACTGTTGGCCGGGCGACGAGTTAGTCAGGTCACTGGCGAGTGCAGGCCCATGATTGCATCGTATTCCACGGCGGACGTCCGCCGCGGTCCGTCGTTTTGAAGGACTGTTCAGGCCATGTGGATCGTTCGACTGGCTTTGCGAAAGCCTTACACCTTCGTCGTGATGTCGATTCTGATCGCGATTCTGGGCGGCGTGACGATCTTTCGCATGCCGACAGACATCTTTCCCGAGATCGATATTCCTGTGGTGGCCGTGATTTGGAACTACACGGGGATTTCGCCCGATGAAATGGAAACACGGGTCGTCGGCAACTATGAACGCGTGCTCGTTTCGACCGTCAGCGGCATCGAGCATATTGAAAGTCAATCGCTGAACGGTATCAGCGTCGTCAAGATTTTCCTGCAGGAGGGCGCGAATATCGACAGCGCCATTTCCCAGGTTGTCGCGACCTCACAGCAAGTGCTGCGATCGATGCCGCCGGGAATTTTTCCCCCGCTGGTCATGCGTTACAACGCGGCCAACGTTCCGATTGTGCAGGTCTCGCTGGGCAGCGAAAGTCTGTCTGAGCAGCAATTGTTCGACTATGCGACGACCGGTCTTCGGCCGGGTATGGCCACGGTTCCCGGCGCGCAGATCCCTTACCCCTACGGCGGCACGGTCCGTCAGATCATGGTGGATATCGATCCGGAAAAACTTTACGCCTGGAAGCTCTCGGCCGCCGACGTGTCGGCGGCGGTGTCGGTCCAGAATTTGATTGCTCCTTCGGGAACCGCCAAGATCGGGGCGCAGGAATACAACGTCCGTCTGAATACCAGCCCGTCGATCGTGGCCGAGATTGGCAATCTACCGATCAAATCGGTGGGAACACGGACGATTTTCATTCGTGATGTCGCGCAGATCCGCGACGGATTCGCACCTCAAACCAACATCGTCCGTGTGGACGGAAAACGGGGTGTGCTGCAGCCGGTGTTGAAGTCAGGCGCTTCGACGCTCGACATCGTTAACGGTGTGAAAAACCGATTGCCGACGATCATGGCGACGTTACCGGAAACTCTGCGAGCGACCTTGTTGTCGGACCAGTCGATCTTCGTAAAGGGCGCGATTCACGGCGTTCTGGCCGAAGGGATGATCGCTGCCGGACTGACTGGTTTGATGATTTTGCTGTTCCTGGGTTCATGGCGCAGCACGCTGATCGTCGTGATTTCGATTCCGCTGTCGATCCTGGTGTCGATCATTACGCTGGCCTTCCTGGGGCATACGTTAAACGTGATGACGTTGGGCGGCCTGGCGCTCGCGGTGGGGATTCTGGTCGACGACGCCACAGTGGAAATCGAGAATATTCACCGCAACCTGCATCTGGGTAAACGACTGGTTCCGGCGATTCTCGATGGGGCTCAACAGATTGCCACGCCGGCGTTCGTGGCGACGCTATGTATCTGCATTGTGTTCGTGCCGGTGGTCTTTATCACCGGCGCCGCCCGATCTTTGTTTACACCGATGGCGATGGCGGTGGTTTTCGCCATGTTGACCAGCTACTTCCTTAGCCGAACCCTGATCCCGACGTTAACCCACTATCTGCTGGCGAGCGAAGTGGAAATGTACGGGGGAAAGGCCGAAGGAAACGCGAAGTCGCACCAACCGGTCAAGCCTGGTTTGATCTGGCGAGTGCATCATGGCTTCAACGGTTACTTCGACCGTCTACGCGATTTCTACGGACGGTGCCTTTCGACGGCCTTGGAACATCGTCTGGCCGTCGTGGTCATGTTTCTGGTGATCGTGGCCGGTTCGTCGACGCTGCTTCCGGTCCTGGGACGGGATTTCTTCCCCAGTGTCGATTCAGGGCAGATTCGCCTGCATGTTCGGGCACCGGCGGGGACCCGAATTGAAGAAACGGAACGCTGGTTTGGACGGATCGACAATGTCGTCCGGGAAATCATTCCCGCTGAGGAACTCCAGACAATCATCGACAACATCGGCATTCCGAACAGCGGCATCAACCTGGCGTTAAGCGACGGATCGCTGATGTCGGCCGCTGATGGCGAGTTGCTGGTCACGCTGCACGAACATCATGCTCCGACTGCCGGATATGTCGCGCGCTTGCGAACCGAACTCAACAAACGGTTTCCAGATTTGATGTTCTACTTCAAGCCGCCCGACATCGTGACGCAAGTGTTGAACTTTGGTTTGGCTGCACCGATCGACGTACAAATCGTCGGACCGCGTCGAAACTACGAACAGAATTTCCAAATTGCGCAGCAGATTCGCGATCGAGTCGCGCTGATTCCCGGCGCGGTTGACGCTCATCTGCAGCAGGTGGTTCGGACACCCGAACTAAACATTCAGGCCGACCGGACACTGCTCAGTCAATTAGGAATGTCGGAACGCGATATCTCCAACGATTTGCTGGTGTCGCTTAGTTCCAGCGGTCAGGCGGCGCCCAACTACTGGCTCGATCCGAAATCAGGTGTGCAGTACCCGTTGGTCGTCCAGACACCTCAGTTCAAGATCGATTCAATCGATGCCATTAATAACACGCCGGTGTCCAAGAACAGCGAAGGAAATGAACTGCAGTTGCTGGGAAATCTGGCCAGCGTGAATCATGCCTTCGGTCCGACGAATGTGACGCATTACAACATCGCTCAAAGCTTCGATGTATTGGCGAGCGTGCAGGGGACCGACTTAGGACGGGTCTCGACGGCCATTGACGAGATTCTGCAAGAAGTCCGTCCGACGTTGCCACGTGGTACGACATTCGCTGTTCGCGGACAAGTTCAGAGCATGAATACGTCGTTCCGCGGATTGAGCGGCGGTCTGCTTTTTTCGGTGATTCTGGTGTACTTGTTGATGGTGGTGAATTTTCAATCCTGGCTGGATCCGTTGATCATTTTGATGGCTTTGCCCGGTGCGATGTGCGGCATTCTCTGGATGTTGTTCGTGACGCAAACGACGATCAGTGTTCCTTCGTTGATGGGCTCGATCATGTGTATCGGTGTTGCGACGGCGAACTCGATTCTGCTGGTGACATTTGCCAACGATCAGCAGCAGGTGGGGTACAGTCCCGAGGACGCGGCCTGGTCTGCCGGTGTGACGCGACTGCGACCGGTGATCATGACGGCGCTGGCCATGATCCTGGGGATGCTGCCGATGTCCCTGGGATTGGGAGAAGGTGGCGAACAGAACGCGCCGCTGGGTCGAGCGGTGATCGGCGGATTGATGATGGCCACATTCGCCACACTCTTTTTCGTGCCGATTGTTTATAGCGCATTGCGGCGGCATCCCAAGGCGGTGGCCACCGAGCCTGAACTTATCGATTAGTCGAGGAGTCTCTCATGTCAGCACTGCAGGAAATGAAGCCCCCCAGCACCGTCGAATCGACTTCGTCGCACAATGGTGGCATTCGGCATGTCGTCTCTCACGAGACCGAGCCGGAATTGAAGCGTCCTACGAAGACGTTTTCGCTGACCGCCCTGGCGATGTTCGTGATCGTGATGGCGACCAGCATCTACGTTTTGTATTTGCTGGGATCGATTCCTCGTCAGCACAACACGGCAATGCTGGTTTCTGCCGCGGAACGACTGAAAAGCGCTTTACCTCGCGTGCGAGTCAGCAAACCACGTCGATCGGCATCGCTGACGGTTGCCATGCTGCCCGGCGATGTGCGGGCGATGGACGAAATTACGATCTACCCGCGTACCAGCGGCTATGTCAAAAAATGGCTGGCTGACATTGGTGACGAAGTGAAAGCGGGCCAATTACTCGCCGAAATCAGTACGCCGGAAGTCATGGCCCAGCTTCAGCAAAGCCAAGCGGCCCTGTCGGAATCAGAGGCGACGTTGGAGCGGTCGCGCGCGACGGTGAACCTGACGACGCTCACCACAAACCGTATTCGGGGACTGGTTGCGCGCAACACGGTTTCTCAACAGGATCTGGATGATGCCGAAGGCAATCAGGCCGTGGCGATAGCCAATCTGCGGTTGGCGGAAGCGACCGTCGAAGTGAATAAGTCCAGTGTGCAGCACATGCAGGAATTGCAATCCTTTTCTCGAATTGTGGCTCCCTTTTCCGGTACGATCACGGCGCGAAATATCAATACGGGTCAACTCGTGACGCAAGGCAACGGAGTTGGTCAGTCGCTGTTCCAGTTGGCTCAGACCAATCCGGTCCGTGTCTTCGTGAACGTCCCGCAAAGTCTGGCTCCTGGTGTGACGACCAATTTACACGCTGATATTATCGCTCGAGAAATTCCCGGCCGACTGTTTGCCGGGACCGTCACGCGCACGACCAAAGCCATTGACCCGTTGACGCGAACGCTGCTGACGGAAATTCATGTTCCCAACGATGATCACGCGTTGTTAACCGGTTCGTACGTGCAGGTGCGGATGGAGGTGGAACGACCTGATCCCCCGTTATTAATCCCTGCCGCCGCGCTGATCTTCAACGCGGACGGGACACAGGTTGCCGTGGTCAGGGCGGATCAGGCGATCGAGTTACGCGCCGTTCAGGTCATCGGAGACATCGGTTTTGATGTGGGAATTGCTACCGGGATCAGTGTCGATGATCAGGTTGTGACCAATCCCGGAGAACGCATGTCCAACGGATTAAGAGTCGAGATCGACACGGAAACCGAAATCACTGCCGCAAATCCGGCCAAGACGCATTGATTTGGTGCCTTAGCAGAAAAGAAATCTGCGGTGGCTGGATGAAGCCGCAACAAAGGTGGCTACCGCGACTCTGTCGTCGGGTCCGGTAGTCACTCTTTGTTTCATCTGGTCTGGTGTTGGAGCCCGCTCCCTTCCGCATTTCGGCGGAATCGCTTCTCCGTTCGTCATTCGGCGGAATTGGTGGCTTCGCTCGATCCCGTTGAATCGGGTTTTGATTCGCGGTGAGACGTCTTGGCTTTGTGTTTTTTTGCCTTTCGGTCCACCGGGCCTTGAGCGGCATTCTCGGGGAAGAGCGACTCGGCGATCTTCCTCAGTTCGGCCAATTTCTTTTCCGTGGCTTCGATTTCTTCAGCCAATTTCTTGGCCAACTCATCACGTCGACTGAGGAACGATTCGACTTCGGCCATCAGAGGATGGGCGGGCTCGTTCGTCGATGGGGACGCTTCTGGCGGGCTCGGATCGTCGGAGTTGACTGTCGGAATGGGCGTCTCTGAGGCGGTTTTCACGGAAGGAGATTCCTTTGACTGTTTTTTGGCGGTACGTCGATTTGTTGTCATGTTCACATCAATTCAAGTCAAGAAGTTTTCGTCGGTCGCACGAGATCGTTGATCAGCCTTCAATTGTTGCGTGGACGTCAGGTCTCACGATCATCGAGACCACGATGAGATCGGCGTGCGACGGATGGCGACGACCGATCGATGCTCTGGCCCGTTTCCGCATCGTAACCACTGTCCTGCAACTTCAACATCAACTTCGCGACAACGATCAGGCGATGTCATGGTCGTATCACCTGATTTTTGGCTTTCGATCACGTAGACTGGAGATCGTTCCATTCGTGCGGTCTTTTCCATACCGGACCCGGGCAGTTTAGCAGACGCTGTCGTCTGCCTTCAAATATCGATTTTCGATCTGGTAATCACGCTATTTTGGAGTCCAGAAGCCCATGAATTCTGTCCCGAATGCCGTCGCACGCACCCTCGTTCGACATGAAGGTCATACGCCACGAGAAAGAAGCGCTTGCGGGTGGCGCGATCGTTTGATCAGCCGTGAAGACGAAGGCGTTTCCCCTGCCGCTTGGGTGCACGCCGTCGACATCGACGGAGCTCGCCCGCACTTTCACAAGAGATCGACGGAACTTTATTACGTTTTGGACGGAAGCGGCACGGTCACGGTCGGTGGGGTCGTACATCCTGTCAGTCGGGGTTCTATGGTTCATATTCCCCCCGAGGTCATTCATTCCGCGGAAGGCCGGATGCGAGTTTTGGTCGTGGGTATTCCGGACATTGCCGACGACGATTACTACGAGGCACCAGTCATCGTTTGAGCGGATGACTTCGGCATCCAAGTGTCTTGGTCTGGCTCTGTGCTGGGACGCGCCGTGTTCTCCGTTCAGTGGATGCGGTGAATGGCCCGCTTGGCCGTAGGCGATTACCCGGGACTTTCAGCGCAGGGTGGCGATTCAATTCGTCGATTGATCAAAACGCTTCCTGCAAGATGCCGAGCAAATCGGCTTCGGTCGGCTGGCGACCATTCAGCAGCATCAGCCGTTTGATGGCGAACGACTTTTGTGCGAATGTGGGCAGTTGTTCCCGCGTGCCGCCCAACTCGCGAATCCGTTGCGGGATGCCAATCTCGGTCCGCAGTCGTTCGACGGCGGAAATGGCTCGTTCGGCCGCGGCGAGGTCCGTTAATCCGCTGAGATCCTGGCCCATGAGCTGCGCAATGCGCTTGAATTCTGGAATGCGGGCTGGCAGGTTGAACCGCATGACGTAGGGCAACAGCAGTCCATTTCCGGCTCCGTGTGAACAGTGCAAAGCGCCTCCGATGGGATATTCCAGGGCATGGACAACGGCCACCGCATTGTTCGAGAAAGCCAGTCCCGCCAGTGTCGCTGCCAGCGCCATGCCTTCCCGGGCCACGAGATTTCCCGGTTCGCGCACCGCTTTCACCAGATGTTGGCCGATCAATTCAATCGCGCGCTCGGCCAGGCAGTCACCGATTGGCTGTTTCCCGTCATAAGGAAACGGTTCATCGGCAGGGACATCCAGTTGATCGTACGGCATCGCCGTGAACGCTTCGATGGCATGCGTCAAGGCGTCAATGCCGCTATCGGCCGAAGCCTGTGGAGGACAACTCAGCGTCAACTTGGGATCGATGACAGCCAGAGCGGGTCGGAGGTAATGGCTGAGCGTACTGATTTTCAACTGGTTTTCCGTGTCGGTCAGCACGGCGGCATGAGAGACTTCGCTGCCGGTGCCCGCCGTCGTGGGGGTGCAGACCAGCGGCATCACGGGGCCGGGCACTTTGCCATAACCAAAATAGTCTTTGTAACTGCCGCCATGGGTTGTCACGCACGCGACAATCTTGGCGAGATCCAGATTGCTGCCGCCGCCGACTCCAATGATGACATCGGGACGATTCCGATTGGCCGCGGCGATCGCTTTGTCGGCGACGGCAAAACCGGGTTCAGGCTCTCCTTCGTCGAACAGATCGACGGTCATGCCGGCATCGCGAAGCGGTTGTTCGATTTGTGCCACCACACCGACTCGAACCAGAATCGCATCGGTGACAATCAAGACGCGTTTGGCCTGCCACGGCTGGAGAAGCTGTGATAACCGATCGACGACGCCCGAGCCAAAGACAATCCGGCCAGCCGAATAGAAGTTCCAATAGTCTCGACGATGCATCTGTTCCAGCCTCGTTTGAATCAATTCAGGAAGATTTTCAAGTACGTTTTCGGGATGATAGTGTGCGAGCGGTTCGTCGGGTATTCGGCCGAGCGAACTTGGTCGTTCATTCCCACTCATCGATCGACCGGGGCCAATCGTTTTTCAGCAAACGGGACAACGATCGATCGGCCAGAACCTGTCCGTCGGTCTGGCACCGCGCGCAATAGTTGGTCTCATTGTCGGCGTAACGAATTCTCTGTACGGGAGCACCACAAACGGGGCACGGTTGACCGAACCGACCATGCACGTTCATTTCCGGGCGGAACGCGGTGACACCTTCCGGAAATTTCCCGGCGGCCTCGAGTCGCAAGCGTTCGATCCACGTCTGCAGTGTTTTCTGCGTGGCGGTGTAAAGACGATGGATTTCTTCTGGTGTCAGTTTTTGAGTGAGCTTGATGGGCGAGAGTTGGGCCTGATGGAGAATTTCGTCGGAGTAACTGTTGCCGATTCCACTGAACAGATGTGGGTCGGTCAAACACCGTTTCACGGTATGATTTTCACGGACCAGCAAGGCGGTGAATTTTTCGAGGCTCGCGCCGAGCACGTCAATTCCACCGGGATCAAGTTTTCTAACGTTGTCTTCGCCTAAGGCAACGTGAAGTGAGGCCCGGCGCTGGGATCCCGCCTCGGTGAAGATCAGCGTACCATTCGAGAACTCGAATGCCGCCTGTGCGATTTTGCAGGGGCGTTTGGCACCGACTGGCTTCCAATGTAGACGACCGGCGATCATCAGATGCAGGACCATCCACAGATCGCCCTCAAATCCGATCGCGATCCTTTTTCCCAACCGCAGTAGAGCTTGCACGCGGCGACCCAGCAGGGATTCGATGGGCGGATCGAACGTTCGCAGCAGGAACGGATTCAGGATCTGGATCTGTTCCAGTCGTTGACCAATGACATGCGTCTGCAAGGCTTCCAGATAGACGGTGATGTCGGGCAGTTCGGGCATGACGCAGTTCCAAAAGAATGGAACTGTTATGTGGAAGAGCGCCCGCGAGTTCAACGAACAGAGAGAGAAATCTCGGGACAGCACTTGGAATGAAAAAAACTCGTCGACTGGGTGCGTCTTGCGGTCCGCCCGGTATCGCTACGGAAATATCCGCATTGCGAAAAACAAAGTTTGGGCGGTGAAGAATGCTTGCGGCACAGTAAAATGAGTTCCGCAAAACGGCCAGCCAGACGAGTTCCGTTCACGGTATTTTGAATACGTCAGACGAACGCAGTCGCAACGGAAGGATCTTGCGTGAGTAACGTTCGTAGACCTTCGCGAATTTGTCTGACTCTTGGTCATTCAAGTCCGAGACCACCCAATACGACATCCCCAATCGCTGCCAATGACGCAGCCGAAATCCCTGGCAGACCAAACGGGTGAGTGGCTTGTCTTCGAAGCTGTTGGCCGTCCAGGTAAAGATGTTCACGACATGCGAGCCGCGATTGTAGACCAAGCCTGCGACAGGGTGATCGGGCAGGTAGTCCAGTCGACCACCGGTCAATTCATACCCGACCTGACTTAGATCAGGTATCAGTGGTGAAAACCCAATCTTCTTCTGGAACCACGACAAGAGGGTCTGCGATTCGTGGGACTCTTTGTCGGTTAAGTGATCAACCTGCATCGAACGCATATGGTTGGCTACGATCAAATGGGCCAGTTCGTCATCGGCGGTCGGTTTCTGTTCGGGCCACAGCATTCCCAGAGCGGCGGATGCACCGACCAGCAAGAAGACGCCGGCGGCCGCCGTGACCCATTGCAGCGAAATGCGAAATCCTCCTCGATCGATCGGAAGTCGCGTGGCTTCAATCCGCTGACGTAGCGAAGCGGGCGCCTCGTAATACAACGCCGCCGACGAAATGGCCATCCGCACGGACTGCAAGCTTTTCTCTTGCTGTGAGCATTCCTCGCATTCCAAAAGATGCTGTTCAACCTTGGCATCCTGGTCTGGAGTTAGCTCTCCGTCTGAATAAGGCGACAGCAGTTGCCGTACTTCTCGACAGTTCATGTTGTCCTTCCCTCGTGACACCGAGAAAGACGCCGTTGAAGTCGCTCCCGGCCTCGCGAAAGGCGGGACATTACCGTTCCCATCGGCGCTTCAATCACAATGGCAATTTCCTGGTAAGACAAACCTTCCAGTTCGCGTAACGCAATCACTTCTCGCAGTTCGGGAGGCAGTTCCTCAAGCGCCTGACGAACGATTTCGTCATCGCTCTTGCGAATCGCCAGAATTTCCGGATTCGAGGTCTCGTCTCCCCGATCGTGTACATCTTCTTTAAATGCGACCCCTGCCTGCATCCGCTGTTTTTCCAGCCAAGCCAAGGATGCCCGACGAACGACGCTCAAAAACCATGCTCGACCATCACCGCCCCGAAAGCTGCGGAAGTACCGCGCAGCACGATAAAATGCTTCTTGGACAATATCCTCGGAAGCATGTTCGTTCTGGGTAAACCATCGGGCCAGATTGTATGCGGCATCCAAGTGAGGCAATGTCGCTTGTTCAAACCGCCCCCGCTCATCGGGTTTCAAGTCCAGGGGCCTTTCAGGATGGGAGTTCAACGATCGCCGAATCCCGACATTCTAATTTACTTTATCGCGCGACAGGTCATTTTATTCCCCGAAACAACCTCTTTTTTTCCGTAGAATGTTTTCCGCAGTCCGCCTGTTATTCACCACAATATTCGGGGATTCTTCCGTGATCCAGGCCTCGAAATGCGAGACTCGGCCATTTCGGCTTTTTTTCGAGCGGATCTGTTCATCCTCGCGTCGGGACGTCGCGAGCTTTTTCGCGACGCTGTACGATCAACGGACATTTTCCTCGGCATTCCGCTGACACGATTCGTTTGCGTCGCGCGGATTTGTCGAGTCGCAAATCCGCATTTCCATAGACATTCAGGAGCAGGCCATGACGCGTGAGTGGTATTTCCAGGCGATGGGCCAGGAAATTGGTCCGCTCTCGGCTGCGGAAATCAAAGTCAAAGTGGCGAATGGACAGATTCAACCCGATACGCTGATTCGTAAAGGGACCGAGGGAAAGTGGGTTTTCGGAGGACTGGTCAAGGGATTGTTCCCGACGGCCCCGGAAAAGCCGGTCGAACCGGTCGCCGTTCCCCTGACTGCGGCACCCAAACCGCCAGCGCCGTTGTCGCCAATCAACGGTTCGCCGCCCGAACACACGACAACACCCCCCTCGGCCTTTGTCGCCTTGGCGGAAGACGAAACGGAATCACATCCGCCTTCTGTCGAGTTCTACAATTTTGTGGGATTTCGAGAAGCCATCTCGCCGGTGCTGCACGATGCCGTCAAACAATTCGCCCTTGAGCGGGGGATGACGATCAGTCAGGTGGATCGACAGGCCTTGGCCCGATTTATCCAGCGTCCGGAATTGGCCAGCGACCTGTTCATTTCCGCCGTCGCAGCCTTGCCTCAACCGGTCAACGAAAAATCAAATCAGAATGGTCACAGTCCCCTGTCTGATCGTGACAAGACGGAAATCGCGACGTTTCGCTTCACGCTGTTTAATAGCAGTCCCGAAACGTTTCACGTGTCGGAGGCCGCCTTTCTGCCAGAAAATCTCGAGAAACGAACCTACGACACGGTCTCAAAAGGGCAACATTCCCGGCTCGATCATGCCGGCCACGTCCCGGTCCGTCTGAGTCCACTCGTCATCGGCCAACCCATTCGCTTTGCGCTCGACGTCTCCATCCCGCCGCAAGGCACCAAAGACGTGGTGCTCTGGTTTTATGACCAATCCAAACCGAGCTTGATCAAAACTCGCGGTCAGCTTGTGGTGGGCGAGGGCGAAAATCTGGCATTGAGCGAGTTCTTCACGATTGTGCTGCACGGCGACAGCCCAAGCCCGTGATGTCATCTGATGTGCAGTGGCCGTCCAGGACAATTACTCAGCCTTACGCGCGGACCTTTTCCCACTGCTTGTCGACTTTTTTCTCTGACGCGGACACCGCTGTTCCCAGTTCCTGGGCGTACAGGGCGACGCGGAGTTCTTCGGTCATCCAGCGATAGGTTTCCAATTCGAGATCGTAAATTTGCCGTTCGGTGTGTTGTCGCAAACGTTCGATACCACGTTGCCAGCGCGGGACAACTTGTTGCAGCAATTGCTGGTCGCGAGCGGCGCCGCCGCTCGTCAGCTTCTGCAGTCGAAGCACAATCGCCCGGGTGTAACGAGGAAACTGCGTCAGCCAATACCATGGCGTACGGACCAGAAAACCGGGTGAGAACAGCTGGCCCAACTGCGAATGCACGTCCTGACGAGTTGGTTGCCATTGGGTATGAGCCGTTTTCTCCCACGTTTTTCGCACGTCGCTATAGGCTTGGAATAGTGGTCCCAGCAGGTTGGTCACTTCCACTGCAGCGGCGGCCAATCTCAGCCGGCCGGATTTCAGGCATTCACGAAATTCTTCGTCGCTACGGGGGAACTTTTCCGTCGGCAAGAAGGCGCGATCGGCCAATAGTTCGGTGACCTGAGCTCGAAATGGAAATGGTTGTGGAAAGGTCTTTGCCAACAGCGTCCAGTTTTGCAGTGCGGGCAAATGATCGATTTGCTGCTTCAGCTCACGAGCCACTGTCGAAACGATCAATCGCCGCAAGCCAAATCGCATTTCGTAGTGCGAGCGTTCTGGGGTATCGAGCAGGCGTAGCGAAACGGAATTCCCTTGATCCATCAGCGTCGGGTAGCCTTTTAAGGCGATGCCTCGTCGCATGACGTCGATGACCGGCGGCAGCGTGCCGCAATCCCAAGTCGTCAGGCCATCCCGCGTCCAGCGCGGATCATCCGACGACGAGAAGCTGATCGACGCCACGGCGCCAAAGTCTTTTCGCAGCGTCGTCAGATCGCGACCGGCGGCCAGTGTCCGGCCTTCGGCATCGGTCACCCGAATCAGCATTCTCAGGTGGTCGGCCAATTTGCATTCGTCAAACGCTGTAGCAGGCACTTCGATGCCGGTGACGAATTCAATGCCTTCGACGATCGCCTCGGCCAGCGACCCATCGCCGAAGTTCAGTACCTTGGCCACTTCGGCGGCCACTTCGGGGATCGGCACCAGATCGCGACGCAGTTCTTTGGGCAGGGTGCGAATCAAAGCGACGATCTTGTCTTCAATCAGTCCGGGAACCAGCCAACCCAAACGGTTGCCGTCCAGTTGATTCAATCCTTCCTGGGGAACCGTGATCGTCACTCCGTCGTCAGGAGCACTGGGGTCCAGCCGATAAGACAGCGGCAGTGAAAGGTTTTTCATCTGCACGGCGTCAGGATAGGCGTCTTTGGTGGCCACCACCGCGTCAGGCTCGACCAGATCGGCTTCGACCATCAACAGTTTTTGTCGATCATCGGGCGCTGCGGCTCGCCACCATTGGATCAACCGGTGGCCGTCCAGAATGTCGGCGGGAAGCCGCGAGTCGTAGAACTCGAATTGGGACTGCTCTTCTTTGAGCAAGCTACCCCGACGCACCCGCGTCTGGATCTCTTCCAGCTTGCGAACCAGCTCGCGATTGTGTGTCAAAAACGTGGGCGGACTTTGGGATGAATTCGTGTTCAGAGTTGCGGGGAGGCGAGCCGCGGCGGTGTTTGTTCCACTCTGCTGTTTGCCGGCGGACCGTCCGTGACCTTGTCCATGTTGATTTGATGCCCCGCGCGAAACCTGCGGATCGGGGATGGCGTCGTCCTCTGGCCATTCGCCGTAGACCAGTGCGTGTTGGATGAACATTTCACGCGACTTCGCCGGCTCGATGCGGCTGTAGCGAATCCGTCGTCGCGGAACCAGGACCAGACCAAATAGCGTCACCTTTTCGTATGCCATTACCGCCAATGATTCTGGATCCCAATGCGGTTCGCTATAGGATCGATCGATGAGATGGCCGGCCAACGGTTCAATCCAGGCGGGATCGATTCGGGCATTGGTTCGCAAAAATCTCCGGGTTGTTTCGACCAGTTCCGCCGCCACAATCCATTTGGGCTTTTTGCCGGCAATTCCGGAACCCGGCCAGAGATAGGCTTTCATCCCGCCCGGTGCCAGGTACTCGCCGCTTTCGGTACGGAACGCAATACTGGAAAGGTAACCGGTCAGCAACGACCGATGAATGGCTCCGAAGTCATTCCGGCGGGTCATCGTGTTATTGGCCGACCCGGAATTGGTTGAGGAGGCGTTGGAAGTCGAATTTCCTGAGCCGTCGGCTGCTGTTTGAACCAATACCGCACCTGGGCCAGTGCGGGGGGCGGATGCGGGCATGTTGGATTTGTGCGGCGGTTTCGCGGCCGAGTTCTGGCTTCCCCGACGGTCTTTACCCGGCCGGCTCTTTTCCCCAATCGATTCTCTCACAATTTCGACCAGTTCTGCATGCACATCCACCCATTCGCGCATGCGGATCGAGGAGAGAAAATTCTGTTGGCAGGCCTTGCGCAGCTGGCTGTGTGAGAGCTCTTGCTTCAACTTGTGATAAAAGTCCCACAGTTTCAGATCGGCCAGAAAATCGGAGTCTTCATCGGCGAATCGTTTGTGACACTCGTCGGCCTGTTGCTGCTTTTCCAGCGGGCGTTCGCGCGGATCCTGGACTTCCAGTGCCGAGGCGATGATCAGCACTTCCGCCAGGCAATGCTCGTCATAAGCGGCCCAGATAATTCGCGCGATCCGCGGATCGACCGGTAGTCGCGACAACTTGCGGCCCATGTCGGTCAATTCATGCTGTTCGGTGACCGCTCCCAATTCAAACAGGGTCTTGTAACCGTCTTTGATGGAGTCTGGCTTCGGCGGTTCGAGAAATGGAAAATCCTCGATATCACCCAGCCCCAAGGTCTTGGTCTGCAGAATCACGTTGGCCAGATTCGACCGTAAGATTTCCGGCGGCGTGTACCGTTCGCGGTTCTGGTAATCCTCGGCCGAATAAAGCCGAATACAAACACCGGGGCCGACGCGACCACAACGCCCCGCGCGTTGATCGGCCGACGCTTGCGAGACCGGCTCGATCGGTAATCGCTGGAGTTTGGATTTGGGCGAATAGCGGCTGATTCGAGCCGTACCCGTATCGACCACGTAACGAATGCCTGGAACCGTCAGCGACGATTCGGCCACGTTCGTGGCGATCACGATCCGTCGCGTGGATGTGGTATGAAACACGCGTTGCTGCTCGGTCGCGGACAGTCGTGCATACAGCGGCATGATGTCGGGCTTACTGCCGCCAAAGGTGCGGCCTCGCAACATCTTCGCCGTTTCGAGAATTTCTCGCTCGGTCGGCATGAACAGCAGGACGTCACCGGGGCCACGCGCACAGACTTCATCGACGGCATCCGCCACGCCCTTCAGCCAATCAGGTTCCGCGCCGTTTTCGTCGAATTCGGGAGGACGATAAATCATCTCCACCGGAAACATTCGTCCCGAAACCTCCAGCACCGGAACAGTCCCGGCCACCGAGCGAAAGTGGGCGGCGAAGCGTTCGGCATCAATCGTGGCCGACGTGATAATGACTTTCAGCTCGCGCCGTCGCGACACCAATCGATGCAGATTGCCCAGCAGGAAGTCAATGTTCAGTGATCGCTCGTGGGCCTCGTCGACAATAATCGTGTCGTATTCGTCCAGGAAGGGACGGTTTTGCGTTTCGGCCAGCAGAATGCCGTCGGTCATCAATTTGATGTAGGTCTGCGGCGACGTGGCGTCGGTGAAGCGGACTTTGAAACCGACCTCACGTCCCACCGAAACCCCCAACTCTTCCGCCACGCGAGCGGCCACCGACCGGGCGGCAATTCGGCGCGGTTGGGTGTGGCCGATCAGCCCCTCAATTCCTCGCCCCAGTTCGAGGCAGATTTTGGGTAACTGGGTGGATTTACCGGAACCGGTTTCCCCGCAAACGACAATGACTTGATGATTTTGAATCGCTTCCGCGATCTCGTGCTTGCGCACCACGATCGGCAGCGAATCGTCGAAAGTCAGCTTGGGGACGCCTCGACGACGCTGTTCGGCCCGTTCACACGAGCGGGCGAGGTCGGATTGAAACTTGGTCATTCGCTGGCTGTTTGCCGCCGCGGCCGATTCGTCCGGCTGACGACGCTGGGCATCGCGAATCGAACGCCACTGTTGGCGTAAGCGATGGCGATCGACCAACATGGTCGTCGTCAAAGCAGCATCAATATTGGCAATCGGTTCGGTCATGATGATGAGGCTGGCAGTTTAGTCGCCCGGAAAGCCGGGAAGAAGGGACTCCGCCAACTGGTTTTGCAGGGAAAAGGGGCGATTTCTGGGGCATCGACGGTAGCTGCTTGGTGGCTGTGGGGCGAAACGTCAAGGTCACGAAGGGGGATTCAGCTGGACGGAAGCTGCTAATGCAACACATGATCGGTGAAATCGGCCGCTATTCTCGTGAGGCAAGTGAAAAACGGGAAAGCATGCTTGACTTATCAGACGAAGTGTCTCTAATGGTGTCTGTGATTTTGGCGCAGCTTCCCTCTTGGTCATGAGCATCCGCGAATTCTGGTAACGAGACCGCAGATGAATGTCCCGCGCGCCAGTCTTGTTCTGACGTTCGTTCTCATCAACTTATGTATTCGCGTTGATGCAGACGATGTTTCCTCGTCGACAGCGGACCCGCAACAACGGCTTTCGAGTTGGCTCGACAGTCGATTCGAAGCACGGTGGAAATCAAACCAGGTTGATCCGCCCGCGATTGTGGATGACGCCGCATTTCTCCGTCGAGTTTATCTCGACTTGTGCGGCACGATCCCTTCGGTCTCGCAAGCCCGGGATTTTTTGGCGAATCGTACGGTCAACAAGCGCGAGCAGGTGATCGATCAGTTGCTCGCCGACCCGCGTTCTTCTCGGCATTTGGCCCGGGTCTGGCGGCGGATGATGGTGCCAGGCAACGGACCTGAAACGACGGTTGCGACACAATTGCTCGAGCCGTGGCTCGTCAGTCAATTTGCGGCGAATACGCACTACAACGAACTGGCACGGCAAGTCCTGGTTACGTCACCCGATGGATCGATGATGCGGTTGAATCCCGGGCAGGATGGGGAAAATCCATCGGCGTCTGCGGGGGCCTACGCGATGGTGGTGGGGCAAACACCCGATTCGATGGCAGGAGCGTCGACGCGGTTCTTTCTGGGGGTGAGCCTGAATTGTGCCAAGTGCCACGATCATCCGTTTGCGAAATGGAAGCAACAGGACTTCTGGGGGATGGCGGCCTTCTTCGCCAATCCGGAAGCGACAGGCATGGGACGTATCCGCTCGGATAAAGGTCGAGAATACGCTGCCGTCTTCCTGGGCGGCGAAAAAGCAACCATTCGACCCGATCAACGTGGCACCGAGGTTCTCGTGAATTGGATGACGTCTCGTGACAATCTGAATTTCGCCGCGACGGCCGTCAATCGCATCTGGCAGCATCTATACGGACGCGGAGCCGTGAGTGAAATTGACGATCTGGATCGCGTTCCTGCGGAGGAACGTTCATTCTTTCTCGACGATCTGGGAAGAAGTTTTGCCACGGTGGACTATGACCTTCGCTGGTTGATGGCCAGTCTTTGCAAAAGTCGGACCTATCAGCGTGAAGCGGCGAGTAAGGCGGGATCAAGTCCCGCGGAAGTGATCACTCAGCGACCGCTCAAAACACTGCTTCCCGAGCAGGTTTTCGATGCACTCGAACAAGCGCTGAATTTGCCAATCGGCAAAGCCGATGACAGTCCCCGCATGAATGGAACGCGCGTGCAGATGGTGGCCAAATTGAATGAATCGACGACGAATCACCCCGACGAATTTCGCAGTGGCATCCCGCAAGTATTGCTGCTCATGCATGGATCAATGATTTCCAATGCCACCGATCTCGAAACCAGTCGCACGCTACGCGCGGTGGTCGAAGCACCGTTCTTTGATCCCCAGGAGAAAATTGAAACTCTTTACCTGGCGACTTTGACGCGAAAACCCAGATCACAAGAACTGCAGTCCATGCTGGAATTCGTCCGAGAACAACCTGAACTACAACAACAAAAACAGGCCTATGCCGACATTTTTTGGGCCTTGTTGAATTCCCCCGAATTTGTTCTCAGCCCGTGATTCCAGCCGTTTTTTCGGCAAATCGTCGGCCGAAGAAATTCAGAATCAGGAACTTTTTTGACCTCACGCCGTCTTTTTTATTGATCCGCCTGACGGGTCGTCCCGTTGCGACGCTTGGAAACCGATTATGACCGTCACCTCTTTTTTTGACGACTTCCATCGCCGCGACTTTTTCCGCATGTGCCTGGCGGGTGCCACGGGGGCTTCGTGCTCAGGATGGCTCGGCAAATTGGCTCGAGCCGCAGAAGGGGCTCCGCCACCAAAGGCTTGTATTCTTCTCTGGATGCCAGGAGGCCCCAGTCAGACCGACACGTTCGATTTGAAATCCGGCCATAAGAATGGCGGTCCCTTTAAAGAGATTGAAACCGCCGCACCGGGCGTGCGGATCAGCGAGCATCTTCCGGGACTGGCCAAAGAAATGAAGGATCTGACCATTATCCGCAGCCTGACGACAACCGAAGGCGATCATGGTCGAGCCGCTAATATCATGTTAACGGGTTATAAAGAACAAGAAGCGGTCAAGTATCCGGTCTTGGGATCACTGGTCGCCAAAGAATTGGGGCAACCGGATAACGAACTGCCGAACTACGTCAGCATTTCCTCGACCAATTCCATTTTCCGTTCGACGGCCGACGAAGGATTTCTTGGGCCGCAATACGCTCCGCTGTCGGTCTCTGGAAACAGCAATAGTCCCCAGGCTCGCGCGAATATGGCGATCGAATTTCTGGCCCCACCTCGTCGAATAGCTCGCAGTCAAACAGAAACGCGATTTCGCATGCTCCAGGTGGTGCAGCGCGATTTCGCAGAAAGATTCGAGACCGATTCGGTGGCCACACATCGTTCCAATTACGAAAAGGCCGAACGTCTGGTGCGTTCGCAAGCTAAAAATGCGTTCAAACTCGACGAAGAACCATCGTCGCTGCGAGAGGCCTATGGTCGCAATCGGTTTGGACAAGGGTGTCTGCTCGCACGGCGACTGGTGGAACGGGGTGTCCCCTTTGTCGAAGTTGCGTTGAGTGGCACCAATGCCCGGACGGCAGCCAGTTGGGATACCCACCAGGACAACTTCGATCAAGTGAAACTCTTATCTCAGGTGCTGGATCCGGCTTGGTCGACATTGATGCGTGATCTGCGTGAACGAGGGATGCTGGAAAACACACTGGTTGTCTGGATGGGTGAGTTTGGCAGAACGCCGGTCATCAACGAAATGGGTGGCCGCGATCATTTCCCGCTGGCCTGGAGCACGGTGCTGGGAGGTGCCGGAATTCAGGGTGGTCAAGCTTACGGAGACACGGGGCCCGACGGAATGAGAGTGGTCGACAAACCGGTGAAAGGGCCCCAATTGATCGCGACCATCTGTTCGGCCCTGGGGATCGATCCACAGAAAGAAAACTTTACGGATGAAGGGCGTCCGATACCGATCGTCGAACGGGGGACGGTTCCTGTTCACGAGTTATTGACGACTCGATCGAAAACCACTTTGTAAATAACTAATCGGAAAGAACGACTTTCTTTCCATCATCGGCCCGGCCTTAGCCGTGCTGGAAAATCCACCGCAGGGAACCCGCCACACAGACGATCGAAGACGAGCCAGACGCGTTGTCCGCCACGAAGTGCATAACATGATTCGTCCCCTCACGATCACACTTTTTCTCTTCGCGCTCACTGCGGTGACGAGCGTCTGGGCCGACACGCCTGAAACGATTTCGCAAGCCGTGGCAAGCAACAGTTCGACATCGGTTTCTCGCGTTGCCGATACACGTGACGCGTTGTTGCTGCTGGATGAAGGGCCGCTCCATTTGCGGATGCATGTCACCCTGAACGGAACCCGCTTGCAGGATGCTCGTGACGCCTACGTCGACCGTATTTTCAAGACGCTCGATGTCGATGGAAACGGGAAAATCAGTCGCTTGGAATCTCGCAAATCTCCACTCTTTTCTTCGTCGCGAGCCACCTCGTCGAATACGTTTTTGAATTCGCTCGACGAGGCCAAGGAGATCGAACGACGAGAAATCAGTCAAACGGTCGATCGTCTGGGTGGTGAGACCGTTGCGTATCGCCAAGACATTAATGGCGATAAAGGTGATCTCGAAGTCTTCAAACGGCTCGATCAGGATGGTTCGGGGTCGCTCGATCCGGCGGAAATGGCGGCGGCTGCCGATTTCATCGCGAAGTTGGACACAGACGAAGACCAGTGCATCAGTTTTGAAGAAGTCAATCCACCACCCCCCGCCCCCAATCCGAACACGCCCGCCGCTCAACGGGACAATAAACTCAGCGAAATCATTTCACCCAGTATTGCCGAAATGTTGCGCGATGTGCGCGAACCGTTATTGATTCGCAAGCTCCATAAGAAATATGACCGCAATCGCGATGGTCTATTGAATCAAGGGGAAATCGGTTGGGCTGTCGAGCGGTTTAAGTCTCTGGACGCCAACCGCGATCAGAATTTGGATGAAGCTGAGCTGACTCACATTGCGGACGCTACACCCGACCTCGAACTGGCCATCGAACTGGCTCCGATTGATGAAAGAGAACCGATGGTCCGCGTGCTGACGTCGCAGGGAAAACGCATTGATGACGCGACACGGCGGGATTTTGCCCGGATTGCGTTTTCGTCCGCGGTGGTCAGCGTTTCATGCCGCCAAATTGATTCGGTGCGCAAAGCCCTTGATGCGGCGATGGAGCAGTTCAATCAACTGGATATTGATGGGAATGGTTATGTCGACACCATCGAAGCGAAGGAACGACTACGCTTCCAGAGAGGTTTGTTTGAAAGCATCGACATTGACGGTGATGGCAAATTGTTCGGTGAAGAACTCGAACGCTATGTGATGGTCCGGGGTGAACCGGCGGCGACAAGCTGTCGAGTCAACCTGTATGACACGGGACACGGCTTCTTCCAGCAACTGGACCGCAACGCTGACGGACGAATTTCGCGGCGGGAACTGAAACTGGTCGAGCAATCATTGAAGAGTTTGCAGAAAGCACCCGGACAGGCGGTCAAGCGAACCGATCCGATCCGTAACTTTCACCTCGAATTTGTCCGCGGCAGCTTTCAGCTATTTGCCACGTCGGATCAACCGACCATGAATCCCGCATTTCAGCAACTGGCCCCCGGTGGACCGATCTGGTTTCAACGGATGGATCGCAATAACGACGGCGATCTGTCCTGGGATGAATTTCTGGGGCCACGAACGGTTTTTGATCGCGTCGACCAAAATGGTGACGGGTATATCGACGCCAAAGAGGCCCTGAAGATCAAATGAATCATCGATGACGACCGGCCACGACTTCCAACAACGGCCGCTTCACGACAAACTGAAACGGCAGAAAACCTGACATTCAAACAAGACTCCGGGTGACCGACCGGCCCGGGTTTTGTCATGAGATTTCCGAGGAGCGTTTTGAGATGACCTCAGTCGATCTGGTGAAGAAGTCCTTGTCCGGAGTAGGTGACCCTCCGGGACGGCTTCCGGCGGCATTGGAGTCCAACGAAGACGCGGCCGCGGTGCTCAAACTGCGGGAAGCGCGCCAGCGCGTGCGTGAGGAAATGGCCAAAGTCGTGGTGGGACAAGACGAGATCATCGAATCGATGATTATCGGGCTATTGTCCCGCGGCCATGTGTTGCTACATGGCGTTCCGGGGCTGGGTAAGACCAAGATGGCAAGCACGCTGGCCAAAACGCTGGATATGGAATTCCGTCGGATTCAATTCACGCCCGATTTGATGCCATCGGACATCACGGGGACCGATGTCATCCAGCAAGACGAAGGCACGGGCCGACATCAGCTGCAGTTTGTTCGCGGGCCGGTGTTCACCAATTTTTTGCTGGCCGACGAAATCAATCGAACGCCGCCCAAAACACAATCGGCCCTATTGCAGGCCATGCAAGAAGGTGAGGTTTCGGCCGGTCGAGAAACTTACCTGCTCAAGCCGCCGTTTTTTGTGGTGGCCACGCAGAATCCGATCGAAATGGAGGGGACGTATCCGTTGCCCGAGGCCCAGGTCGACCGGTTCATGTTCAGTTTAAAAGTCAAATATCCCAAGCTCGAAGAAGAAGTTCGCATCATCAAAGGGAATACCAGCCAAAAGGAAGGATCTCCCCAGGCGATTCTGACCGCTGACGAGGTTGTTCGTCTGCAAGATCTGGTTCGCGGCGTACCAATCGACGACAGCGTCATCCGGTTTGCCGCGCGCCTGGTGGCGACCACTCGGCCGGGCGAGGGCTCCCACATCGATGGCATTCATAAATTCATCACGTATGGAGCCAGTCCCCGGGCGTCGCAGTTTCTGGTATTGGGTGCCAAAGCACGCGCCATCCTGTCCGGTCGGTATCACGTTGATTTTGCCGATATTCGCGAACTGGCACTTCCCGTTCTTCGGCATCGGCTGGTGCTGAATTTTCATGCCCGGGCAGAGAATCTTGATACCGATATGATCGTCGAGCGACTACTCAACGCCGTGAAGAACGAATAATTCGATCGAACGCCAATTTGTCCAATCTTTCTTTTCGTGGGATTCCATGACCGTTGCTCAAGAACTTGTCGATCCGGCTTTTTTTTCGCGGCTTGAGCATATCGAGCTTCGCGCGCGGTCGATTGTCGAAGGATTTCTGACCGGTTTGCATCGCAGTCCCTATGTCGGATTCAGCGTCGAATTTTCCTCTCACCGCGAATATGTCGCGGGCGATGATCCGCGGCACGTCAACTGGAAGATTTATGCACGCCAGGGCCGGCTTTATGTCAAAGAGTATTCGTCGGAAACGAATCTCAATTTGTATCTGATGCTCGATGTCAGCAGTTCGATGGATTGTGCGAACACGGGCGTTGGAAAACGAATGTATGCGTCCGCGCTGGCTGCCGCCTTGGCGGTGCTGGCTTTGAAGCAGCACGACGCGGTGGGCCTGACCACGTTCGCGGATCGCGTAATCGGACATTTGGCTCCGCGAGCCAAAGCGAGGCAATTGGATGAAATCCTGAAATTGATTGAGGTCACTGAACCGTGCCCCGTTTCCGAAAGCTACGCAGGCTTGTCTCAGGCAGCCGAACTGGCGACTCGCTGTGGTCTGGTGGTGATTATCAGTGATTTTTTTGGCGACCCCGCACAGCTGATGAAACGATTAGAACAGTTTCGCTATCGCAATCACGAAGTGCTTCTCTTTCACATCTGGGATCGCTACGAACGCGACTTACCGATCGATGGCAATATTTGTTTTCACGATCTGGAGACGAACGAGACCTTGACGACACAGGCGGAAGCGGTCCGCGAAGATTACCTGCGGGCCGTCAATGTCTGGCGAAATGAAATCGAACAGGGTTGCCTTCAATTGGCGATTGACCGCGTCGAATTGACGACCGACGAACCGTTGGATCGGGCTTTACTCGACTACCTGGTGCGACGGTCGAAATCGTTCGGATGAGACGAAACAATACCGATGAAACAAATACGACTAGGAACCTGTCTGTCGTTTCTGCTGGCTCTCGTTGGGCTGATGGAAGCCATTCCCGCTGCGCCGGCACAAGAATCCGCCAGCCTGCCGCCGCCGGCGGAAAAGGCCGAGAAATGGGATGATGCTCGGAAGAAGATCGAAAAGCTGCACGCCACGGTGACGGTAAACGGGGCCGTTCAACCGCTCACAATTGGCGAGAAGCCCGTGTTGTCGTTTAGCGATCCGATTCGCGAAATCAATACTGGTACAGTCTGGCTGATTGGTCTGGAAGGACGTCCGCAGGCGATCTTGTCCTTGTTCTTCAACGATGCCGAAAATTCGTGGTCTTACGAATTGACGTCGTTGTCGACCCAGCAGGTGATGGTCGAAAAACAGCGCCGATGGAAGTGGAACACCAAGAAAAGCGGTCTGACCGTGGACCGCCTGAGTCATAAGACGACTCCTGCCGGTTCGCCGACCGTGCGGATGACGCAGATGAAGGCGATTGCCCGCGATTTTACCGCTATGGAAAATTATCAAGGGTCGCGGATCGAATTACGGTTGCTGTCCCAACCGTTACTGCGCTACGCGGATGAGAAACAGGGAATCGTAGACGGCGCGCTGTTCGCCTTTGCTCATAGCACGGATCCAGAAGTACTACTGGTCATCGAATCGATCAAAGGCAATGACGGCACGGCAGGATGGCGTTACGGTGCCGCTCGTTTGTCCACTGCCGAGCTGCACCTGCTCTATCAACAAGCGGAGGTTTGGACCGTCGACGCGGTCGAGACATTTGTCGTCAGTGACCCATATTACAGCCTGCAAGAACGACCATTCCCCGGTCAGTAAGAGAATTCACGGCGGCCGACCTTGGTCCGGTCGTTGAAAGAGATGCTTCAATCAGAACTCTATGAACGTGATGCAGATTGCTTTTATACAACCGATGTTCTTCTGGGCGCTGGCCGGGTTGGCGATCCCCGTGTTGATGCATTTGGTGCTCAAACGGCGTAGCCGGCAAGTCCATCTGGGGACGCTGCGATTTCTGAAAACGGTGTTGCAGGCCAATGCTCGCTCTCGGAATTTGAAACGGTGGTTGTTGCTGGCGCTGCGTTTGACCTGTGTCGCCCTGCTGGTCGGACTATTTGCGCGTCCCTATCTGCAGGGTCACGAAGAATCGGCTGCGCGACAATTCCTGGTGATTCTCATCGACCAGTCGGCATCGATGGAGCGTCGCGGATCCTCTGGACGATTGATCGATCAAGCAGTAGCCGAAGCGCGGCGGATTGTCGCGGCGACCGAGGCACAACGGATAGTTAATGAAAATGGAAATGCGGCGGATTTGCACGTGGCCTATTTCGATCATCAAGTTCGTCCGATTGAGGTCGACGAGAAATCGAAGAACGATACGACTTCATTACTCAAACAGCTTAAGGCACCCGCGAATCTGACGGGAACGACGAACTACAGTGCCGCCATGGTTTGGGCGGCCGACGTCTGTTTGAGGTCGCAGCAAAAGAAGCGACGAGTGATTCTGCTGACCGACTTGCAACGCGTGGGATTGGCCTGGTCAGAAGTCGAGCCACTGCCGCCTGGAGTGGAGGTTCAGGTCGTCGATCTGGGGCAACCGCAAACGATCAATGCCGCAATTAGCGCGATCAAGCTTCCTGCCACCGTGATTCGCCCGCGAACGAAAACCGCTGTGACCGTGACAGTCTTCAACGCCGGGCCGTTTCCATTGGAGAAGGCCGAAGTTGTGTTGCATGCCACGCGCGGCGATCAACAGGTGACATTACGGCAACAGGTCAGTGTGGAAGCGGGCTCGACCGGTCTAGTCGAGTTCGAGACGCCCGAATTGGACGAAGGCTTGTGGCGCGGCTATGCCGAGTTGCAACACGAGGACGATTTGGCCTTCGACAACAAGCGGTGGTTTGCCGTGTTGGTGGCCGCCCCATTGGCCACCTTAATTGTTGAGGGACAACCAAACGATCTGCCTCAGCGAACCGCCGCGTACTATCTCGAAACCAGTTTACGGCTGGCTCCTCCCGGTGACGTCGCTCCCGAACGATTGTTCGAGCCGACCGTATTGGCGCTCAAGCAAGGGGTGACATTGCCTGATTTGAGCATGACTTCGCTGGTCGTATTGGCCAACGTGCCATCGCTGACTCAGGCAGACGCCACTCGCTTATCGACCTGGGTTCGTGCTGGCGGGGGGTTATTGGTTTTTGCTGGCGAGCCCACGACGGCCGAAGGCCTGGACCCGCTGATCGAAGCCGGATTGGGGGTGGGAACCGTGACGGGATTTTCGACATCGAACGATGTTCCGTGGCGGCTGGAAACTTGGAGTGCTGATCATCCGATTTTTGAACCCTTCGGTGACGTCCAAAGGGGCGAACTCGCACGGACTGCGTTTCGAGGAATTTCTCCGCTGGAACCGTCGTCGGATGCCACCGTGCTTGCTCGCTTCACGGGCGGTGCTCCGGCTGTGATCGAACGAATGCTCGATCGTGGTCGAGTGATCTGGTTTGCGGCGGGCTGTGATGGAACCTGGAGCGACTGGCCGCGAAGCCGACTGTTCCTGCCGCTAAACTATCAGCTACTGAGCGATCTGGGGGGCTTGTTGGAAGGCGGCCCAGTACGTGAAAACGTGATCGATAATCGGTCCGCTGTCGATTTGGTTCCGGGTGTGTTCGCTGAAGGGCCACACTGGAACACTATCAATGTGAGTCCTCGCGAATCTGAAACGGACCGTTGTACCGTGGAGGAATTTGCTAACCGGTTTGGATTTGATCCGGCCGGCCCGACGTCGACAGAATTGAGAAGCTTACCACTGTTGACCGCAGGCCTGGACGTTCGGAACGACGAGCTATGGGCATGGGTGTTGGCCGGCTTATTGGGGCTCTTTTTGGCAGAGGGCTTCTTGGCGAATCGCACGACGAGCTGAACGAGGCGAATATGGAAAACAGACTCAATTTTCCCACGTTTTATGACCGGTTTGAGGCCCTGCGCTGTCGGATGCGTCGCCATCTTTGTCTGCAGACTTTGATGTCATTTGTGATTTGTCTGCTATTGGGGTTTGGATGGGTCGCGGCGTTGGACTATTGGTATGAACTGCCTTGGAACGGTCGGGCGGCCTGGTTGGCCCTGATTTTTCTGCTGAGATTGCTGCTGATGGGGCGAATGCTGATCGCCAGTTTCCGGGCCGGAACACGTCCTCGACTGGCTTCTGTTCTTGAGCACAGATTTCCTGAATTGGGACAAACGGTACGGACATCTGTTGAGTACCAGGGACTTTCGGACGAACAACTTTTGTCCCGCGGTCTGGCACCCGGCCTGGTGCGCGCTCTTGAAGCATCGGCATGCCTTTCGACCTTACCGCTGCCGTTGGAAAGCTTGATTCCTACCCGGCGGTGGATCGTTCTCTTCAGCGTTGTTGCGACGTTCATCGTCGCCGTCAGCACCGCTTGCCTGTGGCACAGTGACTGGCAAGTCGCGTTTCGTCGTGCGTTACTGAGTAACGAGCCGTTTACGCAGGTAGTGCTGGCGACGGAAAACACGATCGTCGATCAAGGGACAGAGTTGAATCTCTTGGCGGCGACCTGGGGCCGGGTTCGGGATAAAGTCGTGTTAAGAACGCGTGCCATCAATCACCCCGACAATGCCTGGGAGGAGAGAACATTTTCGCTGAGCGACGGCCAACGGACGTGGACAGGAGCGAGGTTTTATGAAACGACGTTACCGATCGTGACGGAACCGTTCGAATTTCAGTGGATTGCCGGTCCAGATCAAAGCGAGGTACATCGCGTTGATGTCCGGTATCCGCTGGAGATTACCTCGATCTCGGCTCAAATCACGCCTCCCGCTTATACGGGGATGCCCGCGACAGCCAGTGACGGTGGCAATCTCAATTTTGTGGAAGGCTCCCGTGCGACGATCGTCGTCGAATTGAACGAAGTTCCCGTGAACGCTCGAGTTGTCCTGACATCGGTCGTCTCTTCACCGAATGAAAAGGCGGAGTTGGAAATGGTCGAAGCTCGAATCGACGGTCGTCACGTTTCGTTCGAGAAGACATATGACCGCGACGTGAATTGGCAGGTTCAAGCGACGTCCGCCTCAGGAGTGGCCGTTGGCGAGCACTCGTATCGTGTCCGTGTGCGCAAGGATCAGCCTCCGACAGTGGTTTTTGAAGAGCCCGGGGAAATGCTTGACGTTCATGCGCTCGCGGAGGTGCTGTTGCGTATCCGAGCTCGCGACGATTTCGGACTGTCGCGGGCCGGAATCGTATTCCAAATCAATAACGATGAAGAGCACACGCTGATTGCGGAGACTGATGATCGCGAAGATGGCGGACCTGGTGGCGATGGCCAACGCACCGCAAAAATGACCGCGCTCGTCGAGCGAATCTTGCCATTGGAGCACTTCAAGTTAATTCAAAAAGACGCGATTACCTATTACGCTTTTGCCGAGGACAACCGTCCGGGGCAGCCGCAGCGAACGGAATCTGATTTGCAATTCATCGATATTAGACCGTTCAAGACCAACTTTCATGTGCCGCCCGATAACGGTGGGGACAATGAGCCGTCAGAAGAACGCCCGCGTCGTGCGACGTTCGAAGAATTGATTGGTCGTCAACGAGCGGCGATGAACCGCGCCTTGGCGATGAAGCGACAGCCGAAAACCGATTTGGTTGCACTCGATCGATTGATGGCTTTTGAAACGGAAATTGCCGAGCTGACGAATGGTCTCGGTCGATTTCTGCAGGAACAAGCGACGCAGTTTAATCTTCCCGAGCTGCTTGAAAATGCGGATCTGCTTTTTCAAGCCGAACGCGCGATGCTCGACAGTATCGATTCGATGTCCGTCGGCAAATTCGAAATCACGATCTTACAACATAAGGATGCCGTGCGATTTCTGGTGGAATCCCGCGACAGGTTGAATGTCCTTCTTGGAGGTTCCGAAAGTCCGCCCGGTCTTCAAAAAGTGATTAATAGCTATTTTCGTCAGTTCCGGATGAAACTGCGGATGAAATCCAAGCAGCCGCAAAACGATCAGCAACGTGCCGTCGACTTGCTCGAGCGGCTCGAAAGTCTGGCGTCTCGGCAGGCGATCATCTCCGAGCAGCTTGAAGGACCAGAGGATGCCGGAGTTGAAGGTGCTCAACCAGATCCGAGTGCCGTTGCCCGTGAGAAAGCAGGACGCCGAACAGATGACATACCGACCGACGTGGAACGAGATCGTCAATCCGATCAAAGTGTTGGAACCGACCCTGATGCCACAAAAGGACCTGCACCCGACAACACGGCATCAATGTCCCCTGGCTCCGCTCCGCGAAGAATGACTCGCGAAGAAATCTCGAAAAATCAGCAGCAGATTGCCGTCGATGGCGGTGAAGTCCAAAAAGATCTGGTGGAATTAAAACAGGCGACTGAGCTTGTCAAAGGGAGAATGGCATCCGCAGTCTCGTCTGCGTTCGCCGCTGCGGATGCATTGACTCGAGGTAATTCCACCGACGGAGGCACGTTTGCCACAGCTGCAGCGGAGCGATTCGAGCAGACTTTGCAATTGTTGCGCGGATTGGTGGCTCCCGAGATTTCGGGTCAATTGGCAGCGGCTCGCGATCTGGCGGACAAACTCAGTCGGCAGGAAGAAGGGCTTGCCAAAGACGCCGCGGAAAGGGCGAAGTCGATTAAAGCGGGCCAAACGGACATGCAGGATCAATCGCTTGATAACGGTGGCGGGAAACGATCATCGAAAACGACGGAAAAAGAGCGACTAGCTGCTGGCGGAGAGTCGCTGGTTGATCTGATAGAAAACGCGACCAAGTCGTCGTCGGCTGCTGATCAGAGATCGATTACCAAGCTGAGCGATTTGCTGAATCAAGGCGGAATTGTGCAGGTCGTCGAACAGATGAAACAACAATCTGGGAGTGGAGGCGGCGAACCCGAGGAGGAAGCGAAAGTCGCCGCGGATATCGCGGGAAAGTTGACGGACATTGTCCGCAAACTGGACTCGCTTCGGCAGGAGATCGTCGATCCGCAAGTGGCCAAACTGATCGAACTCGATGAAATGGCCGGCCGACTTCAAGCCGAATTGGATGAAGTTGAAACCACGCGACAGGCCGAGCAATGGCATCAAACGGCTGGTCGATTTCTTGGGGAGTTGCAGGAAATGTCGAATGGAGAGTTCTCGGACGAAGTACTCCGCGAGGACATGCAGCAGGCGGGATGGGATGATGGGAGAGGCCGCTTTCGCAATAACGAAAGTGGTCACTATGACAGTCGCCGATACAAAAAGGCCCTGCTTGGCATTTCTGTGGAACTTCGCAACTACATCCAAGAACTCTTGGTGGCAGAATTCAGCGCCAGCGGGACGGAAACACCTCCTGCTCAGTACGAAGGGATGGTCATGAAGTACCAACGTGCGTTGACCATGGGTACCCAAGACGTTCGGAAGAAGAATTCCCAAGTCAAGGAACGACGAAGGAAATGAGCCACGCATGAACGATGTCTGGGTCAAGTGTGAACCACAAGCGGATGTCGCGTCGGCCGCGATCGCGCTGGCTACATTGGTGGTCGTGTGGACCATTGCACGCCAACTTTTTGGGGCGCCAAATGCGGTTTCCCAGCGTCTCAGCCTGATGGGCATTCGAGGGCTCACATTGTCGCTGTTCGTGGCCCTGTTGATCAATCCAATCAAATGGCGCGAGATCATTGCCGCGAAACAAAGCGCGGATGTGTTTTATTTGCTGGACGCGTCGCAAAGTATGGCCGTCGGCGACAAAGGATCGAGGTGGAAGAAGTCACTGGAGATCATTCGCGACAGTCAACAGAACGGCGGCGACCAATTGGCTCGTGTCAGCCTGTTCCGCTTCGGACAACGATTACAGGCTGTCGACCCTGCTCTCTGGAAGTATCCCACCGACGATTTCAAGCCGACCGACTCGGACACGCAATTGGCGGCTGCGCTTCGGCAATTGACCAGCCGTTTTGGGCGAACTCCTCCTGCGGCTGTCGTGGTATTCTCGGATGGGCGCGCCCGCGATGCGTCTGACATTGAAAAGCTAGCGAGCCATTTTGCCGCCATGAAAGTGCCCGTGCATGTTGTTCCCGTGGGCGAGGCTGACAAGGGGGGCGATCTGGCCATTGTTGGGGTCGTGTCGCCGCAAGAGGTCAGAAAAAATTCGCAAGTAGAAGTTCGAGTGTTTCTTCGGAGTTACGGTTTCGACGACAAACGGTCTGAACTAGTCGTTTCGTCGATCGACCGCGAAGGAGTTCGACATCGCCTGAACAGTATTCCCCTCACGATTCGCAGTGGCGTTCAAACTGTCACGACCAACTACCAATCGAGTGAACTGAGTCAGAAAATTGAAGTGGCCATCACGCCGATTGCGGGCGAGCTCTCGTTGGAAAATAATCGCTACGATTTCGACGTGACGATTGATCGAACGAAGATCCGCGTCTTGTATATTGAGGGAGGGGCGCCGAGTCTGGTCCGCCTGAATACCACGGTAAAAGTGGGCTCAGAATCGTTGCCGGGGCCACATTCCGATCTGCAAGACGCTCTGTCCGCCGATTCGGAAATCGACTGTGTCGTTCTCTCGGCCCCGCCAGGCAGTCGACGCATGCAACGAGTGACCGAAGGTCCCGTCTCAGCTTTCAATCGCGGGTTTCCGACGACGGCTGCCGAGTTGGCGGCCTTTGACGCGATCATCTTCAGCAATACGGCGCGATCCACGTTCACGGAAGAACAGTTGGGGTGGATCGAACAATGGATCGAGAAACGCGGCGGTGGCTTTTGCATGACGGGCGGACCGAACAGTTTTGCGGCGGGAGGTTGGCGAGACACGGTTGTGGAACGAATCCTTCCGATTGAAATGGGGTCAGTCGACACGGAATGGCACCCGTCCGCGGGGATCAAACTGAATCCCGTCGTGGCCACGGTACCTCATCCGATTTGGCGCATTCTCGAAAACGACGTCGTAAATCGCGAACTGCTGCGCACGTTGCCCGAATTTGCGGGAATTCATACCGGTCAACGAGTGAAGACGGACACGAATTCGGTCGTTCTGGCGAGTTCCGATGACCAGGGTACTACTGGTGCTGGATTGACGATTGGTTCGTTTGGCAAAGGCCGAACGGCAGCCCTGTCGGTGCCCTCCACTCCACCCTGGGCCAGTGAATTTACGACTCGTTGGGGCGAAGGGAACAACCGTTACTATGCGAAGTTCTGGCGAAATATGGTTTATTGGCTGACTGAAGACTCATCGATCGGTCGTCGTCGATTGATCGCCAAAGCGGACGAACCGTTTTATCGTCCTGCCGAAAAAGTGACACTGAAGGCTGTTGCGTTTGACGAATCGGCCAATCAGACAGCGGCCTACCGTTTGGTCGCCATGATCGAACCGCAAGGAAACGCGGGCGATGCCGATCCGAACTGGTCGCCTTTCCGCTGGCCCGACGGTCTGCAACGCATCAGCGGCGAAACCGGGCCGTATATCGCCTGGGGCGAGGAACTTGAAATCCCCCGGGTGAAAGGTCAATCCGACTATGGATTGCAGCTTGTCCTGGGGCCAGCCTCATCGGCTGCCGGCGCGACGCAGTCGATCAGGCTTGAGTTGACGGCCTACGAGGACACGACACAGGTCGACAGCACAGCCATCGATTTACGGATCGTTCATGATCCCTATGAACAACAGAACCCGTTTCCCCAACACGAACATTTGTTGAAACTGGCTGCGGCATCGGGTGGATCCGTCTTGTCCGATGCCAAGTCGATCCGGGAAATGTTTGAAAAGCTACCGGTACCGCCCCAGTCGTCGGTCATTCGCAAATCGCCCTGGTGGGATCAGTGGTGGATCCTGGGGACCTTTTTGTGCCTGATGACCGTTGAGTGGCTTTGGCGTCGACATTTGGGATTGGGGTAAATGATTGTGTTATTTGTCGTAAATCCGGACTTGGATCGTACCGTCAGCCGTGATCCATCCTCGATAAAGTCCCTCACTGTTTCGAGCCGTCGTGAAGCGGCCTGACTTATCCAGCACGATCGCGGCCCCCTCCCCGTTGATCTCTTTCAGTTGCCGATTGATCACATCTTCGACGGCGTCTTTGGCGGACACTTTTTTGTATTTGATCTGGGACACAATCTCGTGCGAGACCGCGTAGCGAATGAAGAACTCGCCGTGGCCCGTACATGAGATTGCGGCCGCATCGTTGTCGGCATAGGTCCCGGCACCGATGATGGGGGAATCCCCCAATCGGCCGTGCATCTTGTTTGTCATTCCGCCCGTCGATGTACCAGCCGCAAGATTTCCCATAGCGTCGATGGCCACTGCACCGACCGTTCCGAACTTGAACTTGTGGATGGGCGGAAGTTGATTCTCAGGTAACGCGCCGTGCTCGTTCTTCGCTTTCGCTTCCGCCTCTTGTTTCCAGACTTCCAAAATCGCCTTCCATTGATGCTCGGTCCAGAAGTAAGAGGGATCCACAATGTCGAGCCCTTGCTTACCGGCGAAGATCTCGGCGCCATTTCCAATTAGCATCACGTGTTTCGATTTTTCCATGACAGCGCGAGCTGCGGTGATCGGGTTTTTGACCGTCGTCACGCTCGCCACCGCCCCCGCCTTTTTGGATTTACCTTCCATGATCGAGGCATCCAGTTCATTTCGGCCTTCGTGTGTGAAGACCGCTCCTTTGCCCGCATTCAAGATGGGGTCGTCTTCCATCACTCGAATCGCTGCTTCCACGGCGTCCAGACTCGAGCCACCCGCATCGAGTTTGCCTTTTCCGGCATTCAAGGCGGCATTCAAGGCGGCACGAACTTTGGCTTCCAAGTCAGGCGTCATATCCTTCTTGTCTTCGCCAATTCCGCCATGAATTCCCAGTATGACATTTGGGGTGACTTCGTCCCCCGCGGAAATACAACTGGTCGTCGTCAACATGCACATCCCAATGATTACAAACAATCGAACCATCACATTACCCCGCTCGAAGCAGTTTGATTCCGGCGGCACCGACGCAGTTGCGGCCGACACGAGCGACAAAAGTATATCAGCGACAGGAATCGGCCGCAGTTCGGTCGCCGATCGATTTATCGAATCGACGGAAACGAACCGCTGCGGGGGATTGGTCGCACGAACACTGAGAAAAGGTGGTCTGCTTGTCGGAAATCGGATCAATCGAAACCATGATTTCTCGTTAGAATGTAGGGGGCGGCAACATTTTTCCCTGTGCCGCCCCCGAGAGCAGGGTAAAAACCACCTTGCGACACTGCCAAAATGGTCATAAAACCATTTTTCTATTTGTTTTCGTGATGCCGATAAGGATTCCGACATGAAACGAACGAGTTTCTTCTGCCTCAGTCTGCTGATCGTGTTCGCGGCAACCTCTGGCGCTGACGACAAATCGAATTCGCCAGGAAGTCCACAGCCGGTGCGCGTCTTGGATTGTCAAATCACGTTAATCGATCATGTCACGCTGGCTTCAGATCGGTCAGGAATTCTGAAGCATGTCGAATTCAAGGAAGGGCAATCGGTCGTTTCCGGAAGTCAGGTGGCGCTGATCGCAGATGAAGTCGCAAAGGCCAATCTGGCGGTGGCCGAAAAGAAAGCTTCGAATGATACCGAGGTGAGATTCGCCAAAGTGGCTCGGGATGCTGCGGAAAACGAATACAACATGGCGGTCGAATCGAACAAGAAATCCGGGAACGCGCTGCGGGCCGTCGCACAGGTCGATATCGACAAGGCTCGCCTCGCCGCTGACAAAGCGGCACTTTCCATCCAACAAGCCGAGCACGAATTGGCCTTGAACAAACTGAACCGCGACGTGACCGCCGCCGAATTGAAAACCTATTCAGTACTCGCTGGGTTTGATGGTGTGATCACCAAGATTTACAAAAAGAAAGACGAAGCGGTCAGGCAGGGCGACCCGATTGCCGAAATCGTCAATACTGATCGAGTTCGCATTGAAGGACGCGTCAAGCTGGCAGACTTGCCTTTCGCCAAGCAAGGTGCCAAGGTGCTGGTGCATTTGTTTGTTGAGGAGTTCGATCTTCCCGAAGAGCAAGAGACGTTCGAAGGCAAGATCACCTTCGTCGATCTCGTCTCGGATAAAATCGATCGGACGACTCGCGTGTTTGCAGAAGTTCAAAACCGCGACAACATTCTTCGAGCCGGTCTGCGAGCGGAAATGGTCATCGAAGTCGATGAACAGACCGCTGCCCACCGTCCCGCGGCAGGCAATTCCGATTCATCGCAAAAGAAGAAGAGGTTGAGTATCAACGCCAATTGATATTTGCCTTCGGCACACCGATCGTGGATCGGTGTGCCGACAAGACGATCGGGTTCCGATTCCCGCATCAATTTCCGATAAGATACCGGCTTTCAATACGGGGACGATCTCGCATGTCGATGGCGATTCCAACCGATCAGATGCGATCGTCACAGCGGCCCGTTCCGCTGAAGGCGCGAAGCGATCTGGTGGTCAAGCGAATCGAGTTTCAAGGTGTTTCCCATTTTGTCATCAAAGATCCTGTCGGACTGACTTATCACCGTCTACGAGCCGATCAATATCGCGTGCTGAGGATGCTGGATGGTCGGAAGAATCTCGAATCGATCCGTGATGATCTGGTGCGCGAGTTTCCAGCCGTCAGCCCCACCTTGACCGACACTCAGATGCTGGTTGCGGACCTGCATCAAAAGGGGCTGGCATACAGCATCCGTCCGGGTCAGGCCGCTGCCCGAATTGAACAAAAGCGAAAGAAGCGGCGACAGAAGATCATGGGCGTGCTGACCAACATTCTGTCACTGCGCCTTCCCGGCTGGGATCCGGATTCGCTCTTAGGCGCGATGGTGCCCTGGACCCGGTGGATCTACCATCCGATCACGGCCGCTATCGCAATCATTTTCGTTTCGTGTTCCTGGCTGTTGTTGGCCATTCAGTTTCGCGCCTTTCAGGCAGGATTGCCGGCGTTCAATCAATTCTTTGGCTGGCCTAACCTGATCTTTCTGTGGATGACCCTGGCCGGCTCAAAAATCATTCACGAGTTCGGCCACGGTCTGTCGTGCAAGATGTTTGGCAGTGAATGTCACGAGATGGGTGTCATGCTGCTGGTTGGCAGTCCCTGTTTGTATTGCGATGTCTCGGACTCGTGGATGCTGAAAAACAAATGGTCGCGGATCCTAATCGGTGCTGCCGGGATGCTGATTGAAATCGTGTTGTCCGCGGTCGCCATTTTCTTATGGTGGATGACGTCGCCGGGCCTGTTCCACTATCTGTGCTTGAATCTGTTTTTTGTCACGACGGTGACGACGGTCATTTTCAATGCCAATCCGTTGATGAAGCTCGACGGCTATTACATGCTAAGCGACTTTCTTGAGATCCCCAATCTGCGTCAGAAAGCTGACAAACTGACGCGAGAATGGCTGTCTCACTTGTGCTTGGGAATCGAGCCTCGACACGATCCCTTTATGCCCCAAACTAACCGGCACTGGTTTATCTTGTATGCCTTCGCCTCGAAGCTTTACAGTTGGTTCATCTTGTTCGGCATCCTGATGTTTCTTTACACCGTCTTGAAACCCTATGGTTTACAAAGCATCGGCCAATCACTGGCGGTTTTTTCCTTGTCAGGAATCGTGATACAAATGGTCGTAAATACCTATCAAGTCCTCGCCACGCCCCGCGAACATCCGATCCAAAAGTGGCGTCTGGGATTGACGGTGATCTTTTTAGGCGGCGTGATCGCCTGTTTGGGAACGATCGAAATTCCGTTCATTCAATGGGCGGCCTTCGTCATCGAACCGCGTGATGTGCGGCATGTCTTCACGAAAGTACCGGGCGAACTGATCGAACTCGATGTGAAGCCCGGTGATCACGTCGAGGCGGGGCAGCGACTGGCTGTGCTACATGATCCGCGACTGGATGATCGGAAGCGGCAACTGGCGATGCAGGTCGAATTGAAAGAGAAGGAATTGAATCATGCGTCGATCATGGACGATCGCGCCGAACGAGCGTTGGCCGAGGAGGGCCTGCATTCGGTGAATGAGCAGGTGAAAGAACTGAACGAGCAGATGAAGAGTCTGGTTGTCCTGGCGCCGATCGCAGGAATCATCGTGGAACCGCCGCGAGAAGCCACACCCAAAATGCGCCAACTGAAAACGCATCTTGTGGGATGGACGGGAACGCCATTGGACAACAAGAACGCTGGCGCCTTTTTGACCGAACGGACAAAACTTCTCAGCATTGCGCCGACAAATACCATGCAGGCCCTGATGTTTCTTGATCAAGCGGATCGTCACGATGTGTCAGTCGGCTTGGAAGTGGGTTTAAAGTTCGATCATCTGCCGGATCGAATTTTCCGCGGTAAGATCTCGCAAATTGCCACGGCACATTCCGACTATGCTCCCGAAACGATGGCGGTCAAGCATGGTGGACTGCTCGCGACCACCTCCGATAGTGAAGGCAAAGAGCAGCTGCAAGAATCGGCCTATCAGGCGACGGTACTGCTGGAGGAATCACCGGAATTGCTCAGAACCAACCTTCGTGGCAACGCCCGATTCATGGCGGTCAAACGGTCGGCATTTAGCTGGTTGTGGAGATATGTTCGCCGTACGTTCCATTTCAAAATGTGAACCGACGGATCACTCTTTGAGTACGTTCTCAATTCGCGAGTCAGGAATCAACCACATCAGGGCGACGAAGATATACAACGCAAAAGCCAGCCAGGAACTCACGAACGATAGCGGAATCGCGGCGCCATAGATCACCAGTGACAGAATCCCTTTCACATCCAGGCCGATCGCTTTCGCTACCAGCGAGTCTTGACCGTGGTGAGCGACAAGTGCCCGTGCCAGGATCATGTAAGCAAATCCGGCCAGCAGCAAGACGGTGCCATAAAGTGCGACTGGCCAAGGCCGGAATTGATTTTTGCCCGTCCAGGCGGTGACGAAGGGGATCAGTGACAGCCAGAACAGCAGATGCAGATTGGCCCAAAGAATGCGCCCGTTGACGTTCCGCGCGGCCTGCATCAGATGGTGATGATTGTTCCAGTAAATGCCGACGTAAACGAAGCTGAGTAGATAGCTGAGAAACACGGGCAAAAGCGGCAGCAGTGCTGTCGGCTCTGATCCGTGGGGTACTTTCAATTCGAGCACCATGATGGTGATGATGATCGCGATGACGCCATCGCTGAATGCTTCCAGTCGCCCTTTGCTCATAGTGAGTTCTCGTTGGTCCTGTTTCGTTTTCCGTGAATTTGCCGAAATAGCGACGATTCTTAAATTGGGTTTCACTGTTTCGGGCGACGAGTGTCAGGCGAGATTGCCGACGCGCGAATTTATTTTGTCTGAAACAGGGGAAGTCGAATTTCCCACAAGATTGCGGCAACTCGCAACAGCAGCGTTGTGGCAATGGCCAACCCCCACACCGTTGAGCTATCGATGTAAGGACTCAGCACGACAAAAACACTCGCACCACAGATCGCGGCAGTTGCGTACAAGTAAATCTGATGCCGTAGAACAAATGGAATCTCGCCGGTCAAAACGTCGCGGACCATTCCGCCGACCACTCCGGTCATCACGCCCATTGCGACGGCCACGATCGGCGAGACGCCTCTCTCTAAAGCTTTGTGAACGCCCAAAGCGGTGAAAAGTGCCAAGGCACCGGCGTCGGCAAACAGCAGGAACTTGTAGGGCATTCTCCAGTAGCGAACTGCGACGAAAAGAACAATCGCTGCCGATGTCGCTGTCACGATGTAACTGGGATCTGTCACCCAAAAGACCGGCCGGGCGTCGAGAATGACATCGCGTAAGGTCCCTCCTCCGAGCGCCGTGACTTGAGCCAGAACAACCACGCCAAAGAGATCGACTTGTTTGCCGCGTCCGGCAAGCGCTCCAGAGATCGCGGCGACCGCCGTCGCCAGATGTTCGACGACATACTGGATCGACACTATTGTTCCTTCCAGTTCAGCACGACCTTGCCGGACTGCCCCGACATCATCGCCTCGAACCCCTTTTCGAAATCAGCGTAATGAAAACGATGCGTGATCACGGGGCGGATATTCAATCCACTTTCCAGCATGACGGCCATTTTGTACCAGGTCTCGTACATCTCACGACCGTAGATCCCTTTGATGGTCAGCATGTTGAAAACAACGGTGTTCCAATCGATAGCGATCGGTTCGGCGGGAATGCCAAGCATGGCAATCTTGCCTCCATGCGCCATATTGGCCAGCATGTCGCGGAATGCCTGTGGATTACCCGACATTTCCAATCCGACGTCGAACCCTTCCTTCATGCCCAGTTGCTTTTGCACATCAGCTAAATTGCCCGTCGACACGTTCAATGCGACTGTTGCCCCCAAGGTCCGCGCCAATTCCAGGCGATATTCGTTCACGTCAGTAATGACGACGTACCGCGCTCCCGCGTGTTTCACCACAGCTGCCGCCATGATGCCGATCGGTCCCGCTCCGGTAATCAATACGTCTTCACCCAGCACCGGGAACGACAGTGCCGTATGGACCGCATTGCCAAACGGATCGTAAATCGACGCCACGTCGCGATCGATGTCGTCGCGATGATGCCAGACGTTGGTCATCGGCAATGAAAGATATTCCGCGAACGCTCCTGGACGATTGACGCCGACACCCTTGGTGTCTTTACACAGGTGGCGACGTCCCGCGAGACAATTTCGACAGCGACCACAGACGACATGCCCTTCGCCGCTAACAACCTCGCCGGGGTGAAAATCAGTGACGTTTGAACCGACTTCGACAATCTCGCCAACGAACTCGTGCCCCACAACCATAGGGACTGGAATCGTCTTTTGAGCCCAGGCGTCCCATTTGTAGATGTGCACGTCAGTCCCGCAGATGCCTGTGCGGTCAACGCGAATCAGCACATCGTTGATACCAATCGTCGGCAGAGGAACGTCCCGCAAAGTCAGTCCACGAGCAGGTTCCGATTTGACCAGGGCTTTCATCGTTTTCATGTCTGCCTCTTTAAATCAACGACAGGGAAAAACTCGTTATTCTTCAAACAATCAGGGAAAAAGGTCATTTCGAAGCCCGTCATAGCATCGAAGTGGCCAATTGTCACTGCCTCGTCGGACAAATCAAACTTTGCTTGATCGAATGCCAGTCAGCAGGAGATTGTCGTCTTCGCGATTCGAGGAAAATCGGGCTTTCGGGGGGGGCGACTTCCGCATTAGCGTGGCAAATTGATGACCTGATTGCTTCGCCGCATTTCACAAGAAATAGGCGGTTGTGTCGTAAGTGGTTCGAAGTGTGGCGAGATGTTGGCGAGCGTCGGCACCAATCCTTGGTTAGAATGAATTGGTCTTCGCTTCACACGAGTTTGTTTGAATGGAATCAGGGGCCGGGAATGTCCGACGGGGTCAGGATCACTTGCTCGCTAGTCATTCTGTTGGCCGTCGGTTCCCCCGTGTGGGCGGATCACCGCATCATCGAATTTGATCGCGATGTCAGACCGATTCTTTCGTCGCATTGTTATCAATGTCATGGGCCGGATCAGAAGAATCGGCAGGCGGAATTGAGATTGGATCTTCAAGCGGATCTCTTCGGTTCGCTCAAAAATCACACGACTGTTGTCGTGCCCGGCGAAACGGCACGAAGCGAACTTTATCGACGCATCTCGACGACAGTCGAGTCCGAACAGATGCCGCCGCCGAGTGTAGGTAAACCCCTGACCGCCGTCCAAATCGAGACGGTAAAGCGTTGGATCGAACAGGGGGCGGTTTGGAGCGGGCAATGGTCCTACGAACCACTCAGACGTCCGCCAATCCCGCATGTCGATTTCAGTTTGGGTGAGAATCCGATCGATTTGTTTGTCGCCGAGCAATGGCAGGCGGTCGGGGTCACTCCGGTGGAACTCGCCGATGCGACGACGTTAATGCGCCGGTTGAGTTTCGATTTGACCGGGCTTCCACTCGACAAGGAAGTCGCTGAAGCCGGGGCGTTCAATGCGGACTCGTATTCGGTACAAGTTGAGCGTCTGTTGGCCGCGCCGCAGTACGGAGAACGCATGGCCGTGTATTGGCTTGATCTCGTCCGATATGCCGATTCGTGTGGCTATCACAGCGACGTTGAACAACAGGTGTGGCCGTATCGTGATTATGTCATTCTTGCTTTCAATGAAAACCTGCCATTTGATCAATTTACACGAGAGCAATTGGCTGGCGACTTACTGCCAGAGCCGACTTTCGCCCAAAGGGTTGCGACGGGGTTCAATCGTCTGAGCAAGGCCACTGAGGAGGGAGGAGCTCAGGAACAAGAATATCTGGCCAAGGCATTCTCCGACCGAGTCCGGACCGTGTCAGGCACATGGCTGGCCGCGACCCTCGGTTGCGCCGAATGTCATGATCACAAATATGATCCGCTGACCACTCGCGACTTTTACAGCCTGGGTGCGTTCTTTGCCGACATCAAGGAGCAAGGTGTCTATTCCGGTGGTGGAAGCCATGCTCCCGAATTGTCGCTGCCCACTTCCACTCAAGCCTTGGAACTGGAAAGTCTCCAGCGCGAACTGGCGGAGGTACGAGATCGTCTGCAGCCGGCGATGTCGACCGGCCTGTCTGCAACAGATGAAATCAAAGCAGAGATCAAACAACTTGATGATCAACGAAAAATGTTAGAAAGTCGAATCCCTCGAACATTGGTGACGGTCTCCGTGGCCCCTCGCGAGATCCGCGTCTTGCCACGTGGAGATTGGCAGAGTCGAGAGGGAGCAATCGTTGAGCCGGCCGTCCCTGCCGTCTTTGCACCGTGGCCAGCCGCGGGACGGCGATTGACGCGATTGGATTTGGCGAATTGGCTTGTGCATCGCGACAATCCGCTCACTTCACGCGTCTTCGTCAATCGATTGTGGAAGCTGTTTTTTGGAACAGGGCTGGCGAAAACCCTCGATGATCTGGGCGCGCAGGGCGAAGCTCCGGTCAATCGAGAACTGTTGGATTGGTTGGCCGTCGAATTCATCGACAGCGGTTGGGACGTGAAACACGTGGTGCGGCTGATCGTCACCAGTCGCGTTTATCGGCTCAGTTCCATTCCCAGCCTGGAATTGGCGCAAAGAGATCCACAGAACCGTCTTTTCGCACGGCAATCGCGCTGGCGATTAGAGGCCGAGTTTCTACGCGATAACGCGCTCAGGGTGAGTGGCCTGTTGGTCGAACGAATCGGCGGACCGAGCGTCAGGCCCTATCAGCCCGAAGGGTATTGGGAGTTTCTGAACTTTCCCACGCGCAGCTGGCAGGCGTCGATGGGTGCTGATCAGTATCGACGCGGGCTGTACACGCATTGGCAACGAACATTTTTGCATCCCGCGCTGTTGGCTTTCGATGCACCCACCCGCGAAGAGTGCACCGCCGTGCGTACTGCCTCAAACACTCCGAAATCGGCGCTCGCCCTGCTCAATGATCCCAGTCTTGTTGAAGCGGCTCGCGTTTTCGGTGCACGGATTTTGCGAGAGGGAGGTGACACCGACTCGGCGCGATTGACTTGGGGCTGGCGGACGGCATTGTCTCGTTCGCCCGATGCTCATGAACTCAAAACGTTGTTGACGCTGCTCGCAGCTCACCGCGCCGATGGCCAAACGGCCTCGCGTTTGCATGCGGAGGATACGGTGGCGACATCGGGGCACGAACAAATCTCTCAAGTCGATGGTGATTTGGCGGCGTGGCTGGCCGTGGCCCGGACCCTGCTGAATCTCCACGAATTCACGACAAGGAACTGAATCGATGCAGCTCGCCGAACAGAAGACAATGGAGTGCCAGCGCCGAACGTTTCTGGGACGCGCGTCGCTTGGGATCGGTGCGATGTCGTTCGGTGCTCTCTGCCACTCAACCGTGATCGCGAAAGCTCCTGAGGGGAGGGCCGTCGAGTCTGTCCTGCCGCATTTTCCGGCCCGGGCCAACCGAGTGATCTTTCTGTGCATGGCGGGCGGTCCGTCGCACCTCGAAACGTTCGATTACAAGCCAAAACTGGTGGATTTACACGGACAGCCGATGCCGGAATCGGTCACGCAGGGGCAACCCATCGCTCAATTGCAGGGGCAAAAGCTGGCGTGTCAGGCACCCCTGTTTCAGTTTCGGCGTTGGGGCCAATCCGGTCAGGAAATCAGCGAAATCCTGCCGCACATCGGCTCGATTGCCGACGAGATCTGCATCATCCGTTCGCTGCACACCGACCAGATCAATCACGACCCCGCGCATACGGTGATGAACACAGGGACATCGATTTCGGGACGCCCCAGCATGGGGGCTTGGGCAACTTATGGATTGGGAAGTGAATGTGCCGATTTGCCGGGATTTGTCGTCCTGACGAGCACAAGCCTGGACGGTCGCAGTCCTCAACCAATTGCTGCGCGGCAATGGCACAGCGGGTTTCTGCCAAGTCGCTTTCAAGGAGTCGCCTTCGCGTCGAAGGGAGATCCCGTTCATTACCTTGGCAATCCTCCTGGCGTCAATCGAGACCAGCAACGCCGGCTGGTGGAGACCATCGGCAATCTGGATCGGTATCGTAATTACGAGGTGGTTGATCCGGAAGTTGACGCGCGGATCGCCCAATACGAGATGGCGTTTCGAATGCAGACCAGCGTTCCGGAATTACGTGATATTTCCCAGGAGCCACAGCATGTGCGGGAATTATATGGGATCAAAGAGGCGGACGGATCGTTTGCTTACAATTGTCTCTTAGCTCGTCGTTTGGCGGAACGAGGTGTCCGCTTCATCCAACTTTATCACCGCGATTGGGATCATCACAATGACCTGGTGAAGTTCATGCGCATCTCGGCTCGCGATTGCGATCAAGCAACGGCAGCACTCGTCAAAGATTTGAAGCGGCTGGGAATGCTCGACGACACATTAATCGTTTGGGGCGGCGAATTCGGCCGCACTCCGATGGCTCAATCAAACAAAGGAAACATCGGCCGAGATCACCATATGCGCGGCTTCAGCATGTGGATGTGCGGAGGGGGAATCAAACCAGGAATGACACATGGAGCGACCGATGAATTCGGCTATCACGCCAGTATCGATCCGGTGCATGTGCACGATCTTCACGCCACAATGCTGCACCTTATGGGTATCGATCACAAGCGATTGACATATCCCTATCAGGGGCGAGATTTCCGGTTGACGGACGTCGCCGGAAACGTCGTTCAGCAGATCCTGGCTTGAGCAATTCGCGAGACATCACGATGCCCCGCAGTTTCGGGATATTTCGTGTGAAAATGCAGATCTGGATTGAACGGGCGGCATCGCAAGGACTTGGTCCATCTCGTGCTTGAACTGGTGGCATAGGACTTCCTCGCGAGCCCTTTTTTCATTTCATGAACGACAAATCTGCAGGAGAGTCTTGCACATCGACCTCGCCTGAAGTTGAATCAACCAAATCCGCGATGCCGCCGCGACCGGACCGAATTGGGGAATGCCTCCTCAAACTGCTCGTGTGGAGTGCCGAGTTGGAGTGTCGACAGCGGAGACAGAAAGGCCCCGATTTCATCAATGACCGAGCCTATTGCTTACCTGAACGGCCAGTTTGTCCCCATCTCGCAGGCGGCGTTGTCTGTATTCGATTCAGGTGTCGTCTCGGGAGCCTCCGTTACCGAGATGGTGAGAACGTTTCGACATGTGCCGTTTCGCCTGAAAGAACATTTGGTTCGACTGAAGCACTCGCTCGATGTCCTGAAAATCAATCCGAGTCTGACTTCCGACGAAATCAACGCTCTTTGCCAGCAGGTGATTGCGAAGAATGTGTCGCTCATTCCGCCGGACCATGATCTGGGGCTGATCGTCTTTGTGACCACCGGACAGAATCTGACCTATCTCGGACGAGCTGGGGCGAAGATCGCGAAAACACCTTCCGTGTGCGTTCATACGTTTCCACTTCCGTTCGAATTGTGGGCAGACAAATACGACACGGGCTTGCATCTGGTGACGACGTCCGTGAGAAGCGTTCCCAATGATGTCATCGATTCGAGTGTGAAACATCGCAGTCGACTTCACTGGCATTTGGCGGAACTGGAAGCCAAACAGATCGATCCGGTTGCCATGGCACTGTTGCTCGATCAGGAAGGTTGCGTGACGGAAACAGGCACTGGCAATCTTTGTGTCGTCGAAGGGGAAACCATTCTGACGCCTGAACGACATGTCTTGAAGGGCGTCAGCCGCGATGTCGTGGCGGAACTGGCGGCGTCACTCGGTTTGGTCTTTGGTCACACTCGGCTGACCGAAGAGGATCTTTCTCGCGCGAATGAGGCATTTCTCACGTCAACACCTCATTGTTTGCAGCCCGTCACTCGATTCAATCAGCAATCGATTGGAAACGGCAAACCAGGACCTGTTTTCCAACGATTAATCTCCGCGTGGAGCAAACTGGTTGGCGTCGATATCGTCGAACAGATGCGTCAGGGGGCGAAAACCCGCTGCCCGGAAGCTTGATTCAGACGCGGAACCGTTTTCGCTCGAGCGTGACTTCGTTTCCGGTTGCGTTGTAGGTGACCGAATCCATAAAGGCCCGCATCAACATCACGCCACGCCCGAACGGACGCGCTAAGTTCTCGGGATCGGTGGGATCCGGCAGCATCAAGGGGTCAAACCCTTTGCCATCATCTCGGATCGTGATCTTGGCTTCTTCGGCTGTCATCCAGATTCGAACTTGAATCCGGCGATCGATCCACGGCGAGGAAATTCGTCGTTCATCGGCCAATGCGTAAAAGGCCTGATGATCTTGTTCTTTCAATTCGGAACTGACTTCCAGATTGCCATGATACATGGCGTTCAACAACGCCTCTTCCATAGCTGTCCCCGTCCGCATTCGGTCTGTTCGATCCAATCCCCAAGAATCGGCGAGCAGCGATTGCAGGTGTCGTGACATGGCCATCAACAGATTGACGTCGTTTTCCAAAATGTACGTTTCAATGCGTTCATTTAACCGATTCATCAACTCTGAACGTTTTCGATTTTCCTGCATCGCCGCCAGGACTCGTTGCACCGTGTCGATCATCATTGTCGACAGCGAGCGTTTAGGGACATAGCTGGACGCTCCGGCTTGGAGCGCTTCGACGGCGATTTCTTCGCTGCCTTTGGATGTCATCAGGATGACAGGGATATGGCTATGATTTTTACGAACTTCGGCGATCAGTTCCAATCCGTTCATCTCGGGCATTTGCAGGTCGGTCACGATCACGTCGGGGGCCGACTCTTTAATGATCGCGAGTGCCGCTTTTCCGTCCGGCGCCTGGATCACTTCCCAGTCGGTGTCGTTCGACAACAATCCCGCCGCGTAGATTCTGTCGACGGTCGAGTCGTCGACCACGAGAATGGTCGTCATCGGGCTCTCTCGCAAAATAACGGAAGATAGCGAATCATCGTCTGTTTGCTCCCTGGGTGGCGCCTGTAAGCCTCTGTCCGACGCGTCTCGTCTCCGTGAATAAACCTCAGAGGATACGTTCCCACCCCTACCGCGTGAAGTCAACCAGCCCGGTTCGGATCGGGATCCGCCGTCGACCGTTCCAAAGTCAGGCAAAAAACCAAGTGAGATTCGCGGTTTACCCGTCATCCGATGAGGATGAATTGCGATCTTCCACGGACTGAGTTGTTCTTGGATCGGTCGTCGGCAACAATCATCCATTGTACCTTTCTTCCGCAGTACAAAGTGATCTGGATTTGTTTCCTTAAATCGGGATTGTGTGATATGCCCACCTTAAAGCAGCGACTGGCGGCCGGTGAATTCGTTCGAATCTGTGGCGTCGGACGAATGCCTCATCACAACCTGATCCATATCATCGGAATGAGCGGAGGATTTCACGGTTTGTGGTTTGACTTGGAACATGTCGGTTTCAGCTCGCAGGAACTCGAAATCGCCACGATGGCGGCCCGCGAACACGGCATGGATACCTTTTGTCGGGTTGCTCCCACCGATTACGCTACCGTCACACGGTGCCTGGAAGCGGGATCGAGTGGCGTGATGGCCGCCCAGATTTTCACCGCGGCTCAAGCCGAAGAATTCGTGCGGTGGTCTAAATTCGCTCCTCGCGGCTGGCGGGGCTTGAATACCGGTGGCTGGGACGCGAAGTTCACGATGCAACCGGTCGTGGAGTTCACTCGCCGAGCCAACGAAGAGTCCTTCGTTGCAATTCAGATCGAAACGGTTTCGGCCGTCGAACAATGCGAAGCGATCGCGGCGATCGATGGAGTCGACGCATTATTTGTCGGGCCGTCGGATCTGAGCCAAAGCCTTGGAGTCACCGGTCAATTCTTTCAGGAGAAATGTTTGGCCGCGATCGATAAAGTCTCGCAGGCATGCCGCAACGCAGGGAAGCCGTGGTCGGCCGTCACATTCAACCCGCAGCATGCCGAAATGCTGATCAGTAAAGGTTGCCGCATGCTGTCGCCGACGAACGACATTCGTTTGGCCGTGGCGGGGGTCAACGCGGTTAAGCAAGATTTTTCTGAGTTATTCGCCAAGAAAGTTTAATTCGGGGTCGAAGACTTTCTCCCAACATTTCGTGAGGAAGGTCTTTGTTTCGATTCGGCGATAAAAAGCCCGATTTCTTTTCGTCAGTTCAGCATACTTGCGGTGTCAGCTACGGTGGTCAGACGCGAAGGATGGCGGATGTCATCTGATCGGACATTTGTCGTTACAATCCGCCGTTGCCTTGATATCCTTGAGCAGCCGGAATGAAGTCCTTCGAGACAACCGTGAGCGCACGAGGTTTGTAGCCATCGAACGTGGATTGGACATGCTTAACGCTTCCATACCGCTGTCGCGTCGAACCTGCCTCCAGGCGGGCGGTCTGTCGGCTCTCGGTTTGTCGCTCCCGCAGTTGATGTCCGCGAAAGCGTTTGCAAGAACGGAAAATGGCGCATCGTCGCTTGCGAGTCGCGGAACGGCGCGCTCGTGCATTCTGTTGTACATGCTGGGCGGGGCACCGCAGCAAGAGACATTCGATATGAAGCCGGAAGCGCCTGGCAGCGCTCGAAGTTTGTTTCCCTCTATCGCGACAAACGTCCCCGGAATTGAGATCTGTGGTCTACTGCCCGAATTGGCTCGTCAGGCCGACCGGCTGGCCATCATCCGTTCGGTCTTTCATGGGGGCAATGCCCTGTTTCACGGTGCAGGGGTGCACTACAACCTGACTGGCTTCCCCAGCGTTCCGCGCGAGGGCGAACCGTTTCTTGATCGACGTGACTACCCTTCGATGGGAGCGGTGCTGAACCAACTGCGCGGCCCCCGCAATGGCTTGCCTGCGACTGTTCAATTGCCGATGTGGATCACCCAAGATGGCCCGGGACGCGAATGGGCCGGTCAAAATGCGGGATTTCTTGGTCGCAAATATGATCCACATGTGATGGACTACGGTTACCTGAAGCTGAACGTCGACTTCAACCAGACGTCATCCTCTGCAGAATCCAGTCTGCCCGGGACCCTTCCGCCGGGATACACGTTAAATGATGATCTGCGTGGGTTGAGACTGGGAAGTCGTTTGGATTTGCAGCGAGTTTTGGGGCGTCCTCAGATCGGTGAAGGGACGGCGCTTGTTCGTGATTGGGCGAAGCATCAGGCGCAAGCTTTGGATGTGCTGGGAGCTGCTTCAACCTGGAAATCGTTCTCGATTGAAGAGGAATCGCCCGCTCTACTCGCACGATATGGAGACAACCGACTTGGGAGAAGTTGTCTGGTGGCTCGGCGATTGGTGGAGGCTGGGGTCTCGCTGGTCACCGTGATTTTTGGGGGCTGGGATACCCACTCACACCACCTCGAGCATACTCGTGATCGCTTATTGCCGCCGTTGAATCTGGCGTTCAGTGCGTTGCTCGATGACTTGGCCGATCGAGGGCTTTTGGAAACGACCTTGGTTGCCTGGACGGGCGAGTTCGGTCGTACGCCCATGATTAACGGGAATAATCCGCCCGGCCGCGATCATTGGGCCAGCGTTTACAGCACGGTTTTGGCCGGTGGGGGTGTGCGTGGTGGCCAAGTTTACGGCAAAAGCGACAAGCTGGCCGCAGAGCCGGTAGACAATCCGGTTCCTGTCGCGGATTTTGTCGCGACAATTTACCACGCCTTGGGATACGACGTGGATACGACCGTGGTCGACCCGTTCAACCGCCCTCACCATATTCTCGCGGGCCGACCGGTCTTGAGTCTGTTCTGAAAAATAGAGGTGGCGTCATGGGAGACATCAAAGACAAGCGGTTGCTCTATGCGAAGGCAGGATTGTTCGTGTTTTTGGGAGTTTTCGCGACGGCTCTGATCCTGATCGAGCATCCGCAACTGCGATTGGCGTTTCTGCTGGGAATCGCCATTTGGTCATTCAGTCGCGCGTACTATTTTGCTTTTTACGTGCTTCAACATTACGTTGATCCCAACTTCCGCTTTGCCGGCCTGACGTCGGTGGCCACGTATTTGTGGCGCGAGCGAAACCGCCGTCTCTGAACGACGGTCAAGAACGCCGATTTCGTCGAAGAAACCAAGGAACATGTCCATGCGATGCTGCTCTGTGCCGTTGATCGTCTTGACCGTTGTCGCGATCGCGATTGAGGTGGTTTCGCCATGGTGTCTGACGGCGGCGGAAAATGTCGCCGAATCTGTGGGAAAACCTTTGATCTTGCACACGCGATCCCGTGTCGCGAAATCTCCTTCAGCCGCTGCCTCCGACGATACTGTCAAGAATGCAATCGTCGAATGGGCCCCCCAAAAAACAGCGTTGATCATTTGCGATATGTGGGATAATCATTGGTGTCGAGGTGCTGCCGAACGCGTGAAAGAACTGGCGGAACCGATGAACAAAGTTGTCCAAGAGGCAAGATGCCGGGGAGTGTTCATCATTCATGCTCCCAGCACCACCGTCGATTTCTACAGAGACACACCGCAGCGTCAGCGGGCTCAATCAGCCAAAATGATGAAGACAACTGCTCCGCTCTCATCGGTCGAACGCTGGGGAACGGCTTGGTGTTATCCCGATCCAAAACGTGAAAGCGACTTACCGATCGACGACACAGACATGGGTTGTGACTGCGCGACGAAATGTGAAATCGTTCCTCCGTGGACGCGACAAATTGAAACCATTGAAATCGCAGCTCCGGATGCCATTACGGACAACGGTCAGGAAACGTTCAATTTGCTGGCCGAGCGTGGTATCGACAACGTGATCATTATGGGCGTGCACCTGAATATGTGCGTTCTCGGTCGCCCCTTTGCGATCCGCCAATTGGTGTCGCAAGGAAAGAATGTCCTGCTGATTCGAGACATGACAGACACGATGTATTGCTCGAAGATGAAGCCCTTCGTCAATCATTTTTCTGGAACGGACCTGGTCGTGTCGCACGTGGAAAGACATTGGTGCCCGACGATCCTGAGCACTGACATCGTGGGGGGAAATCCATTTCAGTTCCGCGAGGATAAACGGGCCACGGCCTCGTTCCGCTAGTGGAACGACGAGCCGTCCTCGAGGCCAGAATGGCTGATCGAGCAGAGTGTGACGAAGAACGCACGCACACGTTCCCCGCGATCGATTGAATCGAAGCGGTGCGGCGGTTTGGGAGATCGATCGCTGAAGCTTAAGCCGAAGGTAATTCAAATCCCTCACGGCGTGGTCGATTCAGATACTCATTCGCCTGCTTGTCGTTAACGAACTGTTCGTGGACCGGATCCCACTGTAGCGGGCGTCCCACCGCACGTGTAATGTTGGCCAAATGGCAGACGCTGACGGAACGATGGCCAACCTCAACATCGGCGATAGGTCGCTTTCGCGAGCGGATGCAATCGAGCCAATCCTGCAGATGCCAGCGGGCCTGCCACAGCGCCAGGTTATCGCTCCACTTCCGCTCTTCTTCATCGACGTCGATTTTCTTCGTCAATTCTACTGCGATCTCAGGAGGATTGGATGCAAATTTGTTGCGATTGATCTCAAGCTTTCCCTTCTCGCAAATGAAAACTGCTCCACCCATGGGACCATGCCCCGGCTCAATCACGTAGTTGACCTGGACGCCGTTAGCATAGCGCATTCCGACTTGTCCATTTGGCCCCGAGGACAGCGGCTGCAATTCGACCGGTCCAGTGTGATCCATTCCGAGGGCCCACTGAATCTGATCGACACCGTGCGCACCCCAGTTGGTCATTTCGCCGCCCGCAAAATCTCGCCAGCGCATCCATCCCATCCATTGGGGATTGAATGGACGAGCCGCTGCTTGATTCAACCACATGTTCCAATCGAGTCCCTCAAGCACGGTGGCCTCGGGAAAGGGGCTTGCCGGAGAGGATTCGGGCCCTTTGTAATTGATCGCTCGCACTTCGAGGATCTTTCCGAGACCGCCGTTTCGGACCAGTTCACAGGCCACACGGTTCACTTCCATCGAACGCTGTTGAGATCCTACCTGAAGCACTCGATCGTATCGGCGAACGGCGTTTACAAGTGCCCGACCTTCTCCGATGTAAAGGGTCAGTGGCTTTTCGGCATAAACATCTTTGCTCGCCTGACAGGCGTGAATGCAGGGAAGAACTCGCTGAAATTCGCCAGTCGCCACAATCACGGCATCAATGTCTTTCCGGTCGAGCAATCGTCGATAGTCTTGATAGACCGGCCAACCGCCTTTCATCTTTTCTTTGAATGCTTCGGCTCGCGGCAGGTTACAGTCGCTCAACGCGACAATTTTCGCGGTTTCGGGCAATTGCTGTAACAGCAACGAAGCACGACCACCGACGCCAATCGCGCCAATGGTGATCTGCTCGTTGGTGCTCGATTGTCCCCACCCACGACGCGGAACGATCAAAGTTGAGCCGATTGTTCCCGCGCCCAATGTACCGAGTGACGTTGCGAGAAACTCGCGACGGTTCGCGAGAGGCGGTGATTGAGTTTTTTTCATGGAGGCTGGCTTCCTTGATGTGGTGTGTCACAATTGCGGTGAATCATAATCACCTGGACCACAACCGTCTAACGGGATCGCTGATTCCACTACCGCCGTGTAGGGCCAAAACACCTGTTGAAAGGTCAATGAGTCGTGCTGCAGAACGACGGTCGCCGTATCTGGACATTTCCCGGTTTTCATCACGAATCTGGTGAACGCCCGTTGATCATGGGGATCATCAATGTGACTCCCGACAGTTTCTCGGATGGGGGCCAATACCTGGTCGAAGATTTGGCCCTTGATCAGGCGCAGCGGCTGATTGCTGAAGGGGCGGACATTCTTGATATCGGCGGTGAGTCCACGCGTCCCGGCGCTGAACCTGTTTCGCTCGACGAAGAACTTCGCCGCGTGATGCCGGTCATCGAACGCCTCGCCAGTGTCACGGACATTCCAATTTCGATCGACACGTATAAATCGGAAGTTGCTCGACAGGCACTGCGAAGCGGAGCGAGAATTGTGAATGACATTTCCGGGCTGAGTTCCGATCCTCAAATGGTCAACGTTTGTCTCGATCATTCTTGCGGTGTCGTTTGCATGCACATGCAAGGAACACCGCAGACGATGCAAATCGCTCCCCATTACGAAAATGTAGTCGAGCAAATCGTCCATCACTTCGCAGAGCGACTGGAAGAGCTTGAACGAGCGGGATTATCGCGAGATTGCCTTGCGATCGATCCAGGCATCGGGTTCGGCAAGACGGCTCAGCACAACTTAGAGATCCTTGCAAACATTGGCCAATTTCATCAACTGGGGCGTCCCGTGTTGATTGGTCATTCGCGAAAGCGTTTCCTGCAGAAGGTTTTGGGCCGGCCGCTGGACGAACGCTCGTTTGGCACTGTAGGTGTCTCGATTGCACTCGCCGAGCAAGGCGTGGATATCTTGCGAGTTCACGATGTCGCCGCGAATCGCGATGCCATCACGGCCTGGCACGCGATTCGCCACCGACATTGATTCTCGCTGGCGATCAATTGAACGTAATTGTGCTGGTCAAATCGTTACTCGTGATGCCGGATTCACCCGTGGCTTGATAGGTTACAACGCGCGTTGTTTTCGTTGGGCTGCTGCTGGTGTTGTGATAGGTCACCAGTCGGAGTGCGGCTTGATACTGTGCAACTGTGGCAAGACTATTGCCGCTTGATGTCAGCGTCAGAGTTCCAGAGGCGACGTTAAAGACGGCGACAATATTGCCCGTCGACGCGTTACCGACAAAGCCGAGCACGTCCTGGCCCACCACGTAGTTCGAGGAAATCTGAACGGTGGCGGAATTCAGGGTGTTGCCGATCGTGGAACTCGCCGCGATGGTCACTCCTGTATTGATCGGAGCGGCCATTTGACCTGTCGAGTAGGTCAGATTGCTGGTTCCGGACAATGTCAGAACTTGCGGGAAATTGATGGTTGTTGTCACCACATTGCTCAGTGCAGAACCGTCCGAGACTTGGAAGCTCACCACTCGAGGATTCAGTTGAGGCATGAACGGAGACGAGACTGTGTTCTGGTAGGCCACCGCCCGGAGTGCAGCTTGGTACTGGGCAACGGTGTCCTGGATGCTTCCGGCTGCCGTCAAGGTCATGACTCCGGTTGCCGAGTTGAAGGTTCCGACGATATCACCCGTCTGCGCGTTGGGAGTGAAGATCAGGACATCCTGATTCGAGTTGTAGTTTGTCGAGATTCGGACCGTTGCCGAGGCCAACCGCAAGTTATTGGCGTCGCTGGCCATGATGGCCGAGTTGACAATCGTTGCGGCCTGGCCAGTTGAGTACTGAATCGAAGTGATCGAGGATGCCAACACCGGTGCTTGATTGAAGGTGATTGTATTCATCAGTGTATTGCTGGAGAGCATGCCATCGTTCACTTGAACCACAACCGAGCGATTCAATGTTGACGGGACACCGCTGGAGTTGGAGTACGTCACGAGTCGAAGTGCTGCCTGGAATTGGGCGACAGTCGCTGTGGCTCCGTTCGATGTCAGGGTCAGGATCCCAGTAGTCGAATTGAAATTACCGGTGATATTCCCGGTGTTTGTTGATCCGTGGAAGTTCAGATTGTCCTGGCCGGTGACATAATTTGTCGTGAGCCGGATTGTGGCAAAGGCCAACGTGGCGCTGTCGAGGTCCGTGACGACAATCGTCGGATTGACGCTGATCGGGCTTTGATTCACGGTGTAGGCCACCGTTCCGGCACCCGAAAGGATCGGAGCATCGTCAATTGGCGTGTCGACGATATCTTGTGCTGTCTTGTCCTGGAGCTCAGATGGCTGTCCCCATAACCAATTGGGGCCCGCACCGCCGTAGATCAAATCGGGCGCCGCGTCGTTATGTACGGTTACATCTGCAATGAGCTTGTTCGAACCATTCAGTCCGCCACCCGTTCGCAGGTCGCTCACTCGAACGGCCAATGAATCCGTTGAAGCCCATTCAGCCAGGATCGAATTGAGTGCGACAAAGTTCGTATCGTAATCGGTGTAACCCCCAATCACGATATCCTGTGCGGCACCGCCCTTGACGGTGTCGGATCCCAAACCACCGATCAGTAAGCTGCGTCCGCTGCCTCCCATAATCGTGTCAGAGCCTGCCCCGCCGACCAGGATGTTACCCTGCGAACTGCCTGTCAAGCTGTTCACGCTGCTGCCACCGTGGACGTTCTGGACGTTGCCAACATGGCCGATGTTGTTGGCCGTACCCGTCGCCAGATTCACGGTGATATTGACTGAGAGCGCGCCGTAATCCAGCCAATCTCCCGTTGCGATTGTTTCCGGTGACGCACCATTGACGTTGCCCGAGACAGAACCGCCGCCGGCGAAGCTGAAGACGTCTACATTCGTGCCGCCCGTCAAGTTTTCAATGCTGCTGAAGTTGAATTTGTTATTGATATTTCCCGAATTCGCACCGGTGATGGTCCATGTATTGAACGTGTTGTCTGCGATCAATGTGTCGTTCGTAGAACCGCTGCCGATCAAGTTGCCGATCGATGCGAACGTTCCCCCGATTGACGTCGAGGTGTTCGAAAAGAGATTGGTCGTGATGGCAGTGCTTCGAGTTGAGTAATCAAGTGTATTCGTTCCTCCCTGGCCGTTCACATTGCCCGAAACAGAGCCAGCGGATTCGAATCGGAACGTGTCATTCAACGAACCGCCTTGCAAATTGGCGATTCCCTGGAAGTTCGTAGTGGTGTAGGGACTGGTGACGACACCTGAATTGGTCCCCGTGATGTCCCACAGATTGACGTAATTGTTGCCGATCAACAAATCGGAACCGAGGTTGCTGCCAATGATTAGGCTGATGCTGCTAAAGGTCTTGCCAATTGCGGTCGAGGTGTTGGTTTGCAAGTTGGTTACGATTCCGGCCGTCCGGTGAGAATAATCCAATGTATTGGATCCTGTTCCGCCGACGATGCTACCCGACACGAATCCAGTGGGGCTGAAAACGAACGAATCATTCAGCGAACCACCGGTCAGGTTCTTGATACCTGTGAAGAAGGTCGTTCCGTTGACGTTACCGGAATTTCCGCCAGTGATGTTCCATGTATTTGCGGTGTTTGCGCCAATCAAGAGGTCATCGGCGCCACTGCTGCCAATGAAGCTTTGGATTGCCGTGAAACCACCACCAATCGATGTCGCGGCACCCGTTTGCAGATTAATCACGGCTCCGTTGGTCCGTTGGGAATAATCGACCGTGTTCGACCCCAGTCCCCCATTGATGACTCCCGATACGAATCCGGGAGTCAGAAGTCGGAAGGTGTCATTTAACGTTCCGCCGGTCAGGTTCTGAAAACCGGTGAAGGAGAATGTGTTGTTGATATTTCCCGAGTTGGCTCCGGTAATTGTCCAGATGTTGTTCGTGTTGGCTCCGACCAGCGTATCACTGCCGATGCTGCTGCCGATGATGTTCTGGAACCCCGAGAAGGTGCCTCCGATTCCGGATACGGTATTCGTTTGAAGATTCACGGTGATCGGATTCGCGTCTGCAGAAAAATCGAGTGTATTCGTACCGGCGCCGCCGCTGATAATGCCTGCGACGGATCCCCCGGTCACGAATGCAAAGGTGTCGTTGCCGGTGCCACCGTATAGATTCTCAATTGCGCTGAACGAAATGGTTGTTGCGCCGTAGGTAACGCTGCCTGCGTTCGTACCATTGATGGTCCAGGTGCTGGTGCCGTTATTGCCAATCAGCGAGTCGCCACCAAGAGTTGAACCAACGATATTGGTGATTCCGTTGAACCCATTGCCAATCGCCGTCGCACTGTTGGTCTGAAGATTTGCGACAATGGAGGCGGTGCGGTTGGAGTAGTCGAGGGTGTTGCTGCCTGTCCCGCCGCTGAGGGTTCCGGCGACGACGCCAGTCGCTCCCATCACGAACGAATCATTCGATGTTCCGCCTGTCAGATTCTGGAAGCCGCTGTAAAGCAATCCGTTCACATTACCTGCGTCACGGCTGGTGATATTCCAGGTATTGACCACGTTGGCGCCGATGATCACACCGTTGGCCAAGTCATTACCAACAATGCTTTGGATCCCGGAGAATCCGCCGTTGATCCCTGTGGCAATGGTGGTTTGAAGATTGACGCTGATCGAATCTGTTCGTAACGAATAGTCCAGGGTATTTGTCCCTGCGCCGCCGTCGACCGTCCCCGAGACGAAGGCCCCATCGGCGAATTGGAATGTGTCGTTCATTGTTCCGCCCATCAGGTCGGCGAATCCCTGGAAGCTCATCGACGTAAAGGCGCTGGTCACGGTACCGGCATTCGCCGAGGTGATATTCCAGAGGTTGGTGTAATTGTTGGCGATCAGCAGGTCGTCTCCGAGATTGCTGCCAATAATGGTTCCGATTTGATCGAACGTGCTTCCGATTGCCGTGGCTTCGTTGGCTTGAAGATTCGCCACGATTCCGGTGGTGCGGTTGGAGTAATCGAGTGTATTGCTTCCCAATCCACCGCTGATGGAACCCTCAACAAAACCCGCTGCACCAAACACGAACGTGTCGTTTCCCGACCCGCCGACCAGGTTTTCAACGCCCGTGAAAAAGAATTGGCCATTGATGTCGCCGGAATCTCCGCCGTCAATGTGCCAGGTGTTGTCAGTATTAGCCGAGATCAATGTGTCCGTCGTGTCGAAGCTGCCATGAAAATCGGTGATCGAGACGTTGACGAAACCAGTGCCGATGTCCGTTGCGGTACTATTGGCCAGATTGACGACGGCCCCCACAATAAGATTCGAATAGTCGAGCGCGTTCAGGCCGCCTCCGCCGTCGATCGACCCTTGTACGTAACCACCTTGGAAGACGAAATCGTCGTTGTAGCCGCCACCGACCAGGCTTTGAATATTGGTGAAGCTGTTGCCATTCAGTGTTCCGGAATTGGCCCCGGTGATATCCCATTCGTTGGCTTGATTTGGCGAAATCAAGGTATTTGTTCCGCTACCACCGTCGACGGTTAGCGTTGTGCCCACCGAAAGACCGCCGATCGTGATCGAGTCGTCGCCGGTTCCGCCCACGATTTGGACCGCATTGATCGTGTTCACGGAATTGCTGAAGGTGGTGACCCCGTTCTCGGTAACCGTCGCGCCGGTCGAGTCTTGGGTGACGACAATGGCATCGCCTCCGTTGGATCCGCTGACTTGTAGGGTTGTTCCGCTGAGTGTCGCCGTCAACATCCGACGGTATTCCAGCACCTCAACTGCGGTGGATGCTGTGGGTGGCGTGCCCGCTGTTCGGCGTCGAGGGAGAAATTTGCGGTTGCCCAATTTCTGCCATTCGCGAAACAGGTCGAGAATTCCCATCTTTGACTTCCTCTCGTGTGCTTCCATCAAGACTTGAAATCACCAGCCACTCGCGACGCCGCCGGGATGAAACAACTGAACTGGCTGACTTGGATGTCTACGGTTCGACGCGTCCATTCGCCGATCAGGGAAATTCAACCTCGATGCGCATCAAAAGTGTCGTAAAACGAATGTTGAATTCAAAAGGGAATCCGTAGTGTTCCTTACATCCGGCAAACACCGATCAACCCTCAAATTCTTCACACTCAAGTCAGCAAGTCTGTTTCTCCGCTCTCGCTTTTTTATTCGCCGACAAAAAATTCCGGAAATCGTCAAGAGGAATTTTTGGGCTGGATTCGCACCAGTATAGAGGGGTGTCTGAGTGGAAGCTTGGACAATTTGGCGGGAGGTGGTGTTTTGTAGTGATTTTCCGAATTGGGCGGAAAACGTGGCAAGCCTTTGTCGGCACCGGCACTAAACGACCGTTTGCGGCCGATTTTCGCTCTCTTTTCTCCGCAACGCAATTTGACACAAGTTTGACAAAGAGGTGACGGAAGCCTGACACATGGTTTCCGATGTTTGTATAGACTTCCTCGTCGAATCCGCGTGCCTGCAAGGCGCGGGGTTCGAAGTTGAGCGAACGGATTCGCTTTGATAGCAGTGACGGAATTCCATTATTCGGAGATTACTATGTCGACTGTCTCTCCCAAACGCGTTGTGTCGGACAAACACAAGGTGCCCCGTCATAAGTCAGAAGCGATTCCAGCAAGTAACCTGACTGAAAAGGCGGCCGACGCAGCGCCAATCTGGGAACCCTGGCTCCCGGAGCGATTGCGATGGAATAATATTGACTGGGTGGTGCTGGGTTGGATGGTCGCTATGCACGTTGGAGCGTTGGCGGCGCCGTTTTACTTCAACTGGCAGTCTGTGGCGACTTGCTTTGTCTTGCATTGGTTTACCGCCAGCATTGGAATTTGCCTGGGATATCACCGTTTCCTATCCCACAAATCGTTCAAGCTGACCAGTCCCGCTCGAATTATCACTTTGATTGCTGGCGTTCTTTCCGGTGAAGGGTCTCCGATCGCCTGGTCGGCCACCCACCGTTTACATCATCAACGATCTGATCAACCCGGCGATCCTCATTCTCCGCTGGTCAGTGCCATTTGGTCGCATTTGACATGGCTGTTTATCCGTCGTTCGGAGTCAGAACGGCAGGCTCTTTACAAGAAATACACACCAGATTTGATCAATGACCCGGTATTGCAGTTCTTCGAAAAGACCTATTTCCTTTGGTTGGTTGCTTCGGGTGTGGCGCTGTGGGCCATTGGTGGAATGCCGATGCTCGTTTGGGGGCTTTGCGTGCGAATGGTGTTGGTTTATCACGGCACGTGGTTTGTCAACTCGGCGACTCACCTGTGGGGCTATCGCAACTACGATGTTCGCGACGAAAGTCGCAATCTGTGGTGGGTGGCCATCTGGGCCTACGGCGAAGGTTGGCACAACAACCATCATGCTCACCCGCACGTTGCTCCGGCAGGACACCGCTGGTGGGAACTCGATCCGACGTGGTGGGCCATCAAAACCCTGAGATTATTTGGGATGGCGTATGAGGTCGATGATCGAATCCCGACCACGCGCGAACCTGCTCCTTCCGAGGCGTAAACGCTCGTCGGTATGAATTCAGTTTGTCGGACGTCGGTGTTACAATGCGTTCGCAATGTCCGAGCCGCCTTCTACACCGCTGCTGATTCAAACCGTCGTCATCGTCGGCGTCGGTTTAATTGGCGGTTCGCTTGCCGCGGCATTGAAGTCTCGAAAAGTGGCTAGTCGTGTCATTGGGGTCGGCCGGGATGCCTCTCGCATTGAGGCTGCTCGCGATTCCGGCCTGATCGACGAAGCGACGACAGACATTGCGACTGTGATACAAGACGCCGATTTGGTGGTTTTCTGTACTCCAGTTGATTGCGTGGCGAAGGACATGCGTCGGGCCGAAGCGGCTTTGATTGCCGGTCATCGGCGTTCGGGTGCCGCTCAAGGCCACCCGTCGCTGTTCACGGACGTCGGAAGCGTCAAATCGCCGATCTGTGACGAACTGGCGGATTTGCCTCACTTTGTTGGTTCTCATCCGATCGCCGGTTCGCATCGGCAAGGCTTTGAAGCTGCGGATCCTCGATTATTCGAGGGCCGGATGTGCGTCATTACTCCGCTCGCGTCTTCACCCGCGTCGCAAGTGAAACGGCTCGAGCAATTCTGGCAGTCAATCGGCATGCGGACGACTCAAATGTCGCCATCCGCTCATGACCGTTCACTGGCGATGACCAGCCACTTGCCTCATATTGTCGCTGCCTCATTGGCCAGTACTCTAACTGCAGAAAATCGGTCGCTGACCGGAAGTGGGTTTCGCGATACCACACGCGTGGCTGCCGGAGATCCCGGTCTTTGGACAGGTATCCTCATGAACAACGCCGACGCGGTTCTCGAGGGAATTGACGCCATCCAGCAAAAGTTGTCTCGCTACCGCGAAGCCTTGGCGACGCGCCATTCAGATGTCATTCTAGGGTTGTTAAAAGAGGGGCAATTGTCGAGAACGACTCTCGACAAAACGCTCCAAAGTCTCGATTGAGGCGACTGTTTTTCTGAACGCAATGATTCCATAAATCCGAGAAAAGCCGAAAAGGAGTGGGCAGAAGTAATTTTCAGGTGAGACCGTCGGCGCCAGCCCCCCAGGGTTAGTTAATGATGAAACCGGTGCTCACGCGTCCCGGCTCACTTGCATCAAAATTGCTGCAGCTTCCATTGGCCAAATCGGGATTCATCAAACTGTTGGGAACTGATTTCGAATGCTCTGGGAAGTTGAGATTCGTCCGTCTGCTAACGAAATTGACCGTGAAGGTGTGCGAGTCGCTCAGGAGGCCCTTGCATTGGGGACCGCGACAATTCAGCACGTGCACAGCGCACGGTCGTTTCTATTGCAGAGCACTCGCTTGCAAGAATCGGACGTTCGGCTGGCTGCGGTGACTTTGCTGGTCGACCCGATCACCGAGTCCTTCACAATATCTGAGATTGCGGGGGTGAATCCGTCGGCATTGAAAAGCCTCCAATCGGTGTCGGCCACAACGGATTCCCCTGCCCCGCAACTCAATATTCTGTTCAAGCCTGGTGTGACGGACAATGTTGCACTTAGTACGCAAAAGGCGCTGGTTGATCTCGGGTTTTTGGTCGATGCGGTCGCCACGGCTCGAAAATATTGGTTCGAGCCGACGGTTTCACCTGTCGAATTGGATCGTCTGACGAAGCGCGTGCTGGCCAACGATGCGGTCGAGCGTGTCATCAACGGTCCGTTGCGCATGGAAAAAATCGGGGCGGGATCCGAGTACAAATTTGAACTTCGGACAGTGCCGATTCGTAGCATGAACGACGATGCACTGACGCATCTCAGCAAGCATGGGCAGCTCTATCTCAGTCTCGTCGAGATGCAGACCATTCAAAAACATTGGATCGAGCAACAACGCGATCCGACCGACATCGAACTTGAGACCGTCGCTCAAACGTGGAGCGAGCATTGTTCACATAAGACATTAAAAGGCCGAATCCAGTACCGCGACGAGCAAGGAGAGCGTTTTTTTGACAATATGCTCAAGGAAACGGTGTTTGGTGCCACTGTAGAAATCCGTCGACGACTTGGAGCCGATGATTGGTGCGTCAGCGTCTTCAAAGACAATGCGGGTGTCGTGAAGTTTGATGACAAGCAGCACGTCTGCTTTAAGGTGGAAACACATAACCATCCTTCGGCGATTGAACCGTATGGAGGTGCCAATACGGGGATTGGCGGAGTGATTCGCGATCCCTTGGGGACGGGCCTGGGCGCCAAACCGATTCTCAATACGGATGTCTTCTGTTTTGCTCCGCCGGAAACTCCGGTCGACTCGTTGCCGCCAGGTGTCTTGCATCCCAAACTGGTGATGAAGGGGGTGGTTTCCGGAGTGCGTGATTATGGCAACCGTATGGGAATTCCGACCGTGAACGGGGCCGTGTTCTTCGATGAACGCTATCTTGGCAATCCGCTTGTCTACTGCGGCACGGCGGCGATGATTCCCGTCGACAAGGTCGAGAAGGCGGTTCATCCTGGCGATTTGATTGTCGCGGTGGGGGGGCGAACCGGCCGTGATGGAATTCACGGCGCAACTTTCTCGTCCGCTGAATTGACGCACGAAAGCGAGACGCTATCAGGTGGGGCTGTTCAGATCGGTAACGCCGTCGTCGAAAAGATGGTGGCCGACGTGGTCCTGCAAGCGCGAGATCTGGGCCTCTATCATGCCATCACAGACTGTGGTGCTGGTGGTTTCAGTTCCGCCGTGGGCGAAATGGGTGAGGAAATTGGTGCAATTGTGTGGCTCGAAAAGTGCCCACTCAAATACGCAGGTCTTTCGTACACGGAAATTTGGATCAGCGAAGCTCAAGAGCGAATGGTTCTGGCCGTTCCGCCAGAGAATTGGAATCGATTCCAGAATCTTTGCGCCGCAGAGGGGGTTGAGGCCTCGGCAATCGGGCAATTTGGTAACGACGGGCGCCTAAAATTGACGTACTTGGGTACGACAGTTGGCGACGTCGCGATGAGTTTCCTTCACGACGGGCGGCCGCCAGTGGTGCGCGAAGCCGTGTTTGTGCCGCCGAATGAATTACCTCTTTCATTGCCTGCTGCAGCTCGCGTATCGGAATGCTCGCCCAATACGACCCTGCAGAAAATCCTTGGCTCACTGAATGTTTGCAGCAAGGAGTGGATTATTCGCCAGTACGACCACGAGGTTCAGGCGGGATCCGTCGTGAAACCCTTGGTCGGATTGGCTTGCGACGGACCATCGGATGCGGCAGTTGTCCGCCCGGACCTCAACTCACAACGTGGCGTCGTGGTCTCGAACGGAATGAACCCATACTACGGTGACTTCGATCCGTACTGGATGGCGGCTGCGGCGATCGACGAAGCGGTGCGGAATTGTGTGGCCGTCGGAGCGGATCCTGGACGGATTGCGATCCTCGATAATTTCTGCTGGGGAAACACTGAACGCCCAGAGACATTGGGGGCTCTCGTGCGAGCGGCCTTGGGCTGCAAAGATACGGCCATTGCGTTTAGCTCCCCCTTTATCAGTGGTAAAGACAGCCTGAATAATGAATTCTCTTATGTCGATGCCGCGACGGGCGAAAAGCGAACCGTCGCCATTCCTTCCTCACTGTTGATTAGCGCGATTGGTCAAGTGGTCAACGTGAATCAGTGTGTGACGATGGACTTGAAGAAAGCGGGTAATTTTCTTTATCTCGTTGGTGTCACCCGGGACGAAATGGGTGGCAGCCATTACGCTCTGGTCAACAACCTGACCGGTGGCCGAGTTCCGCGGGTCGATCTCAAGCAAGCCCCGCAGATTTTTAATGCGATACATGGCGCGATCACCAGCAACCTTGTCCGGAGTTGTCACGATCTGAGCGAAGGCGGTCTCGCCGTTGCCGCGGCTGAGATGGCATTCGCCGGTGGATTTGGGGTGGACTTGGACTTGGACCCCATCGCGAAGTCGTCGCAACTGGCCGACCCGGCCGTGATCCTATTCGCCGAAAGCACGACGCGATTTTTGGTTGAAGTTCAACCGGACCGGTCTGCGAAATTCGAATCGGCGTTCGCGGGATTGCCACTGGTTCGAGTCGGGCAGGTCACAACCAGCGACCGAGTCCGAGCGACCATGGCTCAGTTCGAACCGCTGCTCGACTCGAAATGCTCGGAATTGAAATCGGTTTGGCAAAAACGGCTGGCGTGGGATTGACTCAATCCCATAAGGCTCGAAAGCCGTAAAATGCTGTGTCTTTGACGCGACGCGCGAGTTCTTTCCGCCAACTGATTCGCGTATCGGCGCAATAGGTCATGCTCAACATGATCCGCAGGTCGCCGTCCGCTGTAGGGCTGGCGCGGTGAAGAACTTTTGCACCTTCAAACACCACGAGCACGTTGGGTGAAGTGTCAACCGCTTCATCGCCGGCGGCGGTTCTGCGCTGCAATTGACTTTGCGATAACTCGCCCGATCGCGATTTATTGGCCAAGGATAGCAGGACAGTGAAGTGGCGCCCGGTGTAGAAATTGTGATCGTAATGCCAATTGATATGGTCTCCCGCATCTTTGTAGCACAGCACGGACAATGAACTTTGGTCTCGGTCGGGAGTGGGGAAAACGGGCATTCCCGTGACGGCCGAAATCCATTCCCGCAATTCTGGCGAGTGATACAAGCCAAGACAGCCATGCGCATGTCGATGGATGTTCTCGTAGGAAAGAGTGTTTCCCTTTTTGTGCGTTGGGATGTAGCTCGGCACCATGCGGGGGATGTTGGTTTTGGCTTCCTCGCAGAGTAGTTGCAAGAATTCGGGGGCCAGGAAATGGTCAATACGAACCAATCCCTCGCGTGCAAAGAGGTTGGCGAGCTGGCTTCGATCGGCCGTCGAGGCGATTTGGATGGGGTGTTTAACTACCCAGTCGGACCGCTGTTCAGCGAGTTCTGACAAAATCTGAGAACGACGAAATCGATGCCGGGCCAAGGCCATCAGAGAAACGGATGTGATGAGCGCCAGAAGCACGACGATCCACAGCCACATACGTCGCATCCTTCCGCGAACGAAAGAGGTTGGGTTGAATCTAAATTCCCAGGAAAAGACTCTCAACACTAACAAAGTGTTGCAGCAAATGTCTTCTGTGAAAGTCGGTTTTCCATGCTTCTCCCGAGATCAGTCGTCTCCGATCACTAGCCTTAAATAGCTCTCATATCGAATCTGTGAAATCAAATCCCGTTCGACCGCGGCGCGGACGGCGCAACTGTCTTCGACGATGTGCAGACAATCAGGAAACTTGCATTGGGGAACGAATGATCGGAACTCGACAAAAAAAGCCTCCATTTCGCCGGGATGCACGTCCCATAATTCCAGCTGCCGTATACCGGGGGTATCAACCACCCAGCCGCCGAAATCGAGTTCGCGCAGTTGGGCGAAACGAGTCGTGTGACGTCCCTTTTGTGTGATTCGACTGACGTCTCCCGTTTTGATTGCCAAGCCAGGTTGAATTGCGTTTAACAGTGACGACTTCCCAACACCGCTTTGACCTGTGAACACCGTCTGTTGTTGTTTTAACAATCGGCGCAGCCAGGCAATCCCCAGTCCGGATTGAACGCTTGTCGGCACGATGGTATAGCCCAGCCGGGCATACTGGCCGATGATCGGCTGCAAATCGGCCAATTCGACAAGATCGCACTTGTTAAGGACGATGATCGCCCGTACGTTGCCCTTGGCCGCGCTGACCAGAAAACGATCAATCAAGGCAGGTTTGAGCGCTGGTTCGCTGGCCGAAGAAACAATCGCAACTTGCGAGACGTTCGCCACCAAAATGTGCTGTTTGTATTGATGGCCGCGTGCCAAAACCCCCTGTCTTGGCTCAACCCGTTCGATCACCCCGCAATTGTTCTCAGACGGCAGAAACAAGACTCGATCGCCCGTGACGACCGCATTTCGAGCGTGTCGAGACAGCGTTCTCACGACGCGTCGCACCGTGCATTCGAAGTGGCGACCGGCACCGGTCTGTCCCTCGTCAACTTGTACAGTACACTGGGTGGAGCCGATGGCCGACAGGACACGGCCGCGAAGGCAGGACGCCTCGTCCACGGACAGGATGAAGGCGTCGTTCTCGTCGTGTTCACCCAGGACGGTTCGCTTTCGGGACAGGTCTCCTTTACCGGAAACCCGTTGCTCCCGATCGATATGATCGATATCGGTTTCATCGGCTTGAACCTGACGCGTAAAATCATTTTGGCGTTTCGAGGTCTGCCGATTCTTCCGGAAGTCGATCCGAACTTTCTTGGAGAGTTTCTTGGCCACGATGATCCAATCCCGTGAAACGATCGTCCCGGTTTATGTTGATCCTGGCTCGATACTAAAATAAAAAAACGTCCGAGTCTTATTGGACTCGGACGTCATTGACCCCATGGGGATTCGAACCCCAGTACTCGGACTGAAAATCCGATGTCCTAGGCCTCTAGACGATGGGGCCTTGTGCAAACAGTTATAACCAAGGTGAAGAGAAGATCGGAGTCATCGGGGCCACTCTTCAGTAAGACTTTTCAAAAAATCTCAGAGAGGCCGACAAAATCATCTTAGAGGGAGAAGAAACGTGGCCAAACAATTCTACTTAATCTGCGGCCGCTTTTTCTTCAACGGGAGGGTTGGGGGCAACTGCCTGCTCTAATTGAGCGGCGATTGCATCACGAACCTCGCTCCGATGTATGGGCACTTCCCGCGGAGCTTCAATCCCCAGCCGAACTTTGTCACCGCGGATCTCAACAACGGTAATGACGATCGCGTCATCGACCACAATGCTTTCGTTTTTTTTCCGCGATAAAACTAACATTTCCCACAACTCCGAGGGCTATGCCCTTTCTCCATCCGTGTCGTTAGCGTCTCTCAGCATTTTGCGCAATGATACCTTGGGTCAGGCCGCTTCCTGATTGTAGACTTTGCATTCCCTGTGTCAAGTCACCAATATCTCGCGATCTTGGCACGATAGATTCGCAGATGCCCCTTGCCGACCAAATCACCCTTTCCCCTTGTGATGAGAGGGCTTCGATTTCGTCGTTCCCTTCGCAATTTGATTTTTCCGCATTTGCTTTCGCAAATGCGGAAACTTGAACGCCGGCTTTCGAGCGGCACCACTCATCTCGATCCCTTCTTTTCCTGTATTTGCTCGCCTTCCGCAAAACTTGACTTAGATCAAGGCTACCTGATTCCGTTGATTACCCTCGTTTCTTTTGACACCGTGGACAGAAAAACGTGGAGCGTTGCGCCTGAACAATCCGGACAATCTTCCCTTTTTGGCACATCAGGCAGGCTTGTCCTTCTCTCATATAAGCTCGATGGTGATTCTGATAGCGACCATGCTTGTTGAGCGCGGTTCGGTAGGTCCCGTCGCCGAGCGTCGAACCTTCATATTCGATTGCCATCGATAGGACTGTTTGGACCGCTTCAGCCAGACGCTCCAATCCAGATGGTGTTACGGAACCTGCTTCAGCAGTTGGGTTTATGGCGGCGCAATGGAGGATTTCGCTGGCGTACAAGTTGCCAATTCCTGCGACGATCTTTTGATCCAGCAACAGGACTTTGATTTCGCGTCGACTTTTCGAGCATTCCTCGACCCAGCGAGAAATCGTCATCTCTAATGCGTCGGTACCCAGCTTGCCGGGACCTAAGTGCGACTGAAGCTGCTCCGGTTCAAACAGTCTGACTGTCCCAAGCCCTCGGCGATCCCAAAAACAAAGTGAATCGTAGTCTCCCGATCCGTTCAACTCCCATTTGAGCCGCAGATGGTCAATATCCGGCGGATCGTCGAGCAGGACCAATCCCGTCATTCGAGGTTCAATGACCAAGCTCGAACCGTCTGAGAGATCAAGAACGACCCGCTTTCCAAGTCGGCGAACGGCGATGAAACTTTGGTCGACAAGACGTTTTTGCAAACGTCGTAGCGGTGGAATGACCGAAATCGGTTTACAGGTATTCGGGCACTCGGCAAACCGACGGATCGTTCGTCCCGTAACATGCGGTCGAATACCACGAACCATCGTTTCCACTTCAGGAAGTTCTGGCAAAGTCCATCTCCTGGGAAAAAGAATCCGAATTGGCGAGCGCTTCCGATCCCAATCGATTTTCGCGATCCAACACAGATCACCGCATCGACCATTCTAGCGGCAAGTTGGATTGTTGGGATGATTCCCGTCAAGACGGGCGTCATTGACGGGAATTCGCAGATTCTGCTTGACGTTGCCAATCCGGCGGACGATTCTAAGCTGATACTACGCTCTCCCTTTGTCATGAGCTATTGGGCTCAGGGAGTCTGCGTTGGTTCGCGTCCACTCTTGTCCGCCACGAGGAGCCTGTCATGGTCCACCCAGGCCGCATGAATTTCGGTATGTGTCGCATTGTCGGCCGGCTATTGACACCGTTTTGCTGTTTGACCCTGATGGCATGCTTCGCGATGGCGGCGGATTCAAACGCCGCAACTGAATTGGCTGAAATAGTTAACAGCCATTTAACAGCTGGTGAATACGGATCGGCCGTAACGCTAGCGATGACGGCACCGACCGCGGAGGAGCGAAGCTCGTTACTGAAACAAGTTGCCGATGCGCAGCAGGCCGCTGGCGAACTGGATGTTGCTGCAGGCACCATTCGTCGCATTCCGCGAGGCGAAGATCGTCCGAAAGTCCAATTGAATCAAAGCAGTTTGGCCGGCGGCCAGGCGAACTTTGGCATGTTAATGATGCTGATCCAGCAAAATACCAGCGGGAAATGGCAGAATCTGGACGGTGAAGGGGGCGGCATGATGCCCTTTCAGACCGGGGTGCGAGTTTCGCCGAACGGATTGCTGCAGCGGTTGACCAATGAAGAACAAGCCGGAGCGCTGTCGACACGAGGTGTTCGCGCTCGAATGGCTGCTCTCAATGAAGATGTGGCTCGGAAAAGCCAATTGCGAATGGTTTCCTTGACGCGATTGGAACGAGCCGTGGCGGCTCGGATCGATGCCGGCCTGCCTGTTCCCGAGACGATGGCCCAACTCGCTGGGCTGTCGCAAGTGAAATATGTCTTCGTCTATCCCGAAGCCAATGAGATCGTTCTGGCCGGGCCAGCGAGCGGCTGGCAATACAACAAACAGGGCCAGTCGGTTTCACTGAATGATGGCCGACCAACGCTGCAACTCGACGATCTGGTGACCGTTTTGCGGACGTTTGCTCGCGGCGCCGCCGATTTCGGCTGTTCGATCAATACGCGAGAAGAAGGCATCAAGGCTCTCAAGGACTACGCCGAGAAGTCGATGGCCAAAGGGTCGCTGACAAGTACCAACGCCACGCGAAGCTGGGTTAATCAGCTGCAGCGAAAACTGGGACGACAGGACGTAGTCGTCTGGGGTGTGCCTTCCGACAGCCGCGTCGCCCGTGTCATCGTCGAGGCAGATTACCGCATGAAGCTGATCGGCATCGATCGTCTGGATGCGGGTAAGGAAATTCCCAGCTATTTTGATCTGCTGCCGCTCACGAACCCCAAGAATCCTCCCAGTCTGGACGCCCTGCGCTGGTGGTTGACGATGCAATTCGACGGAGTTCTGCACAGTGCCGACAAGAATTCGTTTGAGATTCAAGGATCTTCAGTCCTCTGCCAGTCAGAAAACCAGTTGTTGACGGCCGAGGGGAAGCACGTGCCGACCGGGCAATCCGAGGCTACCAATCGTTTGTTTGCCCAGAACTTCACGACCCACTATGCAAAATTGGCGGCGAAGGATCTGGTCTTTGCTGACACGCAAAACATCTTCGATCTGGCCCTTTGCTCGGCTTTGATCAAGCATGAGAATTTGGATGACAAGGCGGGCTGGGACATGGGTGTTTTTGCACCCGAAGGTGCTTACGCGACGGCCTGTTATCCCGTGCCAAAAGAAATTGATTCGGTTGTCAATCACCGAGTGTATCGCGGAACAGACGTTGTCGTGCAAGTCGCTGGCGGCGTGGCGGCTAACGTAATGTCGGTTGCGAAGGATCCTAAGCTGAACAGAGCCGCACCGGAGCTGCAGAGCGTTGGCGACGAAGCCAAGGCCCCGGAACTTCCCGTTGGACGTTGGTGGTGGGACTCTTCAGCAAATTGAGCATGGTGAATGCCCGAACTTTGACCTCAAGAGAGTTACTCTCTTGAGGTCTGTTTTACTTACGAGAACCAATCACTCGCCATGCAAGTCGTTATCACTGCCGTCGGCCCCGACAATCGAGGGCTGGCTGATCCGATCGTGCACCACGTGACCGCTGCTGGGGCGAACATCTACGAAATACAGATGTACGACCACGATTCCGAGCGGCTGTTCGCGATGCTACTGCGTTTCGAATGGCCCGGTCAACTGGCGGATCTCGCCGCGTTGCGCCAAGAGATGAACGCGATCGGGCAGGCGAAGAATCTTTCCATTCGGACGTGGTCGCGCGATGAGAATCCCGCACTTCCTCGTCTGGCCATCTGTACGACCTATCGACCTGAGCCGGCCTTGGCCCTGCTGCGGTCGATTCGCGATAATAGGCTGAATGCCACGCCAGCCGTCATGTTAGGAAATCGCAACAGTTGTCGCGGAGTTGCTGAACAATTCGAGGTGGATTGGCATCTTGTCGGCGACGAACGCGGTGATCCGAATAATCAACGGATGGTTGAGGTTTTTGACGCGTACAAGGTCGATTATATCGTTCTGGCTCGTTACATGAGGGTTTTGCCCGCCAGCACCTGTTGGAGGTTTGCCGGGCGGATCATCAACCTCCATCACGGACTTCTTCCCCCGTTCCCCGGCTTTCGTCCGTACGATGACGCGTATCAGCATCGCATGCTGACTTATGGCGCGACGGTCCATTTCATTGTTCCTGAATTGGATGCGGGGAACCAAATCATTCATCAAAGCACGTTTACGGTGTTTCCAGGAACCCCGCTTGAGCAGATTAAGCGGCAAGGTGAAACGGATCACGAACCAAGTTGCCTGGTGGAGGGGATGCGTCGAGTGGTCGACCGAGAAGTGGAACTGCATTTCCACCGAGTGGTTCGACGCGGCCAAATCAGTTGAATCGCCATCAAGGTTCCGTCACGATGGCAGGATCTTGCATTAACTGATCTGGATCATGTCATCTTGTCCGTCGCCTGACGAACTTTTTCTCTGGGAAACGATACCGATGTCCGGTGAGACCCCCTCGCTGATAATCCGCTTGATGGATGCGACCGATCTTGATCGAGGTTTTCTCGAAGCTCTCAACGCCCTAAAGCCGGTCGAATTGACGGAGCAGCAGGCGATTGAAGTTTATCGAGACCGGCTGAGATCCCGTATCAGAACTTATGTGGCGATTATTGACGATCGAGTCGCTGGGACAGCTTCCGTATTTATCGAGCCGAAATTCATCCATTCGGGTGGGGTCGTCGGTCATATCGAAGATGTTGCGGTTCACCCTGGATTTCAGAAACATGGGATTGGGCGAGCTTTGGTCGAACATCTTCTCGACGAGTGCCGGAAATTTCGCTGCTACAAAGTGATTTTGGACTGTGCAGAAGGGGTTATTCCCTTCTATGAGCGACTGGGCTTCCATCGCTGGGAACGTGCAATGCGTATCGATCTTTGATGCCGGATTGGAAGATAAAAATGGAGGAGGGCGAGACGTCCACCGAGCCGAACTGTGTCGGGACTCGGCGGACGTCTCGCCCTCCTGATTTCAAACGCATTTAGATTCCGGGAACGTCGAGATGTTCATCCTCGGCGATCCGACGCAGTTTTTGCAGAGCTCGCGATTCCAATTGACGGATTCTTTCCTTCGTCACACCAAGCTTTTGGCCCACTTGCTCCAGCGTCTGCGGCGGGGAGCCGTCTTTCAGGCCGTATCTCAAAACAATGATGTCACGTTCGCGTGAATCCAGCTGCGAAAGCAACTCCATCAGGGCTTCATGCTGTCGCTTGTTGATGAATTCTTCGTTCAACCGCTCACTTCGTGGGTCGGATGCCTGGTCGAAGACTTCTTCACTTCCGGTGCGGAATCGATCCAACTGTGTATATTCAGCAGGAATCGATCGAGCAAAATTCTTCATGATCGCCCAACTGGCGTACGTGGAAAATTTGAATCCTCGCGAAAAATCAAATTTCTCGATCGCACGAATCAAAGAGATGTTGCCGTCGCTGATCATCTCGAAGAAGTTCGCGTTCGGTTTCATATGTTTTTTCGCAATCGAAACGACCAACCTCAGGTTGCTGCGAATCAAGAAATTCTTGACCTCGTTCGCCTGTTCAATCAGTCGTTCGATGCTGTCCATGTCCTTGGTTTTCGGCTGCGTCACATCCAGTCGTTTTTGTAATTGAGCCGCCTGATGCATCAGGAAGTTCATTTTGCGGAAGTAGTAAACTTCCTCGTCTTTGGTCAGCAATGGAACCGAGTACAAGCTGTCCAGGTAAGGCGGCAATCCGGGAGGCGCTTTGACTGCGGCCGTCTTGCGATCGACCGTCGGTAGTGCTTGCAAAATTGTCGCGGCAGCATCGGGCTCGTCAAAAATCGGAGCATGCATGTAGTCGAGGGGTTTCTCGAGCAACATTTCAGCCCGGACTTCGGCGACCAGCCGATAGATGCTCGCCCGGGTTCGCCCAAATTTCTCGGCCAATCGATCGACGGAGATTCCTTTGCGGAAATCGCGATAGATTTCTCGCCTATCCTCGTCGGTGATGGTGATGAGAGAATTGGGAAACACAGCCGCCTCCGGATGTTCCTTATCATAATTTTTGAGTGTGTATCGCACGGTTTCCGGCGATCGGCCGAACTTACGAGCCAACCGCTGACTGATTTCTGTCGGACAGCCGCCCGCCTTAGCCAACCGCCGTGCTCGAAAAATCAATTTCTCGCGCTCGGTGGCGCTCAACTGACTGAAATGCGTTCCCCGATCAACGTCGTCAGAATGCTTCGTGACAAAACGTTCCACAGAGGATCGCAAAAACCCCACTCGCTTGCGGCCGCCGAAACGGAAACGACGGCTGACCAATCCACGGTCACGCCATCGCGAGACTGTCTTTGACGAAACGTTGAATCGCTTGCTGACGTCTTCGACCGTCCAGACTTCTTCACCGGCGTTTTCGACGGGAATATCCGCGCTATCTGAAAGGTCTTCAACGAAACATCGCAGGTCATGAACGGCTTCGGCACCACTCACGACGAGATCGGGATACATCTCACCGCGATACGTCGTAATTTTTTCACAGAGGTCCGGGTAACCGTACATCCCCGTAGGATTCAGCTCGTCCAATAATCGCTCAGCACGGGAAATCTGAGTCAGTTGAACGTCGCGAGGCGCGTATTTGATTTGCTGATCACGCAGTTGTTTGATCGCTGGATTTCGATAACGCATGTCACACCTCCTGCCGCAAAGAACAGGTATGAAAACACAATTTGTCGGGCTGGCAGAGTGGTTTGTCAGATTGACATAAGCACTCTCATTTCATCATTGAAGCAAAGCTGGTGCCGATTGTGCCTCCGTCATTTTTGAGAGCAAAATTTCTCGCATATGACACATACGCCAAAACAAGACAATTGGATCAATAAAAAGTTCACCATGATTGGAAAATACGTAAAGCATTCCATAAACCGAAATTGCATCCCAAAGTTCACACGGAAAATCGACAGATGAACGTAATGCAAGGGTTTTCCCTCATGTTGCTCGTCGAGGGCCAAATGAGACTTCTTTACAAAAGGTCGTTTGACTCTGCAGTTGAACACGAATGAATAGGGAATGCGCTACAGAGCACATCCTCTGAGTGTTAAGGCTGCGGGTGAGAGTCAAAAACAGCCCTCGCGAACCGGAGGGAGGAATTTGCCGGATCGCCGGGATGCATTCATTGCTTCGCCGACGAATGGTGCGTTTCTGCTTGCGGCTCGGCAGAGTGAGATGGTCTCGCGGTTATGGCGTAGGGCTGCATCTTTCGAAGGTCGCCGTTATTCGGGGGAGCTTTCTGCCTTTAACGGCCCGCCTGTGGTCTCGTTGGCGAATTTTTTGGGGAAGCGTGAGATTGCGAACAGGGCAAGACCGTGTACCGGTCTGACAGGTCAAATTGATGACGTCGCTGTCGCGAGGGGAGAGTGCAACCTGCGGAAATCCAAGAGAATGAGTCGTCGCGGCGTGCTAATCTGTCCGGCAAAGAGGCGGCTGCGGTTGCAACGGGACTGAATACAGGACGATCGGTCACGCGCGATAGGTGGCGTAAGACTTGAACGTTTCCCACAACGACACTTCGGACACTGGAAGTTTTTGGGAGATCGCGAAATCGTAGATCAACTTCGCGATGTTTTCCGCTGTGGGATTGGAATCGATCAAAAACAACGGCTCGCCTTGTTGTTGAAGATAGTCTTTCACGGGATCTGCGGTGTTGAGGATCATCCGGTGATCGAGGTTAGAATCAATCCAGCCCGCGATCTGCTTTTTGATATCCGAGAAATCAACCAGCATTCCGCGATAATCGAGCGTATCGGCTTCCAATACAATGACCGCCTTGCCGTTGTGCCCATGCAGATGCTTGCATTTGCCATCGTAGTTCAACAAACGGTGTCCGTAGCAGAACTCGATTTCTTGCGTCACGCGAAACATCAGCAATCTCTTCAAAAAGTCTCGAACAGGGCGATCAGGTGATTCTAAGAGACTCTCTGTATCGGGGCAACGCCTCGCGCTCTTGCCCTTTCAAACGACGCTTAATTCGCAGTGGGGTCTTTTACCCGATGCGACAGGATATGGTTGGCTTCATAGAATTTTTGGAGAAGTACGTCGTACAGCGCGTAAGGATCGTCGTAAAAAACGTATTCACGGCAGGCGGGATGAATCAACCAGTCTCCTCTGGCGATCTCGCTTTCCAACTGTCCCGCTCCCCAGCCTGCGTAACCGGATAAGACGCGGAAGCAATGCTTCATGCTGTCGCTGGTTGCAGATTCGCAAATGACTCGCTCGAATGCGTCGGGGCTTCCGCCGACAAAGAGTCCGGGCAGGACCGACGGTCCGTCATCTTGAAAATTAGAATCGTCGTGCAGAATCACCAGAGCAGACGGTTCGACGGGCCCGCCACCAAATACGACGTCGTCGGTGTCCGGCAAATTAAAATGCCCGGAAAGAGCATGCGAGACACGAATCGAGGATGGTCGATTGATGACCAACCCCATCGCTCCTTGTTCACCATGTTCCAGTAACAGAACGATCGTCTTGTAGAAATTATCGTCCCGCAGCCGCTTGGCTGCGATCAGAAACTGACCCCGCAAAGATTCGGTCATGATGGCCCCGTCTTAACCAATTCGACGGAAATGAATCGACAACGACGTGATCCCGTACGTCGACGATTCTATCGATGCCAGCCTAGGAGTGAAACTGGCCGGCGGCCTGGGAAGACTCATTTCCGATAACCCGTCTTGCAGGAATGCGGACAGCTCACGATTCGTATCGCAAGTTTTCCGCCCAGTCGTTGACCGCCCCTTCGCGTGAATCAGGAGCTGTCCAATAGGCAAGAACCGCGTCCTGACAAACTGGGCCGTTGCTCGGAAAGGAGCTGACGGCGTCATTCGCCAGCCGATTTGATTTGCTTGAACGTTCGATAGTGGTCCGGGGTATACCAGACTTCTCCCGCTTGACCAATGATGATTCGCTGGGGGCCGGAGCCCTTTTCGCCGGGCGTGGGATGGACATATTCCTTGTAATACCCGTTCGGCTTTCTCGGCAGGTTGAGTTCGCGATTTTGAAAGACCGTACCGTCATTATGGTGCCGGTTCGCTTCACCGCGAGCGATTCGATCAAGTGTTGGCGTCAAATCGATCGTTCCTTGATAGACCACCCGGCCATTCAGATCACGAATCGATTGATGTTCGACTTGGAATGAGGAATCCGCCTCTTTGCTGGACGACTCGGTTTGAACTTTCCCCGGCAGCTCGATCTGTTTCGGCTGAGAGTTATTCTGCCACCAGGAGACGCCCAAAATGCCAAGCAACAGAATCACAACCAACCAAGTTGGAAGTTTTGGACCGCCGGCAGACTGTCGCGAGGGCTGTTCAGTCGACATTGCGTCGAACTCCAAGAGGAAATGCCGACCAACCTCGCGTCACATCGCTTAGTCGATGATTCTATTGATGGGATATTCCACGATTCCCCTTGCGCCCGCTGCTTTCAGACGCGGTACAATCATTCGCACGAACGACTCATCGACAATCGTGTTTACATCGACCCAGTCGGGATCTGACAGCGATGCGACGGTGGGCTTCTGCAGGGCGGGCAACTCACGAATGATCGCAGCCAGATCGCTTCGTCGGACATTCATCATCAATCCGACTTTTCCTTCGGCGGCAAGGCAGCTTTGCAACATCAACGAGATGTTTTCCAGCTTCTCTCGCTTCCATTTGTCCGCCCATGCGGACTTATTGGCGATGAACCGTGTCGTGCTCTGCATGACCTCTTCGACGATTCGCAGATTATTGGCATTCAGAGAACTGCCGGTTTCTGTGACCTCGACAATCGCATCTGCCAGCTTGGGCGGCTTGACCTCGGTGGCACCCCAGGAGAACTCCACATGAGCGGTGACGCCATTCTTCTCGAGAAAACGTTTCGTCATTCCCACGACTTCTGTGGCAATCCGCTTTCCTTCCAGATCTTTGACCGTTTTCACCGGTGAGTCGTTCGGGACGCACAGCACCCAGCGCACGGGGCGGCGACTGACTTTCGAGAACATCAACTCACAGACTTCGTGGACTTGGGCATTGTTTTCCAGGACCCAGTCATGGCCGGTAATTCCCGCGTCCAACACACCTTGCTCGACGTAGCGGGCCATCTCTTGAGCTCGAATCAACATGCACTCGATTTCGGAATCGTCGATCTCGGGATAGTACGAGCGCGACGAGAACTTGATCGTGTAGCCTGCTTTTTTGAACAGTTCGGCGGTGGCTTCTTGCAGGCTCCCCGCGGGGATGCCTAATTTGATCAGCTTTGCGGACATGAGAGTTTCGTTGGAAAGAGAATGATTTTCAGTTTGATGTTGGCCAAAGGAGGTAAAGTCTGCTTGGCGGATTCCGACTATTTTTTGTAAACGGTTTTTGGATCAAAAACCCGCTCACCAATGATGGAGACCGCCTGCGTTTTGGGGTCGATCTGCCGGAAGAAACAGCTGCGAAATCCTTCGTGACAGGCCGCTCCGCCAATCTGATGAACTTTGACCAGCAACGTGTCCGCGTCACAATCGTAGAAGATTGCTTTCAATTCTTGAACGTTGCCGCTTTCTTCGCCTTTTCTCCACAGCTTTTTCCGGCTGCGACTGAAGTAGCAGACTCGTCCCGTCCGCAATGTTTCCTCATACGCTTCCGCATTCATATAAGCGAGCATCAGTACGTCGCCTGACGCATGGTCTTGGGCGATCACTGGGATCAAGTCGGATTTTGCAAAATCAGGCCCATTGGCGTCGATCATCAGTCGTCTCGGTCATGAATAAAAGGTTCGATTTGCAGCGCCGGAGACAATTCCAGCAAACATCAATGTAACCCGGTCATCCTCAGAAGTCGATTCGTCCGTCATTCCATCGTCCGAGCGATGATGGGTCGGCACGCTTAGTCGCAAAGGACACCGTCAATCGATGGATGTTCACACACTTTTGCGGTTGCCGGAAATTCTAGTCCAACAACCGTTTAGCCATTCCCAAGGCTGTAAATCGATTAACCTGATTCATGAAACACGTCGCGCCAAGTTCTTGCCGGTCAAGTTGGCTGGCAGTAGACGCCAAATTCGATTTTGGTTGCAAAAAGGGCCTTCACTGCGCTCAACCGTCCACAGGAGGTGTCGTTGGATTCGTCCAGACCTGACGGGTAGACTCAGTCCACAAACTGTGTGCGCCCGATGCGACTCGATGAGTCGTTTGACGGGCGACAAGATGGACTTCTGAGCGTCGGAAATGCATTCGTTCGAACGTGGCAATTGTTTTCTCGAATTCCTCGAAGGAGTCTCATGACCGAATCAACACCTTCCACAATCACACTCGCAATGATGCGACAGTCTCTTTACAGCGCCGTGGTCAGCGACGCTTTGGATGGTTTGGGCTACCGAAACCAGTCGCCTCGCTTGTCATTGAAACCCTGGACAATGAGCGGACTACTTGTGGGACGCTGTAAGACGACCTTGTGGGTGGATATGGCTCATGTGGATTCGCGTCCCTATGAATTGGAGTTGAAGGCTGTCGACGACTGTCGACCGGATGATGTGTTGATTGCTGCCGCGGGTGGATCAGTGCGATCAGGAATTTGGGGAGAACTGTTGACGACCGCGGCGAGAAATCAGGGCTGCGTCGGTGCTGTCATCGACGGCGCGATACGTGACGTCGATAAGATTCGTCAGATGCATTTTCCGGTGTTCGCACGATCCACATGCGTATATGACAGCCTCAACCGTCAGCGTGTCGTTGATGTGGATGTGAAAGTCGAGATTGACGGGGTCGTGTTTCAGCCGGGGGATCTGGTTTTCGCTGACGAAGATGGCGTCGTTGTTGTCCCTCACGTCGTGGAACAGGAAGCCATCAGCCGTGCCTGGAAAAAGGTTCACGCCGAAAACGTTGTTCGCGATTCAATTCGTGGCGGACTGAAAGCGGCCGAAGCGTTTGCCAAATATGGGGTTCTATGAACATGTGTTCGGTGAGCGTAATCGTCATCCCCGGAACAGGATCCCACTACGGTCGGGAAATGCGGTGAGATTTCCCCTTCCGACAGGTGGGGGCCGCTCATCATCATCAAGAGGCTGCGGGCGAACGTTCTGCGGTGATTGATGAGAGTCCTATGAAATTTGTGGATCAGTTCGGGGTTTCCATGCGAGATTGTCTTCGATTTCTGATCGGCTGCCTGTTGGTGGTGGGGTCGGCGTCTGCCGCTGAGGTGTTCGTTGATAATTTGGAGGGACGAGACGCTTTCGACGGAACTTTGCCTGTCGAGGGGGACGGGAATACAGGCCCCGTTCGATCACTGGCCCGCGCGGTCCAAATCGCGACCTTCGGGGATGTGATTGTGCTGAAGAATGCTGGATTGCCTTACTACGATTCATTGTCGTTGACGGGGCGGCGACACAGCGGGACTGCTTATCGTCCATTTAAGATCGTTGGCAACGGAGCAACACTCAGTGGTCTTCGTTCTGTTCCTCGTGAAGGCTGGGTCAAAGAAGGTCCGCGGCTTTGGAAGCTCACCGCGACTCGCAAGGGATTTTATCAACTCTTGCGGAATGGCCAGTCACTGCCTGAAACCTTGCCTGAAGGCAGCAACAATCCACTGTTGACTCTCGCTCCCGGCCATTGGGTTTCTTGGCGTGGAAGCCTGTACTTTCAACAAGATGGGGTTGATCCACCCACGGAACAACTCTTTGCCTGGACTGCTGATCAGACGGGAATCTCGTTGCATGATGTCAGCAACGTGCTGATTTCCAATCTGACGTTGCAGCATTTCCGATTCGACGGGCTACACGCACAAGGGATTTGCGACCATATTGAGCTCGACAATGTCACTGCCGTAGAAAACGGTCGCGCCGGGATCGCTTCCAGCGGTGGGGCGAAAATCGATATTTTTGGTGGCACATTCGCACGTAACGGTCGACATCAAATTCTGGCCATTGGCCGATCGACGGCGACTCAGCACAATCCCGATCTCAAATGAAGTGTGAACACACATCAAACGCAACCGTCACTCGTGGCACCGACAAAGAGCCTGAATGCCCGGGAATCTGCGTTTGATCGCGCGTGAATCACGTCTATCGAGGCAGTGGGCTGGGAATTCTCTCGTCCGTCAGATCGATCATTTGATCCTCTTCGTGCGGCTCGCCGTCGTCGATCCTAAACGTGACTTCGCCATTGTCGATGTCAATCACCGTCACGGTTCGTTGGCCGACTTGGAAGACATCACCGACGGCGAGTTCCAGTTCGTGAATTTGCACCATTAACCTCCGTGTATCAATGGAGAAGACATGAGTTTTGATCGAGCAAAATAATAGCGGCGATTCGGTCAACCCGCAATAACGATCAGCACGTCATTCGGGCTAATTCCTTGTTTTTCCTTGTTTGATGATCCGCTGAATTAAGGCGATCCATCGAAACGATGAAGGTCACTTGAGTGGCACACTGATGTCAGTACACGAAGGCTATTGATCGGCAGTGGCTGACTTTTCAAAGGCCATCAACTGCGATGTCAACAGCTCGCGAATGGTCTTGAGCCGTTCACCGTCACTCACCTTAAGGCCATTGGATTCAGTGACGAAGAAGACGTCCAGCACCTGATCGAAATGCGTCGCGATTTTGGCGAGCGAGACACTCAATTTCAGCTCATACAACGCATGAGTGATGGCATACAGCAACACTGGTCGGTCGTGGGCAAACACATCGATTACCGTGTAGCGGTCGGAGGATTCGTTGTCGACGACCACGCGCATCGGTAAATCGGAAACGGGCCCCGACGTGGCTTGTACGGCAAAACGCCCCCGTGATTTGAGCATCGTTTCCACGTCGGTTTCACCACGCAAGACTTTTCGGATCGCGACGGCGACCTCATCAACGCGCCACGTGGGAATTTCACCCACATGATCCGCGTCGCGGACGCGGTAGACATCGATAATTACACCATCGAGCGTGGTAAAGATTGCCGCGGACAGGATGGCCAGCCGCTTAGCCGAGAGGACCCCGGAAAGCTTGTGAAAACAACCTGGAGCTAGCTCTTCGTGAGTAATGATTCGATATTCGGCCGTCTCCGTTTCGACATCGTAGACTGCCTCGACATGGATCTCATCAGGCTTTCGTGCCTGAATCACTCGGAAGTCTTCAGCGATTCGTGCGGGAGGCGTTTCCAACAAATAGTGGGCGGGGAATTGATCCAATTGCCTGAACAGTGGATGGCCTTCGGTTGCCGGCTGAGACGAATCGACCCGTTTCTCGGAGATCAAGTCCTCGATGAGTGTAGCCACCTGTTGCTTGACCGTCTTCAACCGGGTTGCTTCATTGAAAAGGTGACTCTTGCCACTCAACCACAACATCGTGTGGTCATAGAGTGTATTCATGAGTTCCGCTTTCCACTGGTTCCACACGCCCGGTCCCACGGCTGAAATATCCGCCGCGGTCAGCACGAAGAGCATTCGCAGCGTTTCAGGGCTGCCGACTTCGTGGCTGAATTTCAACAGCACTGCCGGGTCGTTGATATCACGCCGCAGTGCTAGATCTGCCATTTGCAAATGGCGATGCACAAGAAACATCACCAGATCGCGATGATGGTCGGGCAATGACAATCGCTGGGCTACTTCGGCAGCCAGTCGACGTCCCAGTTCACTGTGATCTTCCTCGTATCCCTTTCCGGCATCGTGCAGCAAAATCGCGAGATGTAAAAGCTCCTTGTGATGGATCTCGCGATAGGCCTGACCCACAGGTCCGGAATCCATCCGAAAACTCTCGGCCGCTTCGATGGCTCGAAGGGTATGCTCATCCACAGTGTAGTGATGATATTGATTGAATTGAAGCAGGCACCGAATGTGCTGTAAACAGGGCAAAACCGCTTCGAGCACGCCGTTTTCGTGCAGACTTCGCAGTGCCGTCCCCAGCGACCCGGTCGTACGTAACAAGGACAGGAACGTATACGCGCCGTCCGAAGACAGAACCGGTGGTGGTTTGATTTGCTGGAGCTTGATCGTTTCAGCCAATTTCGGCGCAACCTGTCGATGGTGCCGAACGGCAGTCAAATAGAGTTGTAATACGCCTTCCAATGTACTGCAGGCTGCGCGACGTGCTCGACTGTTTGGGATATCGATGAATTCTGGTCCGACCCGGTAGATGTCATCGATCCGATAGGACATCAGATATTCGATTGCACGAACGGGCCAAGGCTTACGTCGCGTCCGTTCGACGAATCTGCGAGCCAGGTCTGCCACAACAGAGCTATGCTGAAAATACTCCTGCATGAAGCGTTCAACCGGCGATTGCCCTTGGCTGGCCGCGATGTCTCTGGATCGCGCGATCCGCAATTGGTCATCACGCGACAGCGTATCTTGCTCTTTGCCGGCGGCAAAATGGAGATCGATCCGTAATCCAATCAGAAATTCGTAGGCGTGTACCAACCGACGTGCATCGTCCTTGGAAATCGCACCATGCAATCGCAACGAATCAATGTCACCCGCACCGTTGCTGGCGAATCCGATCCAGCGAATCAAATGCAGATCGCGAAGGCCACCTAAGGACCGCTTGATGTCTGGTTCCAGCTGTTGCGTCGTGGCCCCGAACTCGGTGCGTTCTTTGTTTCGTGATGTCACGATGTCGAATAGGAATTGCTGTGACCTGCTTTTGATGACGGACCGATGGAACTTCGCCTTCAGCTGTTCGTGTAATGACGCTTCGCCCCAAAGCAGGCGAGTATCCACCAGCGATGTGGCGAATTGTGGTTCATGCTTCGCCCAAGCGATTGAATCGGCGATCGTTCGAACACTTGCCCCCAATTTCAAGCCGGCATCCCACAAATCGCGTTGCATCTGCGATGCGATCGGCTCAAACTGTTCGGATGATTCGGGTGTATGCAAAAATAACAGATCGAGATCCGAATAGGGGCAAACATCTCCACGTCCAGTCCCGCCGACAGCCAGGAGAGCGGTCTGTTTGCGAAGCATTTCTACGACCGAGGGAGATGCATTCGCAATCACATCTTCGAACACCCCGATGGCAAATCCATCCATCAATTGCGACAGAAACGACGCTGTCTGCAAACCGGACGCGCCCTGCTGGAATCGTCGTCGTGTCTGCTGACGAAGATCGTCCACGCGTCGGCGCAGGATCGCAATCCGTTCTGTGCGTGCCTTCACGGTGGAACCCACATCCAAAACGGTTGACGGAGTACGTACCTCGGAAATGGCGGCCTCCATCAGCACACAGTCGTGACCATCATTCCGCGAACCGAGCGTCGGGGACGTTTTTGGTCAAAACCAGTCCATGATTCAGATGAGGACAAAAAACTATCCACCAATTGGTGTTAGAATCGAGATTGGCCATACACATCGATCCAGTCGGCACCATCAGCGACGGGAAAATAAGTCGTCTCTTGGCAATCAGATCTGAACGCGTTCTTTAACCAATCCCGCTCCAAAGAACGCGATCACTTCGGTGGCTCGGGCTCTTCAAGTCAACACCCTCTCTCCGGAAAAACGGAGAGAGGGTAAGAAGCCGAGCTTGCCGCGAACAGTTACTAGATCGCCTCCGGTCCGGTTTCACCGGTACGAATTCGGACGACATCTTGCAGAGCCGTCACGAAGATCTTTCCATCGCCAATCTGGCCGGTCCGTGCGACGTCCGAGATCGTCTGGATCGCTTTGGCGACTTCGTTGTCACCGACGACGACTTCCAGTTTGACCTTCGGCAGGAAATCGACGGTGTATTCCGCTCCGCGATACGTTTCCTTATGGCCACGCTGACGACCAAAGCCGCGCACTTCGGTTACGGTCATCCCTTGGATGCCCGCTTGCGTCAGCGCGTTCTTGACTTCTTCCAACTTGTAGTGGCGAATCACCGCTTCAACCTTCTTCACGATCGGCTCCTTGGCTAAATCTTTTGGACCATCATCACAGTTCACAGCTAAAGTCGCCTTCACAAGTTGTGAAAGCCCGAAATCGGCGCATCAATTAATATGGTAGTCATTCGAAGTCAATTCGACTCGCCAGCGGAGGTACCTCCCGGCTCATCGGTGATTCGAAACGGATTCTCTTACAAAGCTTCACTTCCACTTTCACCTGTCCGGATACGAACCATTTCGTCGAGATCGGTCACGAAGATCTTTCCGTCACCGATCTGTCCCGTTCTCGCGGTACGAATCAATGTTTCAATCACGGTTTTGGCTTGATCGTCGCTGATCACGACTTCCATTTTCACTTTAGGCAGGAAGTCGACCGAGTATTCCGCACCTCGATATTGTTCTTTTTGTCCCTTTTGACGGCCAAACCCGCGAATTTCGGTGACAGTCATCCCTTGGACGCCGACTTCCATCAGCGCGTCTTTCACTTCTTCCAGTTTGAAGTGACGAATCACCGCTTCAATTTTTTTCACAAGATACCTTTTTGATTTCAACGTGAACAATCGAAAACAGATCTCGGAAAAATCGATCCCGAGACATGTCTCGGGATCGATTTTCTCTAGGCGTCACAGAAAGATATAGCCTTCTTCACCATGTTGATTGATATCCAATCCTTGCAATTCGCCGGCTTGGTTGACTCGCAGTCCAAAAACCGCGTCCACGATCTTCAGGATGATCACTGTCCCGATGACGGCCAGCAAGATTGCCGCGCCGGCACCCACCGCCTGGGCCACCACTTGATTGGCATTTCCTTCCAACAATCCACAGGGATCCTTGGCATTGGGAATCACGGCCCGGGTCGCGAAAACGCCCGTCAGCAGCGCTCCCAGGGTTCCGCCGACGCCGTGCACGCCAAACGCATCCAGCGAGTCGTCATATTTGAATTTGTTCTTCAACGTTGTACAGGCGTAGAAGCACACAACACCTGCGGCAAGCCCCAGGAAAATGCCACTAATCGGAGTCGCTGAACCGCTCGCAGGTGTCACGCAAACCAACCCCGCAACCGCCCCTGAACAACCGCCGAGGATACTCGGTTTGCCGCGAATCAGCCATTCGAGGCAAGCCCAGGCAATCGTCCCGGCGGCTGCAGCCATATGTGTCGTCACAAAGGCGTTAGCCGCTCGGAGATCGGCCGCACCGGCGCTGCCCGCATTGAATCCGAACCAGCCCACCCAAAGCATCGTGGCCCCAATAAATGTAAAGCTCAGGTTGTGCGGCGGCATCGGTTCGTGTCCAAACCCCAATCGCTTGCCCAAAAGAATTGCGCAGATCAATGCCGAGATCCCCGACGTGATATGAACCACTGTTCCTCCGGCAAAATCATAGGCTTTGTAGGTGGCGTTGGCATTGAATTCTGAGCACCATCCAAAATCTGACCAGACCCAATGTGCCACCGGGCAATAAACGAATGTCCCCCACAAAATCGAGAACAAAACCATCGAACTGAATTTCATACGTTCCGCAAACGCGCCACAAATCAGTGCCGGCGTAATGATGAAAAACATCATTTGGAAGATCATGTGAATCGAACGTGGTAACGTGGGGCTGTAGGCCGGATGGACACCCGTCTTCAAGGCGTCATCCCAAACCGGAATGACCCCATTTAACAGGAGATACTTGCCGTCCCCGATCAATCCGAGCCCACCCACCGTATCGCCGAAACAAAGACTGTAACCATACACGGCCCAAATGACCGACATCACTCCCATTAAGGTGATGCACTGCATCATGACGCTCAGAATATTCTTCTTACGAACCAAACCGCCGTAGAACAACGCCAAACCAGGTGCTGTCATCATGAGCACGAGTGCTGATGACGTGAGCATCCAGGCTATGTCGCCCGAATTAAACTGATTCACCGGTGGAGGCGAAGTACCGGGCGATACCGCGTCCTCCGCCAGCAGATTACCTGTCAACGAGCAAACGAATAACGACACCGCGAGCGCGGCCCAAATCTTGGACTTCACAAACATTCTCCTTGAGCACTAAGGAAACTAACATCAGACGCTGCTCGAATTCCACCACAGGTTCGAGCAAGTTTCGGAGATCGTCCATCGCGAGGGAACGAATCACCGTATGAAGCCAAAGGCAAGTTGCGTGCCGCAAAGATCGGCACAATGATCTTGTGGTTGGCCGAAGAGCGGCGATTGGCTTGCTGATGTCCCTAATTTTTCGGCTTAAATTCGTCTTGTTTAAGTAATTCAATTCGGCCAGGAAGATTCCTTTGAACCCCATGACGACAGCCATTTGTGCCATATTATTGGGCACTGGGTTGGCGGCCTTTGTCGAACGGCTGAGCGTTCGAGAACGGCGATGGCTGCAATTACCCGTAGTGGTCACCCGTTCACGGTGGTTGCGTGGCGGATTGGTCATCGTCACGACGGTTATTTTATTCGGACTGTTTCACTGGGCTTCGATTAATCAACAATGTCTGGAAACCGCCGAAGTTCGCCCCTCTGGGACCGGTCAGAGTTGGCGGCTCGCATATCATCTGACACTTTTGGGGCTGTTGATCGTTGCTACGGCGATCGATTTCGATTGCTACACCATTCCTGACGCGATCACGATTCCCGGAATGCTGATCGGAGTGGTGGGAGCCTGTTCCATCCGGGAAGTCCAAATCTGTCATTTATGGGTCGATTGGTCGATGGCCATTCCTCAGCTTCAAGGGCCCTACATACCTGCCTGGTATGATACACACCGCTTTTGGCATGCGTTGACTTGGAGTCTGGCAGGATTGGTGACGGGGGCGGGGCTCACCTGGATTGCCCGGCAAATCAGTTCCCAGGTGCTTGGTCAGGAGGCGATGGGCTTCGGGGACGTCACGCTGATGGCGATGATTGGAAGTTTCATCGGTTGGCAGGCGATCATTTTGGTCTTCTTGATCGCGCCGGTGACAGGTCTGACAATCGGCTTGCTGGTCAGGACGCTCTCCGGTAAATCGTATCTGCCCTACGGTCCGTGGCTGAGCATTGCGGCGGGGATCGTGCTCTTTTGTTGGAGTCATCTCTGGCAACGCACGCGACTGATCTTCAGTGATTGGCTGAGCGTGGTCACCCTGAGTACGGTGGGTTGCGTCGGCTTCGTGTTGCTGTTGATCTTGTTGCAGTTGTATAAGTCGATTCCCACCCGCGACCGATCAGCATCGCCGCCACCGGATGGTCGTTGACTGAACCCAAAGTCGGTCGTTGAGACGGTGATCTCGGACCGACTCGATGAAGAATCGACATCGCTTCGTAGATTCAGGGCAGGGAAATCCCCAAACCGGACGTCATGCAGATGTCGAACACGATCTGAGGAGCGGCGAAAACTTCTTCTGCGAACGATCGTGTTTACGGGGCAAATGTGGCGATGACATTCACGGCGGTCTGCGTGTCTAGATTCACCGCGCTAATTGTTAACGTGACTCGCGTCGAATTTCTTTTCAGGCAGTCAGGTCCAACTTCACTAACGTTGCAATTCAGCTAAGGTGAATTCCTTTTCGGACGACAATTTCAGAACCGTCAGCGACAAAGGCGGACTTCGGTGAACTGGACAGGTATTCCGAGAATTCAGGGCCATAGAGAGAGGCGACGTTGCAATGAAATTGATGTGATGTGGCTCGCCAAACGCGCCAGGCCGGATGTTCGACACCATATTCCATCGTTCCGCCGTCACGCTGGGTGGTGTACCCCCAGTAGTGTTCGGTAATGAATTCCTCTTCCGATCCGGCGACCAAGGGCATTGCGTTCCCGTCCACCGCAGCAGCCAGTTCCATCCACGCTGTTCGCCATTTCCATGAATACTTGACGAAATGCGGCCAATTCCAGCTGCTGGCGACAAGTGAATTTGGTGTCGCATGGGCAGGGTAATGTAGTTTTCATTGTAGATCTGACGTGCGACCAGTGTCACAGTGGGTAGTGGCACGATCTCTTTGATAAAGACCACTCCGCGTCGCCACTCATTCCCCGTTTGTCGCCGGACATAGAACCGCAAGTTGACTTCGGTAAAATTGCGATGAAAAGGAATTGGGATTCCGAGCAGCTTCGTGTTGAGAAACCGAAATCCGACGATGCTCACGTAGGCTTGGCCGTTCCAGAGATCCAGTTCAACCCCAGTGGGAATCCGCTTGTCGAGAATTCGGGGATCTATTTCAAAATTCAACATCACCAGATGACGCCATTCGGCTGTCAGGAATTTCGTCTGTTGGTTGAACATCGTTCCTCTTTCGTGGCCCATGCTTCTGGAACTCGCAACTCAGGCGACTCACCCAGCCTGACTTTTTGATCAGCGTTTACATTTTGAGATGGTCGTCTGATGCTGGTTCGTCCAAAGTTTTCTGTCGGATCTTAGGGATAACGGCAATGGCGATGTCCTTACTCGACTTCAGCGAAGTTTCCGAGAGAGACTCCAGTTGTTGCCTCTAGACGTGAAGGAGTGGGGGAAGCGAATCCAGGTCTGCTTTTCCCGAGAATTGAGCGAATACGAACCGGAATTCCAGCCACAGCCCGGACTGATTTGCAACGTTTCGTATTCGCGGCGAACGAGTACGGTCAGTCTAGGAATTTCCGATCGATTCAATCGAGAGGGGATGGTTCCGGACAAAATCGATCAATTCGGTCGCATTAAATACCCCTGTCGTGGCCCCCATGGATCGAACGCAACTCGCTCCCATCGCGGTGCCAAATGTGAGTGATTGCCGCAGGCCTTCGCCCCGCAGTAGCCCAAAGAGAAAACCGGATGCAAACGCGTCGCCCGTCCCGGTTCCATCCACCGGTTGCACGGAATAGACTCCTGCCCGCAATCGAGCTTCAGGGGAGATCAAAACCACTCCGCGATCACCCTGCGTTACGACCGCAGTCTTGGCGCCGAAATTTCTTAATTCTTCTGCCTGGCGCACAGGATCGGATTGGCCAGTAATTCTTCCGGCTTCGTCGTTGTTGCAAAAGAAAAAGTCGGTCCACGGCAGCACGGGAGTCAACCACTCCATTGTCTCTGTGTTTTCTGGCAAGACCACATTCAGAGCCGTCGCAACTCCCGTTTGACGGGCGATCTGGAACAAGCGAATGGCCCGTTCGGCCGTCAGCGATTCCATCAGGCCGAAGCCGCCGACGAAGAGCGATTTTGCCTGACGAATGGCCTCCTCAGTTAATTCTTGCCCGTCGTATTCGGCGTTAGCGCCCACACAATGGATGAACCGACGGTCTTCTCCCCTCACGTTCAGTACAAATGTGCTGCTGGTTGGCGATGTGGGGCTGAACTCAAGCCGCCCGGTGTCAACGTTTGAAACGTTCAGACGATCGCGAATTTCACGTCCGAACAGATCCTGGCCCACGCGTCCTGAGAGGCCGACCGTCAGTCCCAGTCGCACCATGTCGACGGCCATGTTGGCAGAGCAGCCACCAATCGAGAATTCGATCCGATCGGTTTTGGTCAAACCTCCCGCGGGAGGAAGTTTCGCGATGGGCTGGCAGACCATGTCAGCCACAATAATGCCGGCACAAAGACAGTCGAGAGAAGCGGACATGAAGAAAAAACCTTACTGGCCAATAAAACGACGAGTGGATTACGAATCCTGGATTTTGATTGATAACTCTTTACCGTGATTTCGTGAATGCAGAAACCGCATCACACGGATTCGTACCACAGAGTTCCTCAGTATCCCACACCATCGACAAAGTAAAGCCATTCCCTCGACCATGCGGAGTCGACGTCACCTGACATGGACCAAACAAGCCCGGTCGGTCCTCGCTGAACGGGTGGGCAATTTGGGGCTGTTTCTATTATCGCCAAGAACTCGATCATCTACCTCAGCGAGTCAATCGAATAATTATGGGAAGCGGGATCGACAACGGACGTCTCGCCAAGAATGTCGCGTGGAAATTATTGAGATTTTGTACGTGGACGGGGATGGCGGCGGCTGTCTATTCGCAGACGATCAGTTCGCTGTTGTCTTTTCCGAGCAAGAGCTTAGTCTGTCGAGGGCATTCAAATCTTCGTTATGCTATCAATCGAAGCTTAATCTGATGCCTTGAGCTGTTTTTGAGGCGAAAACACATGAGAACTGTCTAGAAAGTCCCTTGAGGCGATGATGATCCGTTCGGGAACTCGGGGCTCGGATAAGTTCGAACTGTGACTGCAAAAAGGCCCGATTCATGCGGATTTTGATATTTGGATGTGGGTACCTGGGCAGACGAGTTGCTGCCGAATGGATTCAAGCGGGGCACACCATTTTTGCGGCGACGCGTTCGTCGCAGAATGCCGAGACGCTTCTCCAGTTGGAGATCCACCCCTTGATCGGAGATGTCTGCGATCCCGCGACCTTGGCCAATCTGCCTGAGGTTGATGTCGTCTTGCATGCGATTGGATTTGACCGAAACTCGGGACGCAGCCACGAAGAAGTGACCTGCGGCGGAACGCGAAATATTCTCGAGGCGGTTAACGACCGCTGTCGTCGTTTCATTCAGATCTCGAGTACCAGCGTCTACGGACAGTCGGCCGGTGAATGGGTCGACGAAAACTCTGTATGCGAACCGGTCCAAGTCGGCGGCCAGATGGCCGTGGTCGCCGAATGGCTTGTTCGCGACAGTTTTCCCGAGACAAGTGGCATACACGCCACCATTTTGCGTTTGGCGGGGATCTATGGTCCGGGGAGATTACTGTCTCGCATCGAGTCTCTTCGAGCAGGCACGCCGATCCTGGGGCGTGGCGATTCGTGGTTGAATCTGATTCATGTCGATGACGCCGTCAGGGCGATCGTGAAATGTGCAACGATTCAAGCGGCGGGGACAACCTACAACGTTGTTGATGATCGGCCGATTGAACGTCGCGAATATTTTAGTCGACTGGCGCAGCTCATTGGGGCTCCCGAGCCCACGTTTGATGCGAATCAACCCGCGGCTCGAGGGGCCGGTGGATTGAACAAACGGTGCTCGAATTACAAACTTCGAGAGGCTGTTGGTTGGACCCCGACATTTACGTCAATCGATTCGGGATTACCCGCCTCGATCGGAATTTAACGCACCGAGGAGTTTGCTGACGGAATGATGGCCGTTCGATCGGCTACCGAATGCTCGATCCGAAGGTAGTGCCAGCGAAGTCCACCATCCTCGACCAGGTAATGGTCCTTGGTCGTCCCTTCTGAAGTGGCTTCTTCTGGCGAAATCGGATGAGAAGCGACGACTCGGATTTCCGTCCGACCAAACTGATCGGCAACCAGATAGGTTCCGGACACGATCCCCGGCGGTAGCGGAATGTTCGTCTGCGTGTCGTTTGAGGCGGACGATAACGCCCCACCGGGTAGACCCGCTTTGGCCGCTGCCCGTTCGGTTTCGAGATCGTTCCCTGGTCGAATTACCTGGGTCTGCCCTGCCAGAAACTTGGAAGGGCGATCGACTTTTGCCATTTGATCAGGGTGGTCCCCCGACCAAACGGCGGTAAACAGACCCGTCGTCAGGAATAAGAGAGCCACTCGGACGGCCATGATCATATTGTCCATCGCGGCACATCACCCCATCGAGGTTCACACGTTACCGATCCGCCACTTTCAGCCCAAATGCAAACACTCAACGAGCAACTGATTCCGCCAGTCATGCCAACGGTTGTTCGATGGCACTGTGAACTAAACAGGCCAAATCGTTTTCGAATGTCTCATCAATGACCGTGCCAGATATATCGTCCGTGGCAAAGACTGCCGCTCAGTGAAAGTTGCCCACCTGAGTAGAATGCTCTCTCTGAGAGGGACTCTACCGACAACAACGATCGTACCGGTCGTGTCGGCAATAAAGACGTGACTGGGGAGGTTCGGCTGCGGTCCATTACTACCGAGTCGGACATTGAAGGCACCGCGCACGTTCAAGAGAACAGGCTCTTTTTCCTGACCTCAGGTTGCGGAGGAAGTCCACGTCCTGGCGCTCTTCAGTCATTAGACGTGGCGTCAAACTACTTTGCGGACTTGGTCCCGAGATTTTTCTCGGCTGCCCACCACAGCCCCCAGGTTCGCTTGTCATAGCCGAAGTTTTGTTTGGTCAATTTCTCTAATGCCTCTAACACGTCCGTATTGTAGTGCTCAACCCGGATCGTGACGGTTTTCTTCGGCGTCACATCATTCGATGGAGCAATGGTTGGCGGCAGCATTTGACCCGTTCGCACGGCCGCCATGACACTGGCCGGGATCGGGGGACTGTTCGAGGCGAAGCTACCGTCCGTGTTAAACGAGTACGTCTGGTTCGCGGGGACGTCAGTTGTGACCTGGTAATGATGTGCGGTAACCAGCGCGTCGATCAATGGTCCGATCGTGTTCTTATCCCCAATCTGTCCCAACGCCACCGCCGCGCGGCAAACGACCGTGTTGTATTCGCTCCTTAACGCTTGAACGAAGGCCGATTGTGCGTGTTGATAATATTCTTGGCCGATCCCTGCCATGGCTGCCGTGCGCACTTCCGACGCCTCATCGAAGAGGGCCAGTTTCACAAGCCCGAAGATCGCTTTGTTGCCAGAAATTTTCACGAGGATGGCCACCGAAAGTTCGCGGACTTCGGCTCGGGGGTCGGCAGCCAGAAACTTGATGATGGCCGTCGCCGAATTGGGGTCTTCAAGCCCTTTTAGTTCGGCGATCGCTTGTCGATTGCGATCGCTATTTGAACCATCTAGCCAACCATGCCAGAGGCGAATTTTTTGAAACCACCCGCGTTCGCGTTGCAATTCATCGGCGGTCTTCTCGATCACTTCCAACTCTTGCGAAGTGATGTATTTATTTTTGTATTTCACATAGCCTTGCGAGGCCATCAACTGATCACGATCAACCCAACTTCCCTGATGCCAGACGCGTCCGAGGGCCAATTGGGCCTTTTCATGTTGGGGGTCTAATTCGGTGACTCTCCGCAGATGAATTTCACGTTGCTTGGTCAAACCGTGCTGCCGGCACCATTCCGACAAATCCCAGTGTGATTCCCAAGCCTCGTCCACGCGCCGAGTGCGGGACTCGTACTCCTCGACAACGAGCGATCGCATCGTGACGAATTGAGTCTGATTGCGTTCGACGACAATGACCGCCCCGGTCAGGGTTTCCAGTCGAATCCATTGTTTGCCTTCGCCGCTGGAGACAATCTTGCCGCGTAACTCACCTCCATTATTGAGCTTAACCAGATCCGCTCGCCCGGTGTTGGCCGCAAACGTGAGGAAGAGCAGCAATACCAGAGGGCTGACGACGCGCGCAGGCCACTGATCCTGTTTGGATATTGTCGACGGCAAAGAAGAGAAGGCTTTGTTCATACCCCGCCTCATTCGGCCTGTCACAGACCGATGGGAATTCCTACCACGAATTCTATCTGCGCTGGATTTGACTCTGCAATAACCGATTCCGACGAAATTGGATTCCTCGGTGTCTGGAAGGGATTTTCGCGATCAGAATTCGAATTTGACGATCAGAATTCTTTTGGCCGAGGGTATAGTAAGCGGTTCCAGTGACTCGGTAAGATGGGAAAGGTAACGCGAAACTATGTACCACACCGCGACTCGGATCTGAACTCACCTCTTCCCCCCCTGGAAGTCGACGCAAAGATGTTCGGTCTCGTCGAGGGCGAATCCGAAGTCCTTGCCAATCTGACAGTTGGCAAAGCTTGTCTAATGCGAAAAGAGCGATGACATGAAACAATCCGTGCGAGTGCTCATGATTGTGCCACTGATCTGGTCAGCGCTGAGTACTTTTGCCGTCGCCCAAACCAAAACAAACAGCCCGCTTCCGGTGCAGCGGCAACTGAGTCGATTGGGATTGGAACGGGCCTGGTGGGCCCAAGCGGTCATTAATCCCAGTCGCGACAAAGTCGAGCACGTCGCGATTGACGAGGACGTCGTTTACGTTCAGGCGTCATCAGGGGTGACAACTGCCTTCGATGCGGAGACCGGACATCAACTCTGGGCTGTTCAACTCGGTCGCTTCGATCAACCTAGTTTTCCAGCCATTTCGAATGAAGACGAAGCGTTGATCGTCGTGGGATCGACCATGTACGGTCTCGACAAGTATACCGGTCGTATGCTCTGGAATCTGACAATTTCAGGACAGCCGTCGACGGGACCTTCCGTCGATGATAACCAGGTTTATTTCGGGACACTGGATGGTCGTGTCTACTCATATAACCTGAAAAAGATTCATCGCCTTTTCGAAGAACGCCGGCTGCCAGAATGGTCCTGGGAAGCCGAAGTGTGGATGTACAAGGCATCCAAAGAAATCACTTCGCCCCCGATTGTGGACGGCCGAGTCGTCAATTTTGCCAGCAGAGACGGTTCTCTCTATTCGGTGACGGCGCTTGAGCGAAAACTGAAATATCAGATGGAGACCGACAAGCCGATCGTAGCTCCCCTCGCTCGTCTGGGAGACACGATGTTTGTGGCTTCTGAGGATAGCAGCTTTCAGGCTCTGAATTTGTTTGACGGACAGGTGAAATGGGAATTCACCTCCGGCTTGCCGATTCGCAAACCGATTTGGGCGGTCAACAACGATCTGTTCATTCTGCCTGAACGTGGTGGAATCTATTGCCTGGATCCAACGACGGGAAACCGACGGTGGTCGCATCCCAATCTGACGCACTATCTCGCCTCATTAGGCGGGACTGTGGCGACGATGGACGTGGACGGCAATCTGGTCATGGTTTCGCGAGAAAACGGGCAAATCGTGGGGGCGTTGCCGATGCGCCGTTTTACCGTTCAGACTGGAAATGAGCGGACAGACAGAATCTATCTGGCGACGCAAACCGGACTTGTTGTCTGCCTGCGCCAGATGGGGCACAATTTTCCGATTTTCCACCGATTTCCAGATCGCCTTCCGCTGCTGCCCGAGCTGGAACCAGACGACAACGACAGTCCCGCTGCGAAAACAGAGTCCAGCAACGAATGATTTCGTTGCTGCGTTCGCCTGAACTGAAGGCTCAGTAAGGGGTTTCGCTTTCCGAAACCTGATCCCTTTCGCATCTCCCGCTGTTGTGGGTACTCTATACGCGGAAGCATTAATCTCGATCGTATCCAGAGTCCGTTCGTTGGGGACGGACCGCGCCGCGAGACACGATACGCTTTTCGTTGGTTTCAGGAGTTTGAAGACAATGCCTTTGGTTCCTCTTCGAGTCGTACTCGATCATGCTGCCGAGAACAATTACGGCGTGGCCGCGTTCAACGTCAACAATATGGAACAAATTCAGTCCATTATGGAGGCGGCACGTGAGACGGATTCGCCAGTAATTGTTCAGGCTTCACGTGGAGCCCGTTCATACTCGCAAGATAACTACCTGCGACACTTGATGCTCGCGGCTTCGGAACTGTATCCCGAGATTCCCATCGTCATGCACCAGGACCACGGTAATAGCCCGGCCACCTGTTGCAGCGCGATCAAGTACGGATTCACCTCGGTGATGATGGACGGTTCGTTGAAGGAAGACGGCAAGACTCCCGCCGACTACGACTACAACGTTGCCGTGACGTCGGAAGTGGTGAAAGTTGCCCACATGTTCGGTGTTTCGGTCGAAGGGGAACTTGGCTGTTTGGGGCGCCTCGACACCGGCGAAGGTGAAGCGGAAGACGGTCACGGGGCGACTGGACATCTGTCGCACGATCAACTGCTAACCGATCCTGATGAAGCCGAACGGTTCGTTAAGGCGACGAAAGTCGACGCTCTGGCTGTGGCCATTGGCACCAGTCACGGCGCGTACAAATTCGACAAGAAGCCCGACGGCGAAGTGTTGGCAATGAAGCGCATCGAAGAGATTCACAAGAAGCTGCCCAACACGCATCTCGTGATGCACGGCAGTTCGTCGGTACCGCAAGATCTGCAAGACATCATCAACAAGTTCGGCGGTAAGATGAAGCAGACTTTTGGTGTACCTGTTGAAGAAATTCAACGAGGAATCAAGAGCGGTGTGCGCAAGATCAACGTCGACACAGACTGTCGTATGGCCATCACAGGCGCCATTCGCCAACTGCTTGCAACCAGTCCGGAAAAGTTCGATCCTCGCGATTACTTGAAACCAGCCCGTGACGCGATGAAGAAGGTCTGCATGGCTCGTATGGTTTCCTTTGGACAAGCTGGCAATGCCAGCAAGCTAATTGCCTCCGGCAAAGCAAAATAGCCAAATACCGTGCCCAGAGCGGTTGAAAATTCAATGCCCCGGGCGCCATCGGACGTCCGGGGCATTTTTTCGTGAAGACTGCCGACGTGCCGCTTATCCTAGTGGTAACGCGTTCGGAATCACCGGTAACATAGCGATATTAAGAGGCGGGTCGGCCACAGCCGGTAATTTCCCGTTCTAAGAACTGAAATTGCAAAATTCCGCGGGAACAGAGAACGCCGCCCGTGCCCGATCGTATTTTTCATGGAAACCCTGACTTCCTCAACGAATGTTGACGGCGCCGCCGTACGAGGATCACTGCGATGGCCAAAGAATTTCATCCACCGTATCTCGGTCCCCGACACGCTCCCGCCGAACCAGAGTATGTGGAAACGTCCGTGTTCTCCCAAACAGCAGGTCCGTTGGGAACCAATGTCCCTCCGCGATTGATCTCCATGGATGCCTATCGTGGTTTCGTGATGATCTGCTTGGCAGCGAACGGATTTGGGCTGGCGAAGGCGGCGGGGAATTTCCCAGAATCCTCGCTGTGGCAAGCAATTGGTCAACAATTCGAACATGTTGAATGGGTGGGGTGTGCTTTCTGGGATTTGATTCAGCCGTCTTTCATGTTTCTGGTGGGGGTCGCGCTCCCATATTCGTATGCTCGCCGCGAGGCTGCTGGTGAATCTGCCGGAACCCTTTGGAAGCATGTGCTGTTTCGATCGTTGGTTCTGATTCTGCTCGGACTTTTCCTTTCCTCCATTGGAAAGCCCACAACCAATTTCACATTTATGAATGTGCTGACGCAAATCGGTTTGGGATATCCTGTTTTGTTTTTGCTCAGAAACCGCCATTTCGCTATTCAGTTTCTTATCGGAGCCGCAATTCTGGGGGCCTATTGGGCATGGTTCGCTTTCACGCCGGCAGTCCCCATTGAAAATCTCAAAGAACACCACTTGCCGGAAAACTGGAAATTGCTGGAGGGGTTTGATGCGCATTGGCAGAAAAACGTGAATCCCGCTGCCGAAGTTGACCGATGGCTGCTGAATCTTTTTCCGGCGCTGCCTGGTCCAGCAGCTGAAACACAACCCGAACCTGCTGCTGCAGCGCCGTCATTTGTAAAACCGACGACCGCCGAACCAGTCGCGACAGATCCAGCCATTGTGGAACCTGCAGCCGCAGACCCGATTGCAGCAGAACCAGCGACCACTGAACCAGCAACTTCGGACGCATCGACAGTAGATCCCACTTCAGCAGATTCCACGGACGCACAGCCAGCGGCTGCCGAACCGACAATCGCTGAGCCGAAAGTCGCAGAACCGGTGATCGCGAAGCCTATTGACCCGGAACTACCGGGATTTTTTGAGCGCTGCATCAGTTACCTGCGACGATTGGTCACCCGGCCCGAGCCTTACATTTTCAATGGCGGCGGCTACCAGACGCTGAATTTTGTTCCTTCATTGGTCACGATGCTGATCGGACTCATGGCTGGTGAATTCATCCGGGCAGCCAATTACACCCGCGTCAGGACATTCGGGATGCTGCTCGTAGCGGGATTGTTCCTGCTTGCAATCGGGTGGGGCTGGCAGACTTTGGGCGGATGCCCACTTGTCAAACGTATTTGGACCCCCAGTTGGACGTTGTTCAGCACCGGTTGGACGCTGATCATCCTGGCTGGATTTTATGGGATTATTGATTGCCTGGGGCTAAAGACCTGGTCGTCTATTTTAGTTGTTGCCGGAATGAACTCGATGGTGCTGTATCTGATGGGGCAATTGCTTCGAGGCTGGACGGCTGACATTTTGAAACGGCACGTGAACGAGAACCTGTTCCAGATTTGCGGCATGGCCTACGCTCCAATTGTCGAAGCGAATCTCGTGCTGCTTTGTTTCTGGCTGTTCGTGTACTGGCTGTATCGGCAACGGATTTTCGTGCGAATTTGAAGTCTTTGCCTGGAAGTCGTCGCATCGGCCGGCATTTGGTATCGTATCGGGGCTCGCGACAGCGCACGTTGCGGGCGGCGTTCCCGTGGCCGTCCCAGTACGCGAAGAACTCGCCTCAGTCCGACAACTGGAATTTTTCCCGGAATCTTTAAGTGGCATTGATCGTACAAAAGTTTGGTGGTTCCAGCGTCGCCGACGCGGGACGAATCATGTCGGCTGCGAAGCGGGCCGTGGACGCGAAACGGGCAGGCAATCAAGTTGTCATGGTGATTAGCGCTCGCGGAGACAAGACGGACGAACTGATCGACTTGGCCAAGCAAATCAGCGACGTCCCCCCCCCACGGGAAATGGACATGCTGCTTGCCACCGGCGAACAAGAATCGGTGGCACTTGTCGCGATGGCGGTGCAGGCACTGGGTGAGCCGGCCATCAGCCTGACGGGTTACCAGATCGGAATTTTGACGGATTCGACGTACACCAAAGCTCGGATTCGTGAGATCAAGACCGATCGTATGCGCCACGCGCTCAGCGAAGGAAAAATCGTTGTCGCAGCCGGTTTCCAGGGGATCGACGACGACTTCAATATCACGACCTTGGGACGTGGTGGCAGCGATACAACGGCCACCGCCTTGGCCGCGGTTCTCGAAGCCGACGTCTGCGAGATCTACACCGATGTCGAAGGAATCTTTACCACCGATCCCAGATTGATCAAAGACGCTCGCAAGATGCATCGCATCGCCTATGACGAGATGCTAGAATTGACCAGTCTCGGCGGCGGAAAAATGCACTCCCGATCAATCGAGTTCGCCAAAAAATACCGGGTGCTGCTGCAAGTTCGCCCCGCATACAGTGATGGGATCGGGACGCTGATCGCCCCGCTGCAAGACGAAAACGTGCCGATGGTCACAGGGGTCGCCCTGGTGAAGAGCGAAGCCATCGTCAATCTGCGAAAGCTTCCCGATCGGCCCGGCGTTCTGGCGGCATTGTTCTCCAAGATGGCAGAACGCAAAATTCCGATCGACATGGTTATCCAGGACGTCGCGGAAGAGGGCATTGCCGAAGTCACGTTCACCGTTCCTGAAGAAGATTTGTCAGAGGCCTTGACTGCCGCCGAGCAGGCGATTCGCGCCCTGGGCGCGGGAGAAGTCCATCATGGCACGCATGTTGCTAAGGTCTCGGTGGTCGGTGCGGGAATGCGAAAGCACACCGGCGTCGCTGCTCAGATGTTTAAATCGCTGTCCGATTCGGGCGTGAACATCCAGATGATTACCACCAGCGAAATCAAGATTTCGGTGCTTGTGGATCGAGACCAACGAGAACTGGCATTGCGTTGTGTCCATGAGGGGTTCGCCTTGCACCATGAAGTCGCGGCGCCTCCCGCTATTGGGTTCTCTCAGAGCGGCCCGGCCAAGCCGAAGGTTTCTCGTGATGAACTGGAACGTGATGTCGTCTCGCGGCTGGCGAGTATGGAAGATATCGTCGTCAGTGAGGTTCAGCTCGATACTCAGCAATCGCGCATTACCGTTCGCAACATTGCCGACCAGCCAGGCGTCGCCGCTGAGGTCTTTGCTGCCGTGGCCGAAGGCGGCGTGATGGTCGATTTGATTGTTCAAAACATCGGCCATGGTCATCAGGCCGATATTTCGTTCACTGTTCCACGAGTCGATCTGGAGCATTGTTTGCTGCTGCTGCGAGAGCTAATCGAACGTTGGCCTGGTACTGATATCAGCTTCGATAAAGATATTGCGATGCTGTCCGTGATGGGCATCGGTCTGCGAAGTCACACCGGGGTGGGTGAAAAAATGTTTCGGGCTTTGGCGAATGCCGTGGTCAACGTGCAAATGGTCAACACCAGCGAAATTCGTATTAGCGCAATCGTGGCGCCGAAGGAGGCCACGAAAGCCCATCAGGCACTGCTCAGCACTTTTGGGCTGGAGAAATGAGTCATTGCGGGGGCCTCTACTCAACCCGTAGAATCATCGCGGCCTATCCAGACTGACAATCGTTGTGTAATGGGTTCGAATCGCTGGGCATTAACTTCTTCATGCGCCATCTGGCCGTGAACGAGGGTGCATGATAGCTGTTCACCGTAGCGGACGACCGGGGTGGTTGGCGTTTTGACGGTGGGATTCCTCGCGAGCCGAGTCTGTCACACCCAGGGACGGCCAATGTATTGATCGGCGAATTTCGTTTTTCGGATTTGGCATGTCTCGTGACTCGGTTCATCAGCCTTCGATCTCTCCTTCGCCGTTAACGCGGCGCTGGTTAGCCGGACTCGTCGGATTTGTCTTGTTTCCGACGCTATTTCTGTTCGTCGACGAAACGGAATTTGTGATCGTCGAGCGATTCGGGCGAATTACGGCCGTGTACGATCAAGCGTCACAGCGCGGGCTGCATGTCAAACTTCCTTGGCCGCTTGAGACGGTTCGCCGGTTTGATCGGCGTTTGCAACTTCTTTCCCCAGCTGGGCGTGAAGCCTTTACGCGGGACAGAAAAAATGTGACGGTCGAAGCCTATCTCTGCTGGAAAATCGCCGATGGTCAATCGACAACGCTGCTGGATCGCCCTGTCGTTCGGTTCTTTCAAGGGCTGGGAAACATCGATGTGGCAGAGGCTCGGTTGGGAAGTCGCCTGCAGTCGATTTTGACCGAGCAGATTGGTCGCACTGAATTATCGGAGCTGCTAAACGCCGCTCATTCTGACGCTGGACCGCAGGAAGGCCAAAGCCCGCTGGAAAAAGTGTCAGACGCGATTCGTCGGGAAGTCGAACAACGTCCCGACGAGACGGCATCACTCAAGGATCGATTGGGAATCGAAATCGTGGACGTTCGTGTTCGCCGTCTCAATCTTCCCGCCGGAAATATGCAAGCAGTCTTCGAACGCATGCGTAGCGAGCGACAAAAAATTGCCGAACGTTATCGCAGCGCGGGGTTGGCCGAAAACAGGATGATTCGCAGCCATGCGGACCGTCAATCTGGTGAGCTGTTAGCCAAGGCGAATGCCGATGCGGAACGGATCCGAGGCGAAGGAGAAGCTGCCGCGATTCACATTCTGAACGAAGCTCATTCCAAAGATCCCGACTTCGCGGAACTGTTGCAGACACTCGAAGCCTACAAGCAAATCCTTAACGAGCGAACCACTCTGGTGTTGTCGGGTTCGAACAGCTTGCTGAAGCTGCTAATGCGTGGCGTCCCAGTCGAAGCCGGCACTCGGGCGGTTCCCAGCATTCCCGACGCCGAGCATCCTTCCAACCAGCAAAACAGCTCGGCGAACGCGAAGAGCGAGAAGTGATATCGTGAGGGACGAACTACATGCCAGCCGAAACCATCTGCCACGCCGATTTTGGCTGGTTGCTGTGGTCCTCGCATTTCTCGCCTCCGGTTTCTTCATCGTCCCGGCCAACGAAAAGGTGCTTATACGGAGGTTCGGAAGAGCCGTATTGCCTCTTCGTTCCAGCGGATTGAATTACGATTTACCTTGGCCGTTCAGTCGGGTGGATCGAGTTAACTTCAACGAAGTGCGTACGTTGTCTCTGGGCGACATTGAGGCCGATCCAAACTTCTTGAAGTCAACTTCCATGGCGCGACCGAACGCTTATCTTACCGGAGACAAAAATCTGTTGTTGTTGCGGTTGACGGTGCAATATCGAGTTTCGGAAGAACATGTTACCGACTGGTTCTATCGTTCTCGTTCACCTATTGAACGACTGCAGTTATTGGTGGAAACCACCGTGGCGGATCTCGTCTCACGTAGCGGAGTCGACTTTGTTCACGCACAAGGGCTGGCCGAGCTGAATAATCGTCTGTTGCACGAGATTCGCCTTCAAGCGACCGCGCTACAACTGGGCTGCGAAGTGGAGCAAGCCACGGTCGATCGAGCGGATCCTCCTGCACGCGTGAAGGCCGAATTCATCAATGTATCGAACGCGCGTGCCGATATGGCGCGATCCGTTCACGAAGCTCGAAGTTATGCCGAGCAGAGTCTGGCGGAATCGCAGGCGGATGCCCGGCGGATCACCGACCTCGCCGAACGTGAACGTCACGCGAGTGCGTCCGCAGCAAAAGGCTCAGCCGATCGGTTTGAGAAGCTGGTCTCGCAAATCCAATCGGATGCGGTGCAAAGCGGACGAGCGTACGCCAAATCAAGGCAGCTTGTGATGAACCGCCTGATGCTTGAAACATTTCGAGAAGTGCTGGAAAAATCGAAACTGAAAATTGTGTTGGATGGTGAACGGCCGTTTGACCTGACGTTCCCCAAGTGAAATGGGCTCTCAGTGAATTAATCTCATTTGGAACAATCATGGTTCGATCTCTACTGCTCGTGGCGATGATTTGCGGACTGACGGGAAATGGATTGCTCGCAGACGATCCCGTGGATCTGGGAGGTGTCACTCAGACTCATGAGATGATCCTAATGCGAGATGGTGTCCGTATTTCGGCTTACGTTTTCAAGCCGCCGGGTGCAGGTCCCTGGCCGGTTCTGCTGCAGCAACGATATGCCGCGGGCAACAATCCAGGAACTCAACAATCTTTCGCTCATATGGCCAAAACGTATGGCTACGTGATGGTGATGGCCAATTTTCGAGGCTCGCAGTTGTCCGAAGGAGAATGGCGCGGCTATCGGTCGCTGGGATGGGGCGAGCGAAAAGACGGTTACGATCTGGTCGAATGGTTGGGAACCCAATCGTGGTCGACAGGAAAGGTCGGAACTTATGGGAGTTCGCAGGCGGGATACGCCCAGAACTTTTTGGCTGTCACTCAGCCGCCGCATCTGGTCGCGCAGTATATGATCGATACTGGATTGAGCCTATTTCATGAAGGCTACCGAATCGGCGGTACGACGCGGCCGGAGCGGTTCAAATCGCTCGACAAATCGGCACGCGTCCCCGAACACAATCGCCAATTGATTGCCGAATGGTTCACCCATCCCACTTATGACAGTTACTGGGCCGACGAAGATTGTACTCGATTTTTCGACAAGATGAACGTTCCCTGCTTCACCGTAGGAAGCTGGTACGACTTCATGTGCGTCGGTTCCGTCGACAGTTTCATTGGGCGACAGCATCGGGGTGGTCCGAATTCGTGTGGAAACCAGCAATTGCTGATCGGTCCTTGGGTTCACAGCGGTTTCAAAGAAACCAATGTCTCTGGCGAACTGACGTATCCCGAAAATGCCAAGTTTGCGATGGATGCCCATATGTTTCGCTGGTTTGATCATCATTTGAAGGGGATCGACAACGGAGTCACAAAAGAGCCCACCGTCCGTTATTACGTGATGGGGCCGATCGGTGAAGCTGAGGCGCCGGGGAACGAATGGCGGACTGCGGCGGACTGGCCGATCAAGGCGACCGCCACGGACTATTTTCCCCATGCCGACGGAACATTACAGGCCGCCCCTTCCGCGTCCATTGACGCTGCCGTGACTTGGCAGGCTGACCCACGTCATCCGGCTCCAATTCCGACGATCGCTTTTCCCGGTGCCAAGGATGCTCGCGAATTTGAACAGCATCCGGAAGTGCGCACGTTTACGACCGATGTCCTGGCTGAACCTGTCGAATGGACAGGAAAAGTGCAGGCTGAATTGCTGGTTTCATCGGATGCAAAAGACACTGACTTCATCGTACGAATCAGCGATGTCTATCCCGACGGGCGATCGATCCTCATCATGGATTACATCCGCCGTGCGCGTTATCGGGAGGGTTACGAACGTGAGGTCTTACTCAAGCCGGACGAAGTCACAAAAGTTGCGTTCGATGTGGGCTGGTTAAGTCAGATCTTTAACAAGGGTCATCGGATTCGTATGACTGTCGCAAGCACGGGCGCTCCTTTTTACGAGCCCAATCCCAACACTGGAGATCCTCTGACGTTCGAGATTCCGGAAAACGCTGTGGTGGCGAAAAACACGCTGCAGGTCAATCAACGACATCGATCGCGAATCATTGCACCCAGAAACTTTGCGATTCCGAATCGGTAGAAATGTGATTGAATCGCCGCACCAGCGCTTTCCTAGTGAATCCAAACCTCCATACTCCTGCATACGCGAGAAATCGTCGTGTTCACAGGCGTTATTGGCGAGCCCGTGTGCTGGGACCGAACTCCAGTTTCGTCCCAGCGAGCTACGAACCATTCTTTGCTTGACCCGTGACGTTCTTCCTCGTGGCGCGTTCCCGCTCGCGCCGTTCAAGAGCGTCCAGCGTTGGTTGAGGAATCGCCGCAATCAGTTTGCGGGTGTATTCATTTTGCGGGTTCGAATAAATCGCGTCCGAGGGGCCGTATTCGACGATCTTTCCCGCATTCATCACGGCCATCATGTCGGACATGAATTTAACAACGCTCAGGTCGTGACTGATGAAGATATACGTTAATCCACGTCGCTCTTGCAGATCCTTCAGAAGATTCAAGACCTGTGCCTGTACCGAGACGTCCAATGCGGAAACCGATTCGTCGCAGATCAGGAAATCGGGTTCCACCGCCAGTGAACGAGCGATACAAAGTCGCTGACGCTGGCCTCCCGAAAACTCATGCGGATACCGACGAAGGTGTTCGGCGATCATGCCAACCTCTTCAAGTAGTCGAGCCGCTCGATCGCGCCGATCTTGTCCGCTGTTTCCGATCCGATGAACACTCATCGCTTCCGTGAGCATTGCTTCAACGGTCATTCTCGGATTCAACGAGCTGTAAGGGTCTTGAAAGACGATCTGCATTCGGCGTCGTTCCCGACGAAGTTGGGTACCTCGAAGGTTCGACCAATTCGTGCCATCGAATTTGACCGTGCCCTCCGTGATGGGAATCAGCCGGAGGATGGCCCGACCGCTTGTCGTCTTCCCACACCCCGACTCGCCCACCAAGCCTAGGGTTTGCCCTTTGTAGACATCGAAACTGATGCCATCGACGGCCTTGTTGTAGCCCACAACTTGCTGTAAGAGTCCTTGTTTGATTGGGTAATAGACCTTCAGGTTCTCGACTCGTAACAATGGGCTCTCGCCATCCGCAACGTGAGTCGCGTCTACGGCAGATGACTGTTTTGCAATTTGTTCTGGTTTGGTCGGTGTTACGCCGAGCTGCTCAAGCACTCCGGCCGGATGAAGCAGGCGGCCCCGACCACGGCCTTCGATCTGTGACAGCTTGTCGGCGCTCAGAGCTTTCTCGGTAATGATCAATCGACCATCCGAATCGGTTGTCGAGTCCATGTAATCCGATACGGTGGGAAGTCGACGACGCGTTGTGTCCAGCCTCGGGCGACAAGCGAGCAGGCCCTTCGTGTAAGGATGCTGCGGTCGTGTAAAAATGTTCTTGGACGTGTCGTATTCGACCAGTTTACCGCGATACATCACGGCCACGTCGTCGGCGATCTCGGCGATCACACCCAGATCATGAGTGATGAACAGAATTGCCATTCCGCGTTCGTCTCGCAGTTTGCGGATCAGCGCGAGGATCTGCGCCTGAATCGTGACGTCGAGGGCCGTCGTGGGTTCATCGGCAATCAACAGTTTGGGATTGCAGGCGAGTGCCATCGCAATCATGACTCGCTGCTTCTGGCCCCCTGACATTTCGTGCGGGTATTTCTGCAGCGACATTTGGGGATTCGGGATCCCGACTTCCTCGAACAGTTTTTGCGTTCGATTCATCGCTTCGGGGCGAGAAACGTTTTCATGCAACAAAATCGCCTCGGCCACTTGCGCACCGACACGGTAGACTGGGTTCAGCGAGGTTCCCGGCTCTTGAAAGATCATGCTCAGGTCTTTGCCCCGCAAGTGCCGCATTTCCGCTCGTGGCAGCTTCACTAGATCTTTTCCCAGGAAGGCAATGCGGCCGCCTTCGATTTTGGCCCCGACATCGGGCAACAATCGCATGATGGTCAGTGACGTAACCGATTTTCCCGATCCCGATTCGCCCACCAATCCCAATGTCTCGCCCTGGCGAATCTGGACGGTTAAATCATCGACCGCTTTGACAACGCCACCATCCGAGTGGAAATACGTCTTGAGGCCAGAGATTTCGAGCAATGCCGCCTCAGTCATACCGTGACTCTCCAACGCAAGCAAAAACACTCAATGGCCCGGAATCAACGGTCGCCGCCAATCAGGGGGATTAGGAATCGTGAAGCTTTCTGGGTGGCCGTTGGCCAGTTCGCAACCGTTCATAGAACTCGGTCAGATCGTCAGGGAACGGCATCCGGAAACTCAGATCCTCTCCCGTCAACGGATGCGTAAAGCCGAGTTCCGCGGCATGCAAGGCGAGTCGAGGCGACTGGCTGTGGTCGTCGATCATTTTGGAGGCATAAGGCTGCCGATACTTGATATCTCCGCAGACGAGATGTCCCCGTTCGGACAAATGGATGCGAATCTGGTTAGTGCGCCCGGTTTCCAATTGGCATTCGACCAGCGAATAGTTTCCAAGATCTTCCAGTGGTCGGACATGTGTGATCGCCCGCTTGCCGACTTTGGGGTTGTTCACACTGCCTCGTCGCCCATCTCCCCGGTCTCGGACGAGATTCGATTCGATGGTTTCTTCGATCGGGTACCCATGAACGATGGCCCAATAAACACGGTGCGCCGTATGGCGTCGAAACTGGCCGATCAGATTTTCTTCCGCTTCGGCGGATCGTGCCATCACCAATAGCCCGCTGGTGTCTCGATCCAGTCGATGCACCACGCGCAGCACGGGAATTCTTCCGTGTGATTTGCGATTCTTACCACTGGCCTGCAATGACCGTCGGACAATCAAATCGGAAACCGCTTCTTCCAGTGATGGCTGCAACCCCTTTTTTTCTGCGGACCAGTTTCGTTCTTCCGGTCGACGGTGCGTCATCATCCCCGAGGGCTTTTCCACGACGACCAGATGTGGGTCAATGAAAATGATTTGCACATCTCGAGGTTGGGGAGTTGCCAACGGACGATCGTGTACCGCTATCACATCCCCTTCGTCAACACGACGCGCTTCATTCAGGCAAGGCACCGCGTTCATGGAGACTTGTGATCGTTCGAGTCGCTGCCGCAATTTCGACCACGACTCGCCGGGAAGAGCGACCCGCAACACTGCCAGAACAGTCTTTCCTGCGAGCTCGACAGGGACAGCAAACGAGACAGGATCGGGCATCTTGAACGACAGACTCTAGAAGAATACGAAATCGAGGATTGTGACGTACTGCATTGTAACAGACCGGTCATCAGATCCCGAAGTCAGTCAGGGTTGAATGCTCCATCCAAAACCCAAGATTGATATGGACGCGGAACGGCTAGGTCGTGTCGCGAAAGTTGCCCAATCGCCGACAGCTACAAGGGGCTTTCCTGTGAGGCCGGCAAAACCATATCGGCTTTCCAGAAACTGGAAAGCTTCTGCACAATTTCGATGAACTTTGGTAGATCGAGCGGTTTCGTCAAAAAGGCCTCTACGCGCAAGTCCCCCAGTTGAGCCTTCTCGCCGTCGCCCGTCATAACCACCACCGGCAGCACTTTCAGTTCCTCGTCGGCCCGAACTTTAGCCAGCAATTCACGGCCGTCCATGCCCGGCAATTTGAGATCCAGCAATAACAGGTCAGGATGTGGCGCTGCAGCATACTTGCCTTCGCGCCGCAGAAACTGAAGTGCTTCGCTGCCATCGGTAAGCCAAGTCAAACGATGTTGGATGCGCCCCTGCTGCAAAGCACCGATCGCGATCCGCGCGAACATCAAACTGTCTTCGACCAACAGGATCTCCATCGGACGACCAACTGTGACGTGAGGCATGATGAGCGCTTTCACACGGACAGATTATTCGGGGACCGCAGTCCCATTGTAATCATTGACGGACGGTTTTCCTGGCCAAAAAATGGCCAACGAGAAGAATGCGAGTAGTGGCAATCCGCACGACATGGCCAGGCCCAGATCGTAGGATTTGGTTTGATCTGCCCAACGCCCCAAGATCGGATGCAGCGGAGAAGATGTGAGCCAGGCGAGTGTCCCCAGCAAACCTGTCACGACACCTTGATGTCGGCTGGAAAGCTCTTGACTGAAAGAATAGTAACACGGGAATAATCCCAACGAGCCCATAGCCATCAACATCATGACGGTGATCAACGCGGGCCCGGCTGGAAGCCAGGGGATCAGGACGCCGGCCGCGACCATGGTGGCACAAATCCCAAAGACGACCGAACGTGAAGAATGAACGCTGAACCCGGTTCGATGGAATTGCTTGGTCAATAGGCCCGCGGACAAACAACCGACGTCGGTGGCCACATAGTAAAAAAACATGATCCACAACATCGTCTGTTCTTCGTATCCGCGGCCTGTCTGTAAAAACTTAGGCAGCCATACTCGAAGCAACTGCCAGCAGGCGTTGATGGCGACAACTATGATGACCAGCACCAGAAATTTACGACTGAACACGGCTTTCAGAAAAGTGTCATCGTCATCCGCGCTTGGGGTGGCCGAGTTGATTTCATCCGTTGATCGTACACGGACCGGAAACGGAGCCAGCTGTGTCGAATTGGTCAGGAAAATCCAGACGAAGACCCAGATTACGCCCGCTGCACCGATGATCTGAAAGGCAGGTCGCCAACTTCCGGGGGCATCCGTCAACATCGCTCGCATGATCAAAGGAGTGATAATGGCACCGATGGCTGCACCGCTCTGCAAAATGCTGTTGCCCAAGGCACGACTTTCTGGCGGCAGCAGTCGATGTGTCGTCTTCAGAGCACAGGGCCAATGTCCCGATTCAAATAGCCCCAGAAACATGCGACACAACAATAGGCCCGTGAAGGTTTCGACGAACCCGGTGAGGAACCCCATCAATGACCAGAGAAACAAAACAATCGGATACAGCCAGCGAACATTGGTTCGATCGGCGATAAACCCGAATATCAAGGCTCCGCTTGCGAAGGCCAGGCCGAACGCGGTTTCAATCCACCCATACTGCTCATCCAGAAGCTGGAATTCTGTCGTGATCCTCTTCGAGACGGTCGACAATGTCATCCGATCCATGTAGTTGATCAAACTGGCGCACAGTAGGAGTCCGCAAATCCACCATGTCAAGGAATTGCGAGAGGCCGGCGCTGATGACATGCGGTGGAATCCTTAACAAAGGGACGAAAGTCAAAGGAAAAAAGAAACACGAACCTCACGAAATCACGGCGTCTGCGTCCCGGTAATGGCGGCTATCCAGGTGCCCAACGGCTGTCAGGGGGGGTATCAACAGTTCCCAAGCCGTGATCAGGTTACCTCATGGAAAAATTCTCTAACAACTTCAAGCCAACTTTCTGGCTCTTTTCGGGGTGGAACTGCGTCGCGAACAGGTTTCCACGTGCGATCATCGAGGTAAAGTTCACCCCATAGCTCGTGCGCGCGGCGATCACTGATTCGTCCTGAGGTCGGACGTAATAGCTGTGAACAAAGTAGACCGAGGCATCCGTTGGTAATCCGGTCAGCAAGGGGGATGGTCCCGTCAGTTCCAGGTTGTTCCAGCCCATATGCGGAACCTTCAGGTCGGGCAGGGATGGAAAGCGAACGACGTCGCCCGCGATGACGCCCAATCCCTGCCATTCGCCATCTTCAAAACTCACATCGAACAACAATTGCAGTCCGAGGCAGATCCCCAGAAACGGTTTGTCCTGGCGAATGTGCTCACGGATGGGCTCCACCAATTCCAAACGTCGCAATTCGTGAATCGCATCCCGAAAAGCTCCGACGCCTGGTAAGACGAGCTTTTCCGCCGAGGCAATTTGTTCAGGCGATGTCACAATCTCGGCAGCGATACCAAGTTTCTCGAAGGCCTTCTGGACGCTTCGAAGGTTGCCCATTCCGTAGTCGACGATTCTGATCATAATCTAACTCAAGTTTGTCCCTGGTCCGGAAAGCCAATTCGATGGCGTTGCAACTTTATCAACCAACATCGCCTCGAGGCATTGGATCGGACACCGTAACGGCAGTGCGGTTCGGAAAAGTCATGTCGCAAAGCGCCGCGCGAGCTCGACCAATGTCTTGACCATGTGTCCAGTGGCGCCAGCTTCGCGATGCGGCTTATTCGATGACGCGAAAGCGGGCCCCGCGATATCCAGGTGGACCCACGGTTTACCGCCGACAAAATGCTGCAAGAACCGGGCGGCGGTGATGGCTCCGCCCCAGCGTCCACCAGTGTTCTTAATGTCGCCGACATCGCCTTTGATTAAGTCTTCGTACAAATCCCACATCGGCAATTGCCAGACATCTTCGCCCGTTGCCTTGGCAGAAGCCAACACGGTGTCGCACCAGGATTGATTGTTCGTAAAGGCACCAGACACGTCCTCACCCAGAGCGACCACACAGGCACCTGTCAGTGTCGCTAAGTCCACAAATCGATCGACTCCCGCGTCGACCGCATAGCTCAGAACATCGGCAAGTACCAGGCGCCCTTCGGCATCCGTGTTCAAAACCTCGATTGTGACACCATTTCGAGCCGTCAGGATATCACCCAGCTTGAACGCCGATCCTCCAGGCATGTTTTCAACCAGCCCCATGTAGCCTACGACGTTCACCGGCAGCTTAAGTCGAGCGATTGCCGACATTGCGCCCAATACGGTGGCTGCTCCGGCCATGTCGCATTTCATCGTCAGCATGCCGTCAGTCGGCTTAAGCGACAGGCCACCGCTGTCAAAAGTGACACCTTTGCCAACCAGCGCCAGTCGAGGGGCGTTCGGACCGCCGCCGTTATGCTCGACAATCACCATGCAAGGCGGCTGTGGACTTCCCTGGGCCACTGCCAACATTGATCGCATTCGTTCTTGTTCGAGTCGTTGCTGGTCAAGTACCTCAATTCGCAGGTCACAGTCCGCAGCGACGGTACGAGCACGCTCGGCGAACCCCAGCGGGGTAATTTCTTGCGGCGGTCGATTGACAAGATCACGAGTCAGATTAATTGCCTGTCCCAGAATTCGTCCGCGGTCCATCGCGGCGTCCAGTGCAGCCTCCGGCCCGGACGCGGCGATTTGCAAACAGGCAAAAGGATGTCGACCGCGTTCGGTGCGAAACAAATCTTGCCCGAGCGAGCCAACCATGCCGCAAGTTGTGGCCGCAGTGACAATCTCTTCGGGCGAAACGGTGCCAATCGCTTCGGACGGCACGACGAAAGCCACGCGCGTCTCTGGTTTGTCGGAAATCATCCGACTGGCGGTCATCAGCGCTTTGTCGAGTCGAGCCAGCGTCAACTCCTTAGCGACACCCAGACCGACAAATAGAATGCGGCTGGCGCCAATTCCGGTTATCCCACGTAACGGCAAGGTCCCGGCTAATTTTCCCGTCAGATCCCCCAGAGACTTGAGCCGACCGACGATGCCACCGAGAGCCTGATCGAGTTGGGTCAACCAGGCTGGTAGGTCGGTCGATTCGATCACGGGAACAATCAGCCAGTCTGCTTCGACCTCAGTCCATGGTTTGTCGGTTCGGCGAATCTCCATCGCGTCCGTTGTCCTTTTCAAGGAATAAGTTACACCGTCGATCCATTTTGCGCCGGATATCACACCGTCGCGAACCGTATTCAATGCGAAATCCCACTCTTTCACAAGCCGCGCAGCCCCGACTTCACCCAAAGAACCGTGAGCGATCCCAGAGCTGAAGACCGATGAGGGACCGAATTGGTAGACGCAAGCAATTCATCGCTCGACGGCGACCACCTTCGTGGTCATGTGATTCGCCGAAACAACAACTCTCGAAATCGCCGTAAAAACCCTGCTGAAAAATCGATTCGGCCCGCTTTCTTCTCTTAAACCATAGTCATTTTGCGTGCGGCTTCGTGTTGATTGACGCAGTGGTCTTTGAGGCTTCATTCGTTGGCGAACGTGTTGAACGGCGCTCAACTGACCAGAGTCATTCCAGGGTCGAATCGATCGAAAGCTGCAGTGAGAATCGGAATCAATGCAATGCATTCGATCACCATGACCACCAAGGCTGGCACAGCGCACGCAATCGGTGATTGCCAGAACAGAGCGCCCGGCAGTGTCGCGATGGCGATCATCGAGATCGCGAGACCAATCAACGCCATCTTGAATGTCATGAAAATCATCTGTTTGCCAGCATTTTGAAAGTCCCCTGGCGCCCCTTTTCCCAGACGCGTCGGATAGACATAGAACACCAGCTTGTCGATCCCAAATAAGAGGAAATTCATCGGCAACATCGCGACCGTCGTGAACAGCAACCAACCATCGAAGCTTGGAAAGAAGCAGAACTCGATGGTGACGAATAGCAACTGAATGATCGACAATAGGATCGGAATTCCGATCAACTCACCCAGCACAATCGATCTCGAGGGAATGGGAAGTGACTTGAGGTATCCCACTTGTTCGATTTCATTTTGCCACGTCAGGCTGACGAGAAGGCTCAAATAGGTCATGCCGCCGACACCCGCCCAAGGTGATCCGAGGAAGCAGACCAACCCCGCTACGAAAACGACCGCACCGCCAAGGAGCCAAATCAATTGATTCGATGATCGAAACAAGGTCGTCAATCGCTCCCAAGCGACGGGGCCGATTCCCTGCCAAAAGGGGAACATCGGAATTCGGCGTCGAGCAACAGCTGAAGTTGCTCCGAACGCTTGCCAGACTCCCTTCGTTCGCATCAGCCTCAGGCGGGTGGTCATCTTTTCCGTGATCGCCAGAGACGCTTCGAGGGACAGTGCATCCAATCGAATGGCGAAAAGCCGTAACAGAAGATCGATCACCAGCAGAATCGACGCTGCAGGCAGAAACGTCACCCAGTCCGGGGCAAATATGGCCCAGGCAAATACACGAAATGGTGCCAGAATCAAAATCGCTTTTGTCGATTCCACAAAATGCTTCTCGTAATCTTTGAGATTCACCCCGGAGCACGATTGCCAGATCTGGTTTGCAGCGATCAGTACAATGGCACCGACGAATAACCCAAACGACAACCGGATTAGCAGATGGAATTTGAGTCGCAGGATTTGTCGGACAAACGCCACAGTCATTGTCAAAAGCTGCAGGAATGACATCGTTAGCACCATCGCGATCCAACTGGGTACCGCCATTTTCAGTTCTGAGTTGGCGAGGAACGTCAGACCGAACGAGATACCGACGATGGCAATTTGGCCTTTCACGAGGGCATACAATAGTAGCTGCTTGCGGTCGAGGGGGGCGGGAAACAAAAACGCCACTTCGCTGGCAGTGAAATAAACGACGGCATCGCCGGTGGAAAAGATCATGCTATAGCAAGTGAAAAGAAAGAGTCCGACCACCAGCAGCGATTCAAGCAGCCCGGGAACTTGCACTGATTGAGTAGCCATTGAACCGGCGAAAAAGAAACTGATTTTCTGATAGGCGATGAGGGCGACGATGAACGTCAGTTGGAACATTCCGCGAAATGTCCGAAGACTACGACGAAATTGGCGAAACCAACCGCAGAATTGCATTCGAGTCAGCATCCACAGAGCTGGATGAAACATGATTAGCGCCTGAGAGAAAATGGTTTCGACGTTCCGAGCGAAGGCAATCAACTGATCGCAGGGGCTGGGATTTTGAGCGAAAAGTTGTCTCGAGATTCAAATGTGGGTCGCGACGGCCGATCGTCATGGGGTTGCTAGTGGCGACTCAACATCATGGGAGTGTTCTGTAAACTGGAAAAAGATTTCTTCCAGCGATCCATCGCCAGTCGTTGTTTGCAATCGGCTTTTGGCCTCGGCAATCGTTCCTTGAAACAGGCTTTGACCTTTGTGCAGAATCAGTAAATGACTGCACAAGTCATCAATCAGATCGAGTAGGTGTGAACTGACCATCACAGCAGATCCGGCCGCCGCCCGTTCGCGGATTGAGGCTTTCAGAGTCTTGATCCCCCGCGGATCAAGGCCCGTCAGTGGTTCATCGAAGATAACTGCCCGCGGCTGGTGCAGGTAACCACAACAGATCGCCACCTTTTGACGCATCCCGCGCGATAGTTCTTGCGCGATGGTGTTTCGCTTGTCGGTCAATTCAAATTGGTCCAGCAGACGTTCTGCTTCTGTCGCGAACGAGGCAATTCGATAGAGGGACGCGGTGAATTCCAAGTGTTCCCAAACGGTCAGCACTTCGAATAACTGGGGTTCATCGGGAATGAAGGCCAATTGTCCTTTCGCGGCAATCGGATCTTTGACGATGTCGTGGCCCGCAATTGAAAGACGGCCGGCCGATGGGGGAATAATTCCTGCCAATGCCCGCATGGTCGTCGTTTTACCTGCTCCATTGGGACCGACCACGCCGAGGACCGATCCGGCGGTTACTTCAAAACTCAAACCACGAACGGCCACTGTATCGCGATAGGACTTCTCGAAGCCTTCAACTCGAATCATAGATGGGCCGTTTTTCGTTTGTTCACCGCGAGGTCATGCTCCAGCGTCTTCCCGAACACTGAATTCCAGCTTCCATCGACCGCTGCCACGCGTACTGACACACCACAACTCGAGAACGCCCAATTCCGTAATCTGCGTATGAAACTGGACTGGGACGTAGTGATCGTCGATGGCGTCGTCTTTGGGGAGCGTGGCTTCGAGCGAGTCGGTTTCGATGATTTCGTCGTCGGTCCAACGCTGCAATCGCACGCCCGCCTGATCATCCTTTCGCGTTGCTGAACTGAAAAAGCGGAAGTGGGCGGGTTGTCCCACGATCAATCCGATCGCGTCGGAAGGAACATCCAATTCGGTTCCTTCTTCCATCCCGAAGGGGACAACACAGAGCGCCCGCAACGGACGGGGCGCTCCCGGAATGGCCAGTCCTGCCGTTTCGATGCCGATGTAGTAGCTGCGAGCGGTACCGCCGCGAATCCGCACGCCCCCTTTGACCTTGGCCCAACCGTAGTAGGCGGCGCCGCGGGCGACAGCATGATCCAGATCATGGATCCCTTCCAGAATCTGAGGCGGTTGATCGGGGAACCACTTCTTCAATGTTTCCAACAGCCGCGAGCGAAACGGATCGGCCTTGAAGACACCTCCATTGAACAGTACGTGTGTCGGTCGAGCTGGACCTTCCTCGTCGGTGCCATGACTTTGCAGGAATGCCGCCAGATGCTTCGTGACGGCGGCATCAGCTTCGTAGGGCAGCCCGACTTCCTGAAAGCCCGACGCTCGCTGTCGCGCCGGTTTGTCGTTGACCAAACATTCCGGAAAAAAACCGTCGACAAGTAGTTGCAGCATCGGTTCGCGACTGACCTCGACGGTGACTGTCCCGCCAATCAACTTGCTACCCCGGCCAAGCACTGAGATCGGATGCTTTTTCGGTGCGTCTACGGACAACAACGATTCCTTCGCTTGTCGGCATGAATGCCACAGCGAAACCGATTGCCACGGGTCGAGGTGTACCCCCTTTTTGGCGAATAATCCGGCGACATGGTGGGCAAGGGCCAGATCCATATTGTCGCCACCCACCAGCAGGTGGTTGCCAACGGCGACTCGTTTCAGCGTCAGTTCGCCTTCTTCTTCGTTGACTCGCACCAGTGTCAAATCGGTCGTGCCGCCGCCGACGTCGCAGACCAGAAGCGTGTCGCCAACCTTCAGAACTTTTCGCCAATGGTCGCCGATCGCGGTCAGCCAGGCATAGACGGCCGACTGTGGTTCTTCGAGCAACACCAGGTCGTCGGGCAAGCCAGCCGCCGATGCCGCCTCGCGAGTCAATTCGCGAGCACTGGCGTCGAACGAGGCGGGAACGGTGAGGACCACATTCTGTTCGGCAATGGGCGCATCGGGATGCGCATATTCCCACGCCGCGACAAGATGTTCGAGATACCGTCGGGATGCCGTTACCGGCGAAACTTTGGGAACCTCGTCGCCAGCTCCCCACGGTAAAATCGCTTGATGTCGATCGACCCGGCTATGACAAAGCCACGATTTCGCAGCTCCGACAGTCCGATCGGGAAGTTCTGCCGACTGTCGACGCGCCATCTCACCCAAGGCAAAGTCGCGACCGTTCGCCCAGGGAAGATCGTAGGCGCCCGTCGATCCTTCCTGCTTGCTGGCAAGATAAAGGAACGACGGCAACAAATCGCGATTTTCGACCATTGCCGGAGCGACGAGTTGTGGAATCGGCAGTAATTTGACTTCTGGAGTTTCGGCATCGAGTGCTGCGAACGCGAGAGCACTGTTTGTCGTTCCGAGATCAATTCCGATGGTGTACTTGGCTGGCATGAGGCCTTTTCTTCGGTCGAGTTCAACAACAAACGGGCCGTTGGGAAGTCGCGTTACATCGATCCTTCGCCGCGATCGGACCACCACGGCAGGCTGACCCCTCCGTCAATGGTGAGCGTACTGCCGGTCATATACTCGGCATCGTCACTAAGGATATACACGACTGCCTTGCCGATCTCATCCGGTCGTCCCAATCGTTTCAGCGGGAGAGTCTTGGCTCCTTCAGCCAATTGTTCTTCAGTGAAAAATTTTCGCTCGCCCGGGGTATCAATCCAACCGGGATGCACGATGTTGACTCGGATACGATAATCAGCCAGTTCGATCGCGGCGGTTCGTGCCATGTGATCGATGGCCGCTTTCGCCATGTTGTAGGCCATCGCGGTCGGGATGGCGAGCACGGCATGGGGCGAACTGATCACGGCGATTGAACCGCCCGTTTTCTGTTTCACCATTTGCAACGATGCGGCTCGCACTCCGTAGAAAGCGCCCCACATGCCGACGTTCACTGTCTTTTCGAATCCGGCTAAATCGGCTTCGAGCATCAGTTGACGATCGCTGTAGACGGCATTGGAGACAAATAGATCCAGTTGACCGAACGCCTTCGCAGTCTCGGCAACCATTTCTTCGACTCGCACGCGATCAGCCACGTCGCCTTGCAGGATGATGGCTTTGCCGCCGAATCCACGGATCTCCTTGGCAACGTCTTCTGCCTCTTCTTTATGCGAGTAATAGTTGATGGCGACGTTGGCCCCCGCTCGCCCCATTTCCAAGGCACAGCCCCGACCGATTCCACGTGAAGCCCCAGTCACCAACGCATTCTTTCCAGAAAGATTCATCCCGACAACTCCTGTAACGGAAAGCCAATTCTCAATGCCGACCGACATTACCCCATTCAAACCGAATTGTGCCGGATTGAACGTTCCGACGCGAGTCCTACGAGGTACCCATCGGAGTCTTTCATTTCGGTCACGATCTCATGGTTGTACACGGAATGCGGAAAATTTTCCGGTTGCCGCCCCGATTCCTCTTCGGTTCGCCCCATGACGTAAAGAAACGCCCTTAACCAGTCGATCCCAACTCGTCCAAAAATCAATTGTCGTCGCCGTAAAAACTGGTCTCCACCCGTTTTTCGACCTCTGTTACGATTTCGACGCTAGGGCATCCATCAGTGTTCTCAACTCTGTAGAGAACTGGGATGCCTGCCACGCATCGGTCTACTCAATCAACGATCGCGCCAGGAGGGTAAATGATGTCGGGCCAAGGTTTGTGTTGGAAATTCAGCCTGCTCGCATTGATGATGGGATTTTCGCAGTGGGCGGCCGCCGACGAGACCACTTATCAACTCGTCTATCGCTTCCAGACGGGGCAATTTTTCCACTACGACGTCGACGACCTGGCCGAAATGTTGATGCAGCACGGTGAAAATCATTCGACATCAGTTCAGCAGACTCAAATGTTGAAATCGTTTCGTGTTGTGACCGTTGACGAAAACGGCGGAGCGACGATCGAGCCGATTGTGGAAATCGTGAGAATGGCCTCGAAATCTGGCGATCGAGCGAAGGTCATTTACGACAGCGAGAAAGATCCCAATCCTCCGCAAGAATTCGAAAAAATCGCCGGCACGATCGGCCGACCGCTGGCTCGTTTTCATTTTGCCGCGAATGGTCGATTGCTCAAGGTCACGATGCTGGCCACTGACGTGCCCAAAAGTTTCACCGATGCTGCTCAGAAAGTGGATCCGACCATCAATTTCCTTGTCGTGCTGCCGGAACAACCGGTCAAGATCGGGGATAAATGGACAGAAAAATACGAGACTCAGGTCTTCGTCGGCAGCGGCCTGACCCAACCAATCAAATTGATCCGTGGTTTCGAGCTCGTCAAAGTCACGGAGCAGATTGCCACGATTCGCGTCCGCACCAGTCTGTTAACTCCAGTGAATGATCCCGAAATTTTGCGACAATTGGTCCAGCAGACGCCCGCGGGAACAATTGAATTTGACATGCAGCAGGGCCGAGTATTGAACCGAACGCTGCAAATCGACGAGAAAGTCATCAGTGCTTTCGGACCTCAAACGTTGCTGCAGGCAAGTGGTAAATCGGTCGAAAAGTTGCTACCTCCCAATTTGCCACCGCGTGTTTCGAGCAAACCTCCGAATCCGCTTCCCAAATAATCCGCAACGTCCGCACTATTGAGGGGACAGAGGCCGATGGGATCTACGGTGCTCGTTCCTTTAGATATCGCTGATTTTGAGGGGCGTTACGGAGGCGGTGGTTCTTTTTTTCACGTCCCCAAAACGGGTGCGACGTTTGTCTTGCCCAGTCACTGTATTCTGATATCATCTGCCCCTCAATGATTGGCCGCCGTAGCTCAGCTGGCAGAGCGATGCTTTCGTAAAGCATAGGTCCTCGGTTCGAATCCGAGCGGTGGCTCTCAGTAAATCCGATTTTAGAAGAGTTTGCGACTTGTGGTTACAGGTCGCTTTTTTCGTTTAAAGAGAGATTTGCCACACTCTTACAACGATCAGGCCATTTTTGATTTCAGAGCGCTATCCATATCGCCGGCCGGCTGGTCCTATATTCCAGACAACAGGTGGGAATAGGAGTCCATGGTCAAGCTGATCTTACTGTGTCGAGGGCGTTCCTGAACGACTTTGGGGCGTACCGGCCGATGCCAAGAGGGAGGTGGACGTGTGCCGCAGGTCATGAAAAGCGAAGTTCTTGGGGATACCAGCCAAATTCCGGCACGGCTTTCACGTGGGGCACTCGAAGTTACTCTTTTGCATAAACTGTCCATCGACATCGGGGAAGACGATCGGCCGGCCGGCCCAGCCTTCACGCATTAATACGGCAAATTGCTTCCGAAGAGCCTCAACCGCAATCTGCGGTAGACGGACGTTCCGCATTCCGCGTTTGCTCTTTTAACCAATGTCAGACGACGGGGTGATTGAGGCGTCTTTCTGAATCGCTCGAGAGAATTCTTCTTTGAATTTCCGAAGGGCTCTCGGCGGTGCGTCCGGCAGCGTACCTTTGACTGCGCTAGCCCGGATTATTCATGACTTGCCAATGAAAAGACCTCCAGATGCGTAGAAGTGTTGCTTACAACGGCACTTACACGCAACAAGGAGGTCGGCGATGAGTTTACAGGGTGTTTTACCATTTGTCTTGGATTTCTTTCCGAAAA
>CAIQIR010000069.1 GCA_903871875.1 uncultured Schlesneria sp.
GAAATTGATCCCGTTGTAAACATTTCCCTGATCCAGGTAAGGCAGCAGGAATTCGGTCCAAGCATGCATATTGAACGAACTGACGGCCGCGACGTTCGGGGTATTGGCGTCGATTCCGTCGCCAGCACCGCTCGCCCAACCATCGGCGGGGTTCTTGCTGTTGTAGGCACACAGAAACGGTGGTGCGAACATGCCGAAGGTCGACTCGTAGTTGTAGAAGGCCAATCCGATTTGCTTCAGATTGTTCTTGCACTGAGTACGTCGGGCGGCTTCACGCGCTTGCTGGACGGCGGGCAACAGCAGGGCGATCAAGACGGCGATAATGGCGATTACCACCAGCAATTCGATGAGCGTAAATCCCAAACGCTTCTTCATAAGAAACTCCTCAGACATTGGAAAGGAAAGAGACAATCAAACACCTTGATTGCCAAGAAACACAAGAAATTGAATGCACAACGCGAAATTGACAGGACACATGAAGTAATTATGATAGCAAATCAGTGGTGAACATTTCAAGGAATAATTGCTAGAAAAAAAACTTTTTTTTGAAACCGATACGTAATCCCCTATGTTTTCAGGGGGTTTTTGATGTTGGTGTCTTAAGTGTAGCGTAAAGTGGATAAAGACGTAGTGATTTAATCTGGTCGTGGTTCGGTCAAAAAAAAAGCCGCGATCGAGCCCGGACTGATCGCGGCGACCGAGGACTTGCGACAGAGCCTCGGTAATACTCAGGAAATGTCTTAAGTTATTGTTTCTGAAGAGAATAGAGCCTTTCGATGTTTCCAGGGAACCTGGATCTCGGCGTCGTTCGAAATTGGGTAGTTGGAGCTACATTCCCAGAATCACTCAGAGTGTCGATCTGGTTTGAGCTGCGTTCACGTGCACGTACATGTGATCTGGAATGTGTACATATGTTTATTTTTCTCGGTGTTTGCAGCCACCGGCGGTGCCGATGGCTGCATTTAACATAACTTAATCAACCGAAATCAGTTTCGTGCTTGACCTAGTAGACCTTCTTCTTCTTCCTGGATGATGATTCGAGGTGTCACCATCATCATCAAGCTCTCCGTTTCACGTCCAACTCCGCTGTTCTTAAACAACCGGCTGACGTACGGAATCTTATTGAGAATCGGCACGCCGGACATCGTACGGCCTTCTTTCAATCGTTTGATACCGCCCATCAAGATCGTTCCACCGTCGGGAACGCTGACCGTTGTCAGGATGGTCACCTGTTCGGTCACGGGTTGCTGCAGGGTTGTTTGAGTGTTTCCACCAGCAGTTCCTCCGCCGGCGACGCCACCGGCACCGCCACCACCGCCACCGACACCACCACCGCCGGATGAGGTACCACCACCCGCTCCACCGCCGGTTTGGCCAACCTGCTGAGTGAAGAGCGATTGCATGATCTGCATGCTGCCGAGGCCACCACCAATACCGAGTTGTCCGCCACCGCCTGCCTGTCCACCACCGGCACCACCACCACCACCACCGCCGCCGAACTGACCGCCACCGAATCCGCCTTGGCCCTGGCCTTGGCCGCTCTGGCCACCGCTACCGGCTCCAGTTGCTTGGAACGTGAACACGTCGGTGATGCTGGTGAAGTTCGGCTGCAGAGTGAGTCGAACAAATCGTCGATCTGCTGAGACCACGGCGGTCACGCTCAGTTGAACACCTTCGCTGACGGGCGTGATCGTCGCCGAATATCCCACGGCGGCAATACCCACCGTCGGAACCAGTTGCGTCACGAATGGTCGAACTTTGACATCCCGCACGCTGGCGGATTGACCATTGAACAGTGTGACTTTCGGAGCGAACAGCAGATTGGTTCGTTGATCGCCCTGAGCCGCTTGGATGAAGAAGAATGCCTCCAGATCACTCAGGATGGCGATCCCTGTTTGCACACCGGCTGCGGGATTGTATCCGCCGAACTGGGGAATACCGACGTTGAAGGATCCTTGAGTAAACGGAATTGTGAGGTCGTTTGTGAATTGCTGGGGGCCCTTCAATCCGACGACGGTCGTACTTTGTGGATTGTTGACCATGCTGTATTGGGTAAAGGGGGTAAAGAAGCCATTGCTCGTCGTCCCCGACGTACTCGAACTTCCTGAAGTACCCGATGACGAACCGCTGGTGCTTGACGAACCGCTGCTACTTGACGACCCACTGGTACTTGACGTCTGGCCTGTCGTTCCCGTGGAACTTGATCCCTGGAAGCCAGATTGTGGCAACAGAACCGAGCCAAACGAGGGGATTGGCAGTGCGCTGCTATCGATTTTGGGGTAACCGGTCGACGGCTTGATGTTAAAGTCGAAGTCGATACCGATTCGTTCGAAGAATCGATCTGCAACGGTGACGAAGCGTACTTCGACCGTGACCTGAAGGTCCTGCAGTCGACGAAGCTGTTCGAGCAAATCGTGGATTTCTTCGTGAACCTTTTGCGTTTGACGAATCACAAGACTGAGGGTACCGGGGAATGGTCTGAGACTGGCTTCTCCACCACCTTGCTCCCATGATTCAGGAGCAATTGTTGACGTAATGAGTTCCGTCAAAGCAGTGAAGTCTGCGGAGCGATTGGTTTGGATGGGGCGTCCCTCGGCTTCACCCAGGCCCAGCCGGACCGGATTGCCCTGTGCCAATCCCGCTCCGTGTGGTCCAACTTGTGCGAAAGCTTGACCTCCAGAACCGGGGTTCGAATAGGCCTGTGGTCCAAAGCCGTGTGGAGTTGCGGCGGTTGAGCCAAAAATAGGAATGTCACCCGTTGTGGAACCGAAGTTCGGGATGGGAGTGACCAGGTCGGTCACAGGATAATTCTCGACTTTCAAATTTCCCTGCTGACGGGTGCGATTGGTAATTCGTAAAACTTCGTTTTCGAACATGTAGCCCAGGTCCAATCCTTGGAGGATCAGGTTCAAGGCGCTTTTGACGGCGATCGTTTCAACATCGATTGACACCAGGGTGTCGGAAGTCACACCCACATCCTCCAGGGCTGGAGTATCGATCACAATGTTGATGTCGGCGACGGACTTGATTTTACGAATGACTTCCCGCAACGGAACATTTTCTTCGTGCAACGAAATCTTCTTTTGCAGGCTTTGCTCCATTTGGATCTCGTCCTGGGTACGAACGCGATTGCTGGCGCCGTACTTGTCTTTCCGGCCGTTGATGCGTGCCCAGGTCTTGGCGTCGTATCGCAACGGATGTTCGTCCGATACGTCGTGGACCAAGCCTCGTTCGATATCGTTGATCGTGTTGAGACGTGTTTCTTCCTTATCCGATTTCAAATCTCGATTAAACTTGTCTTGAAGGGCGAATTTCCCTTTCCAGAGCATCGAGACCACGGTTGGGTCTTTCGGGCTGAGCAATTCCGCCTTCTTGGCAACGACAACGGCTTCGGCGTAACGCTGTTGATGGAACAGGTCGTTGTATTCGTCGACCAGCTTCACCAAGTCTTGATCAATGCGGACGGCATTCTCAATTTCACCTTTGATCCGGTCTTTGACGCGTTTGTTTTCTGCTTTCATCGCCAGGTTCGGCTCTTGCCGTTCCATTTCATTTCGCAGAGACGACCGGGTGCGATTCAGTTGTTTCATCAACGGGGCGATCGCTTCTGTCGACAACTCGGCACTTTCCACTTTGGCGAGCGTCTGGTCGATCAGCTCGAGCGCTTTTTCGGGATCCGATTCTTTCAGACGTTCGGCTTTGAAGACCGCGTTCAGGACGTCTTCGCGGATTCGTTCGAACTTGACCAACTGTTCTTGTCGAACGGCGTCCAGCGGGGTCGATTCGGCGGCCGCCTCAACTTGATTGCTGGCCTGTTGAATATCGGCGCGGGGGCTCAGTTGACGGAGGTAATCGTTAAGGCGTTGAGTGCGAATGGGATCGAGTCGTTGTCCAGAATCGTGAGCGGCTTTGAACGCTTTGTAGGCGATTTCTCGCTTTCCACGTTTCAGCTCCGCCATTCCTCGATTGTAGAGTTCGCTGGCTGACAGTCCCTGACCGAATTCGGAATTCTCTTCGACGTCCGTTTCGCGAGTCCCGCTGACACCGATGAGATTTCCACGACGTCCTTTGCGGGAAGCCACTGGAGAATCGGATTCGGTTTCATTGCTGTTGGCGGTTTGCACTTCGCTGGCAGCCGCGCTCGACTTGGCAACGGAATTCCAGGTGCCTGCGGCCTTGTTCAGGTCGGCCAGGACCAAGTCTGGGCTATCCGCGGTGATCGGTAATTGCACTCCCCACTCTTGGACCTGCAATGCCTTGAGTCGGGCTTCGTCCAGCTTTCCTTCTTTCATCAATTGCCGAGCCCGTCGCAAAAGCTCGATGGCTTCCGCCTGGACCACGGTTTCTTTATCCGTGTCGTTGGCTGAGGAAGTCGCTGGCGATCGGCGATCAACTCCCTTGTTTTCTGCCCGTGCGATTTCATTCAGCACCACTTCGGGGCTGTCTTCAAAGAGTCCGAATGCCACTTTCAATCGATCGGCCTTTGTCGCGAGCTCTCTGGCGTCTTCGAAGCGGCCTTCTTTCAGAGCTTTTTTCGCCTTGGCGAGCAGAGCTTTTGCTTGAGCTGCGTCTTCATCCCCTTTGGCCTTACTAGGGGCATTTCCCTGACGTGCCACGTTTTCGGTAGCGCGTCGGTCTTCAATTTCATTCAAAATGACTTCCGGCACGTCTTCAAACAATTTGAAGGCCACTCGCATTTGCTGGGCGCGTTCGGCATTCGCTTGTGCGGCGTCCAGATTGCCGGCCTTAAGATCGACGCGGGCTTGCTGCAGCAATTCCAACGCGCGCTGTTTGCGGACGGCTTCGGGTTCATTGGAATCGCCAGTTTGTTCCAATTGACCTTTCGCATCAGCTCCCGCCGACGAATTTGCAAGCGCGACGTTGGCCGCCTTGGGGCTCGAGCTGCGTGCGAAAGTCATCGTTTTTGTTTTGCGATCGAGCTCGGCGAGAACCGCTTCAGGTTTGTCGTCGAGGACTTGATAGGTCGCGCCCATTTCGTTCGCTTCGAGGGCACGACGTCTTGCGTCGTCAAACCGGCCCGCCTTAATATCTTCGCGAGCTTGGACGAGGAGCATCGCCGCACGTTCCTTCAAGGAATTCGGCAGGCGTGAGGACGTTGAGTTTGTCATCTTTTCCGCGGGAGATGCCTCTTCCAATGGTTCAGCAGATTCGAGCTCGGCGCCAGCCAGTTGAATTCCACCGCGTGAGGTTCCAGTTGTACTGACTTGCTTGATCGAGGAGGAGTTGGTGTTTTCGTCGCTGTCGGCCCAATTACTGTTCGACTGACGATTCGATTTCGCTGTTTCGCCGGATTCCATTTTGAGCGGCGTCACCTTGGCCAGAAATTCGCCAGGCGACAATTCATTTTTGGAGAATTTGAGTTTGGCGCCTTTGGCGAAGCGATTGGCCAGTTCGGCCAGTTTAATCGCTTCGGACCTGTTGCCATTCTTGTAGGCGGCCTTAGCCTGAATCATGAGTTGACTGACGCGATCACGCGCCGTCTCTTCCATCGAGGCATCGGTCTCATCATCCGATCCATTGGACTGGCCTCGTACCACCGACTGTTCCTCGGCCGAGGTGTTGGAGTCGGCGTTTGATGCCACCCCTTGGACCTTCGACCTGGCTCGGTTGAGGCAGTCTTCGGTTTGACGTCGTTCGATCGCCGACAAACCGGAAGAAGACATCGCAGCTTCTTCCAGATGGGGCAGTGCATCGAAATACCGGCCACGCAGGTAAAGTTCCTTGCCACGTTTGAAGTGTTCACGCGGGGAAAGCTTCTCCTGAGCCCCAACGCGATCTTCACCACCTTTGAGGGTGATGGAGTCGTCGTGTGCGAGGTTGGCCAATCGCAGCGCCGCGATGACCAGACAGGTGCAACCGATGAGTCCGATGATCCTACCCAAGATAACTTCCTCCTCCAGGTCTGACTCTGACGAGGCTCGTCAAAGTTTTTTCCGACAACTGGTTTAGCCGTGAGCGAAAAAACGACCCGGCCGTTTAAATGGCGAAACTGTAATTGCGGGCGTTGACCGGTACGGTCGAACGTCCTTTTTTGAGATGTGAAAGCACGAGATTTGTGATGGGAACGATCAGAAGCGGGCGTGTGATAGTCCAACCAGCGGAAGAGGGTCAATATGACTCATTTCGTTTTTGGCAGAAAACAAGTCAGGATTTCTTCAGGAATCGGAGACTTCGGCAGTCCCTGCCGTGAGCAGCCTGCAAAGCGGAGACTGAATGGCGTTTCCAAGCGATATGGATCAAAAAAACGTTGGTTTATGGGTTGTTGAGCTTTGGGGCTGACGTCCGAACCACTCAAGATTTCAATTATTTAAAAGGGAAAAACGACGAAAGAGACGAAATATGTCCGTCGAATTCAACCTTTATCCCTCCAATTCATGATGGCTTTGATTTCATTGCCGTTCGCGGAATTGAAACATGTGAAGTGAAGTGGATTTGAGCTACGCAGGTTCGCAGGGCGACGCAGGTTCACAAAAATGCAGGAAGGCACTCTTCTAAAGGCGGAATGCGTCGGTCTCCAGGGAACCAAACAATCGCTCTCGGTTGATTTTTCGCTGCTTTGTGGACGACAGCGACCTAAGGAGACGACTTGATGTCCAATAGATGTGCTTATCCGCATGGATAGGCTGATTTGATTCTCGGCGGTGATCCATCGCAGCGGAGTAATCTTGGCCAAGTATCACGACTTGCTGCGGTCAGCCGCTCCGAGAACGCCGTCACATTGATGAATCCGTGGTGTAGCTCGCAAAGCCGACTCGGTTTACTCGTTAGAGAATGCCCGGTATTGTCCCCGCATTGTTGACTGTCAGAGACGTGACAGGTGTTCCTGCGAGAGCTTCATGATACGAATGACTTCTGTAGCGGTGTGCCGGATCTTTCTCCCGTTGGTCGTGATGTATTGCATTTGTGAATCACAGGGATTTGCTCAATCGAGTTCCAAAGCGGTTGTGGGGCCGAAATCACCGTTGTTGTGTTCGGAATACATCTACGAATCGGCGCCCTTTCCCTCTTGTCATGCATCGACGATTGTCGAGACCCCAACAGGATTAGTCTCTGCCTGGTTCGGTGGAACCGATGAAAAGGAACCGGATGTCGGGATCTGGCTCTCACGTTTGGTCGTTGGCAAATGGATCACCCCGGTTGAAGTGGCCAATGGTGTTGAGTCGGCAGAAAAGCGATATCCCTGTTGGAATCCTGTACTTTTTCAACCGCGAACCGGCCCCTTAATGCTGTTTTATAAGGTGGGGCCGAACCCTGATGCGTGGTGGGGAATGTTGATGACCTCGGACGATGCGGGCGTCACATGGTCGAAGCCGTGTCGACTGCCGGACGGCGTATTGGGGCCCATCAAAAATAAACCGATTGAACTGGCCAACGGTGACATCTTGTCCCCGTCGAGCAGTGAACATGCACGCAATCGAGTCCATTTTGAACGATCGAGCGATCTCGGGCGAACTTGGGAAGTCACTGCGGCGGTCAATGATGGGCTGACGATCGGAGCGATTCAGCCCAGTATTCTCACCTTGAAAGATGGTCGTCTGCAGGCGCTCGGTCGAACAACCAATCAACGAAAGGTCTTTGAGGTCTTCTCGTCAGACATGGGACGTACATGGGGGCCGCTGACGTTGACGTCGCTGCCAAATCCTAATTCGGGAACGGATGCGTTGACACTTGCCGACGGACGTCACTTAATTGTCTACAATCACACGACGAACGGCCGGTCTCCGCTGAACGTTGCCGTTTCATCTGATGGCCAGCAATGGCAGGCGGCACTGGTGTTGGAAGATCAGCCCGGTGATGAATACTCATACCCTGCGGTGATCCAGTCCCGAGATGGACTGGTTCAGATTACCTACACGTGGAATCGAAAGCGAATTCGCTATGCGGTCGTAGATCCGATCGCTTTGGAACTCAAGCCGATCGTCGATGGAACATGGCCGAATTGATGTTCCATCGGCATTCTGCCACGTCTGACTCGGGTGTGTTTGCAGGTCGCAGCGAACTGCGCGTATGATACTTTCCCTCCCGCGATAGGGGCTTGCAATCTCGAAGGCGAGATTCGTCAGCCCGACATTGGGAAAACGACGAACTTTTTTGATTCAGGAGAGAGAAGAGAATGGCGAAGCCTCTGAAGATCGGTATGGTCGGATACGGATTTATGGGGCGTACGCATTCGAATGCGTACCGCAAAGTCAGTCATTTTTTTGATACCGAACATCAGCCGGTGCTTAAGGCTGTCTGTGCTCGTGATTCCGGCAAGGTTAAGGCTTTTGCCGATCGCTGGGGTTATGAATCGATCGAAACCGATTGGCGAAAATTGGTCGAACGAAAAGATATCGATGCCATCGATATCTGCACACCGAACAATCTGCATCACGACATTGCGATTGCCGCCGCGGCGAATGGCAAGATGATCCTGTGCGAAAAGCCGCTCGCGATGGATGCCGCAGAAGGTGAGAAAATGTGCCGTGCCGTCGAGCAGGCCAAGGTCATCAATACGGTCTGGTACAACTATCGCCGTGTGCCTGCAGTGACGTTTGCGAAGCAATTGATCGATTCGGGAAAATTGGGCCGGATTTTCCATTACCGAGCTAACTTCTTGCAGGACTGGACGATCTCTGCGGACCTGCCTCAGGGAGGAGCCGCGCTCTGGCGATTGGATGCCGCGGCCGCGGGCAGCGGGGTGACGGGTGACCTGCTGGCCCACTGCATCGATACTGCTGTCTGGCTGAACGGCAACGTCCAAAATGTCACGGCGATGACCGAGACCTTCATCAAGGAACGCAAGCACAACTTGACGGGCAAGATGGAAAAGGTGGCGATCGACGACGCTTGTGCGTTCCTTTGTCGATTTGGAAATGGTTCACTGGGGCTTTTCGAATCCACGCGTTACGCTCGAGGGCATAAAGCGCTTTATACCTTTGAAATCAACGGCGAAAATGCGTCGATCAAGTGGGATTTGCACGACCTGCATCGACTGCAGTGGTTCGATCACAAGGACGAAGGAAATCTGCGTGGATGGCGGTCGATTCACGTTACCGACGGCGATCACCCCTACATGAGCCATTGGTGGGTTCCGGGGCTGCAAATCGGCTACGAACATAGCTTTGTGCACCACGTGGCCGATTTCTTGGAAGGGGTAGACAAAGGCGTTTCCGTGGGGCCGACGTTCCGCGACGCGTTGGAAACTCAAAAGATTTGCGACGCCGTATTGAACAGTGCAAAGTCCGGCAGTTGGACCGAAGTCGGATAGCATCTGACAGTGTCGTTGGTATAATCGTATGACGATCAAACCGCACGGGCGACTTCGCCGTCGCCCGTGCTTCGTTTTGCCCGTATGTAACTAACCGGAAATGGGCTTGTCCGAATCAACGGCTGTTTTTTTGTTGGTTCGGGTTTGGTCGAGTTTCGGACTGAGGAAAATGATATGGAACGGCAGCCAATTTCTCGCGAAGGCTACGAGAAGAAGAAGGAAGAACTTCGGCTTCTTGAAGATGTCGAAATGCCGAGAATCGCCCAAGCGATTGCCGACGCACGCGCGGAAGGGGATTTGCGTGAGAATGCTGAATATCATGGCCAGCGCGAAGCCCAAGGCATGTTGCAGGCGAGAATCAATTCGTTGCGGTCCACGCTGGCTGATTGTTTCATCGTCGACAAATCCAGCCTTCCGAAAGGGGTTGTCACGTTTGGCACACGCGTGTCAGTGAAGGATCTGGGTGACGGTTCGATTGAGCAGTACGAGTTCGTCGGACCGGGCGAAGAAGATTACATGAGCGACGTGATGAAGATCCTGACGACGTCGCCACTAGCGACCGCACTCATGCACAAAAAAGTTGGCGACCACGTCGAATTCCAGGCGCCCCGTGGCACGACGAACTACGAGATTACTCAGATCGAAGAGACTTGATAAACGGATTGGTGAGGCGTCGAAAGATGCCGTCAGGCCTTCAATCTCGCGTCAGCCGGATATCGATTTCTCGCTCGACATAGAGCCATTCCTCACTCGACCGCATCGCGGCCACAAGGTCGTCGAATACCGCCGTGTCGCGGGCGCAGAATTCAAACCAGACGACGAAATCGAATGGATCACCCAAGTCGCGGCGGAAACACAAGCGTCGAGCAATTGCCGGTAGGAATCGCAATCGAGTTGCGATTTGTTTTGATCTGGCTTCGAGCATTTCGCGGCGTTGGACTTGATCCAAACTTCTCCAAGCGGCGGATTTGCGAACCAACAACAAAGCGGCGGAGGACGAATCGGTGTTCTGCCAGGCGGATCGAAGTGATTCGGAGTGACGAGGTTCCTCGCGCGTGATATAGCGAGTTGTGCTGACGACCGCGCGAAGAGCCCAAGCCGATTTCGCGGGCAGTCGGGTTAGCCGACCATTGACGATTTCGACATGGGTCGCTGGTTTCAGGGCTTCTCCGGAATGTGTCACGGCGTTGGTGATGCGCCATGTGCCCGAGTTTCCGCCAATGTAGTGGACCAGATTCTCCGTCGCTTGCCCTTTTGAATGCTCAGAAGAAACCTGCGACAGGTGCGACCGGCAGGTGATGATGCTCATAATTTCGTCCTCTCCAATCCCCATGAGGCGTTGTGACGAAAGTCGTGATTGCAACCACGATGCCATTCGAATGGGAAGCCGGGGCATTTGATGCCGAGATTTCAATTCGCGGCTATATACGAGATCTAAACGTGCGGACTTCATAAAAAATTCGTAATTGCCCCACCCGATGTTTCTGGTCGAATCATCCACGACGGGCCGTCAGACCCCTGGATACCGTGAGGAAGAGGCAACTTTTGCGGGCATCAGTGTTTGAACAATGAGCAAGCGAACGATTCGCAGCGGCCATAGCGTTGTCACGGTGCGAATTCGGGAAAAATGCGGAAAGCTTGCTGAAGGTGCCTTAGTGCTTTTGAGCCGCCTGAGGATCTCAGACGTGCAATGGTCTTCTCGGGAGACGATTTTTCAGAACGGGAGTTACTCGCAAGTGCACCGGGTTGGGATTAGTTGAGCGGACTCGGATGTCCGTTGTGGTTTACGTCGTCTCCCATCAGTTCTCGCGTTGCGAGCTTCCTCTCGCGAAAGGTGGCAGCTATGTTGTCCTTGCAACAGAGGATGACAATTTGATCGGCCATACGAGGATGCTGCGGAATGAAACTGGGACTCATCAATTCAGCGTGGGCACAGGCGGGACGTGAAACCGCATGGGGCATTCAGAAAACAAAAGAACTGGGTTTTGATTCGATCGATCTCTTCGTGGATCCACTTGAGATCGACGTGCGTGAACGGCGATTGATCCAGCGCGAGTGCGAACGTGTGGGACTGCCTATCGTATCACTGTGCTGCGTGGCAACGGGCCTGATCGACTTTAATCCCAGCGTACAGCGGTTTCATCTCGATCGCGTGACGAAGTATCTGGATCTGGCCTATGAGTACTCGGCGAAAAACGTGCTGCTGGTACTGGGGGAATACATCTGGAATCGCGAAGTCATTCCACCAGAAGAGCAATGGGGATTTGCCGTCGAGAATTGTGAACGTCTGGGCGAGTACGCGGCGGAGCTCGGAGTTCAAATCGCTCTGGAACTGGAGCCGTTCCCGCTATCGCTGATCAATAATGTCGAAACGATGGTTCGTTTCATCGACGACGTGAACCATGAGGCGGTGCGTGCGAATATCGATGTCTCGCACTTGTGCCTGGCGGGTGTTCCCGCGGAAGAATTGCGCAAGCTGAAGGGAAAGGCGATTCACGTCCATTTGTCGGACTGCGATGGTCGGGTTCACGGAGATCTTCCTCCCGGGCGTGGCGTCGTGCCGTTTGAACCGTACCTGCGTGAAATCGCCGCATTGGGCATCGACGGTGCCGTCTCGATTGAACTCGAATACAGCCCGGAACCCGACAAGATCGAAGAATGGGTGGCGGAGGCCTATCGCGAATCACGTCGGCTGATGCAAGCCACGGGGCTCACCGGTGGCGACAGGCCGACCCGTTAGTCCGTCTGTCAACATCTGAAGGTTGTTGCGGAAATCAGGATTGGTTCCAACGATGACGGTCAACTTTGGGCCGTCACGCGGAATCTCCACCAACCAGTGGTAAAGCAGGCGACCGCGAATACCAGCAGCATTCCACAGCAGGTCGCTACCAGGAGGGGATCGACGCTGGGTTGCGTCAGCACAGCGTCGAAGGCTTTGAGCGACCAGGCGTGGGGCGTGAATAGGCTGATTTGCTTCATCATCTTAGGAAAAAACTCGCGGGGGAAGAAACAGCCGCTAATGCTGCTCAAAACCAGAATCAGCGTGGTTCCGTATGACGAGACTTGTTGATCGGTGTGGACCAGTGTCGACAAGAGCAATCCTAATGATGTGGCCGCAGCAGACGTACAAAGGATCACGGGAATTAGATAGACCGGCTGGGTTCCCCAAGGCATTCCGAAGACCAATCGGCCGCACAAAAAGAGCAGCGAGCATTGCAAAATCGACGTCAGATAAAACGGTATGGTTTTTCCGAGCAACACGGGCAGGGTGCCGATCGGAGCCATTAAAAGTCGTCGTAGCGTCCCCTGATCGCGTTCGATAATGAAGGATCGCGCCATGATGCTGATCAGAAAAAACGCGAACATGACCGTGAAGCCAGGAACAACCCACAGATAGACGGCATTTTGTTTTGAGCGTGGCGCTGTTGAAACCGGCGTGACGACGGCGACTCGGTCGGCTTCCTCGTCGGGGTCTCTCGGGCGGGTCCAGGCGCGTGTCATGGGATTCTTTTTCGCAGCGATCGGGGCGACGAATCGGATCACCTGCGAATAGAGGACCGCTTCCAGTAGTCGACCCACGCCAGCGGAACTGGGTTTTGTTTCGAATTCGAGATCGAGTGCGGCGGGGCCTGTCGCCGCCAATCCCTCTTTGGTATTGAAGATATCGCTCACTCGAACGTCGTCGACCAGTTCTTCAAATTTCGGTCCGATGTAAAGCACGAGCGATGCGTCGCCACGGCGCAAAGCGTCCATGGCTGCGTCTTCCGATTCCACTGGGGTCAACAGCATCTCGGGTCGTTGTTGTAATTCGGTAACCAGGTCTTTTGATGTTTGGCTGTTGTTCCGATCGACGACGACGATTTTGAAACGATCGGTGTCGTCGTCGCGGGTTAAAAACTGCCCGGTCGACATACCGACGATGGAAATGAACATCAGAGGCAAGACGAGCAGCAAAACGAGTGCTCGCTTGTCCTGCGTCAGTAGCTGCAGATCTTTAAAAGTAATGTGCCAGGCGGACATGGGAGAAAACCTGTTTTCAATCGCGCAATCGCTTGCCCGTCAGTTTCAAAAACAACCGTTCCAGGTTCGATTGCTGAGTTTCGACCCGGAGAACGCGAATTCCGAGCGTTCCCAATTTGAATAGGGCTGCTTGCAGTCGCCAGGCCAGCGCGGGCGATTGACACGGATCGGGATCGGCTAAAGATCCCAAACCGTACCGTAGTGGAGTCGTTTCCGGGCGTTCAACGATGCCAGGCGCATCACCGGTCACAATCACGGCCGGCTCTCCGTCACTGCCGGTGCCTACGCGGCCCAAATCTCCGATTTCGCTTGCAATCCCCGTTGTCCGGTCGACATACAGATAGAGGTCGGCTGTGAGGCCGGCCAGCAAATGCGGGATCGAATCGTTGGCGAGGACTTCACCGTGATCGATGATTGCCACACGCTGGCAAATCGACTGGACTTCTTCCATGTAGTGGCTGGCATAGATGATACCGACACCTTCAGCTGCTTGTCGGCGGACACAGTCCATTAAATGCGAACGAGACTGGGGGTCGACACCTACGGTTGGTTCATCGAGGATCAAAATCCGGGGTTTGTGCATCAGCGCGACACCGAAATTGAGGCGGCGTTTCATTCCACCTGAGTAATTTCCCGAGGGGCGATGTGCGCTATCGACCAGTCCAATCTGGTCGAGTACTTCGTCGCAGCGCGATTTGAGCGCCTGACCTCGAAGTCCATACAACTTGCCAAAAAATAACAAATTGTCGATGGCGTTCAGTTCCTGGTAGATCGCGTACTCTTGCGGAACGACACCCAGAAGCCTTCGCTGATCATGATTGCGACCGTCGAAACGACATCCATTGAACAGAATGTCGCCACTTGATGGGGCGAGCAACCCCGCCACCATCATCATAGTTGTGCTTTTTCCGGCGCCGTTGGGCCCAAGCAACCCAAGGACTTCGCCACTCCGTAGCGAAAAACTGACATCTTTCACCGCGAGATGGCTACCGTAGCTTTTGCGCAGGTGGTGAACGTCGACCAGATTCGTCACTGGCAGGGGCGCGCATTTCGCCTCGTGATCGTCTGTCGTGTGCGTACTTTTTTCGTTCACTCGGCGCATGAACGAAGGATTATCAGTTTTGATGGACAAACGCGAGAGAGGGATTCCAGTAGCCATTCTTCCTGAACTTCCTGAAACACGCTGTTCTTCGGCGTTCGCATCTTTCGTTCACGATCTGGTGAGGAATTTGTGCGACCGACCGCTTCGCTCAACGAAGTTATGAAACGAGCGCACTCATAGTGATACCGACGATCAACGCAGTTGCTCCCACTCGGAAATTGTCATTGGAACGCATTGGCAAGGATTCGACGATCGCGGCACAAAGTGCTGCCATGCCGCAGATCGCAAAGGCTGTCGCCACAGGAATACCCGGATGGGCTTCTCCCCAATAACTGTAAGTTGCGGCCAACGATCCAACAATGGCAAAGCAGAATAGACCCGAATAGGTCTTATTTCGATTCCAGGGAAGTCGTCGACCACCGAGCATGATGCCACCCAGCGTTGCCGAACCGTCACCCAAGGCGAGGATTTGCAGTGTCATCAGGCCCAATTCTGCCCGACCGGGAAGGAACAATAGTGGTGCCAGAACGGGAATCATGTATCCGAGCACCGCGTGCATCCAGTTTTCTTCGCGGCGGCGTTTCAGCAGATGACCAAGGGAGACAGCGACGATTAAGGCGACACCCGCCGAAATGACCAGAATGGTCATCAATGTGGGGCCCCACACGTCACGGTGCTGAATGCAAGGAAGACCGATCGGCAACAGGGCTGGTGACATGTGAAAAAGGCGACGCCGAAATTCAGTCACGCCCAAGCGTTCGACCAAATGTGAAACACCTGGCAATCCCAATAACCAACCCGGCAGCGGCGGGTTCGCCAGTCCGGCGGAGGGCATTGCGAGGGGCTGTTTCATCAAGTTTTGCGAGGATAACAAACGGCTCATCAGGGGCGACTCCAGTCCGATGATGGATGGTTCTCTACCGCGGCTCGTTGCAATCCCTTAGGCATTGATGCCAAAACAAAAATTTGCCTCACTGTGAAAAAGTCGCAATTAATATGCCACACCAATTTTCCCACTCTGGTATGCGGCTATTGAGACTCTTTCCACGACTAACTTAGTGTTAAATCGACGAAAGAAGCCGAGAAGATGCGGGCAATTCGATCTGGCCGGTCAATCGCCGTTCAGGTATTGGACGGCATAATCGGCAAATTCGGCCGATCCTTGAGTTTGCTGCTGGAGCATTCCGTAACGAGAGATTTGTCACGTCTGCACGACAAGAGTTCTCCGGATTCAAGTTGAGTCGTCCGGGAGGGATATTGGCCGCTATTCAACGTGTTTCACGGGGGTGACGAAGTTTTGTGAAGGCGTGGATTCGAGCGACGCTTCTAATTGCTGGGCGATTTTTTTGGCTTCTTTTGACCCGGGATCGCGTTCCAATGCGCGTTGAAGATCCAGCTGGGCGCCGCTCAAATCACCGCTTTGCATCCGCGTCCAACTGAGAAGGCACCAATCTTCCGCGGAAGCCGTTCGCTGAGAGATTGCTCGTTCGAGAACTGGAACCGCGACTGACCAGCGTTGGCTGCGAGCATAGGCCACTCCAATCTTCCATTCAATTTCGGCGCGTTGATGAATCGATTGTGGGTGCTGCAGGGCCGACCGAAACAATGGACAGGCTCGATCAGGATGCCCCCGTTTTAAATGTAAATCTCCCAGTTCGATCAATGTCGTCAGGTCATCCGGAGCAAATTGTGACAGTCGAATGTACGAAGCCAACGCTTCATCGAGCTGGCCTGCTTCCGTTTCATTTCTGGCTTTGATAAGCCAGGCGTCCTTGGATTGAGGGTCCAGTTCCAGCACCGACATGGCTGCAATCGCCGCTTCGGCGTGCTGGTCGTTTTCCCAGAGCATGAGTGTCAGACGGGCGGAGAGTTTGGGATCTTTGGGTTGTTGTTCACAAAGTGATTTATAGATGGTCACGGCCTCGGTCCGCCGACCGGTAGTCCACATCGTTTCCGCCAATTGTCGCCGTGTTTCGACGTCACTGGGTTTCTGACGCAAGGCTTCGTTGATGTACTGGTTCGCTTGGTCAGAGTTTCCTTGCTCGCGGGCTTCACGCGCCCGAGTACACAGAGCACCACAACTCGCCGATTCTTGCGACGTTCGTTTCTGAAGTGATTGGCAGCCGGTTACCAGCAACGCGAAAACCATCAACAAACGGAGCATCTCGGTCCGCAGCGGGTCGCGCCGGTGGATTTCGTGGATGAACGATCTCGAGATCGCGCCGTCATGGTTCGGTGACATCACTGCGCCTTCGGCAGCAATAGAGTCGAAAAGGCGAAAGGGGCGGGAAAGTACCAATTCTGCGAAAAAAGGGAAAGACGACATTTTCGGTGCGGATCGTCGGTCTAAGACTGTTTTAGCCAGGCCCGTACGGCGTCCGCTACTGTCGGAAAGATCCCAATTCCGTGGACCTTATGAAGGTTGATCGCCGCACTTGTTTCCTGGCCGTAGCCAGTTAAGACCAGCCCGGTTTGGCAGCCTGCGTTCGCTCCCGCTTGCAAATCCGAATCGCGATCTCCGATCATCAATGATCGAGTCAGGTCCAAGTTCAGATCACGGGCGGCGGCCATCAGCATGCCGGGCGATGGCTTACGACATTCGCAGGCTTTTCGATAGGCTCCCAGTCCGGCCGTGGGATGGTGCGGACAATAATAAACGCCATCGAGTTTCGCGTTTTCTTCCGCGAGCAGCTCATGCAACCGCAGATGGACCGCCTCCAGACGATGTTCGGGAAAATAGCCGCGGGCAATTCCGGCCTGGTTGGTAACGACGACGGCGGCAATTCCTTGCGAGTTCAGCATCGTGATCGTCTGTGCAACCGTTGGCAACAACTCGAGTTGCTCTGGCCGTGAAAGATAGTGGACCTCGACGTTCACTGTTCCATCACGATCGAAAAACACGGCGGGACGCATAGTCTGATTGATCCTGTTATCGGCCCAGCTTTGTCAGGAGTCACTGCGATCCTGGTGGAGCGGTTCGTCCGGATGGGGCGGTTTCGCTACGGCCAACGGGTGGTGACGGCTGATTTTCCTGCCTTGACGGAAGAGTTTCCCAGTTCGAATCGGTCGTGCCAAGAGAGATGTCAATCATTTGTCAGTGCTGGAATAGCAGACTTTTTCGCGTTTGGTGATTCTGCTATGCTGCGTTCTCGGCCATTTTGGCTTGTTGGGGACTTGTGTGTCCGACAAGGCTTGGTGCCGTTTCAATTCTGAATTGACACGTGGTTCGCGTTCGCTCAACGCCCCTCACGACTCGGTTTGAACTGTCAAAACTGGATCGATTCGACACTGGCCCCCGATAAAGAGCATGACGGCAGGCCCTTTTCTGTCGTTTTTCCCGTCGAAATCGCCGGTTGGAATGCGATGACACGATCTTGCCTTCAGGTGAACATTTGAGTGTTGTCGTTGTTAATGGGCCCTTCTCATTTGCATACGGACATCGCAAGATGCGGGAATCGTAGCGTGTGGAAGCAATTGGCGGATCAGTGGGCGCTTGTCACCGGAGCCTCATCGGGCTTGGGGGCCGAATTCGCGCGCCAACTGGCGTCGCGTGGGATGCATCTGGTGCTGACGGCGCGCCGACGTGAACTGATGGAAGTCCTGGCTCAAGAACTTCACACCAAGCATGGGACACGCTGCGAAATCATCGCCGCTGACCTTTCTGATCCCAGCGAACCCGAGCGGATTCTGAACGAGATCGTGGCAAAAGGCATCGCGATCGAATTATTGGTCAACAACGCAGGATTTGGTGTAGTGGGAGAAGTCAGTCAGGCGGACGTGAATCGCCTGCTGCAATTGATCCACGTGAACGTCTCCGCACTAACGGAGCTGACCTATCGGCTGCTTCCGGGGATGCTGGAGCGGGGGCATGGGGCAATTCTCAATGTGTCTTCATTGTCCGCCTTTCAACCCGTGGCCTATATGGGTGTATATGCTGCCAGCAAATCCTACGTGCTTCATCTGAGTGAAGCGCTGCACTGCGAGTTGAAAGATCGCGGCATCACTGTGACCGCCGTTTGTCCGGGTGTGACTCGGACGAGCTTTTTTGACGTCGCAGGAGCCCCTGGTTGGTTACAAAAGCATTCGTCACTGACCGTGGAAACTGTTGTCAAAGCGGGGCTGAAAGCGATGGTCCGTCGGCATCAGTATATTGTTCCTGGCTGGCGAAATTTCTTATTGACCTTGCTGGTTCGAATCGCCTCGCGTCGTCGAGTGGTCAAAGAATCAACGCGATTCTTTCGGCCGCGTCGCAATGGTGACGGCAATAAGCCACGCTAAGTACAGCTTTCGGATGCCAATATGCCGGACCGCCTTGAAACTTACGAACAGGCGATTGATTTCCTGTTTGGACGGATCAATTACGAACGCATTCAGGCCGAGGCGTATTCGACCAGCGACTTTAAGCTGGACCGGATGCGTCGATTGCTGGAATTGATGGGGAACCCACAAGAGCGGATTCCCGTGATTCACGTCGCAGGTACCAAGGGAAAAGGTTCCACCTGTTCGATGCTCGCATCAATTCTCCAAGCTTCCGGGCGAAAATGCGGGCTGTACATTTCTCCGCATATCACGGAATTTGAAGAGCGATTTACCGTGAATGGAGTTCAACCGTCGAAAGCGGAACTCGTTGGTCTGGTTAACCGACTGATGCCGATCATTGCTCACATGGACAATTTGCCTGGGCGGATGCAACCAACCTATTTCGAACTCGCGACGGCATTGGCATGGCAACACTTTGTCGAATGTGACGTGGACATCGCGGTGTTGGAGGTCGGGCTGGGAGGGCGGCTGGATTCGACGAATTTGTGTCGACCGCTGGTTACGGTGATTACGAATATCAGTCGGGATCATACGCATGTTCTCGGTAGTACAGTGCACCAGATTGCGTACGAAAAGGCGGGGATTATCAAAGCCGCAGTACCGATCATTTCTGGCGTGACTCACGTCAATGCGCTGGAGATGATCGCGCAGACATCCCAAGAGCGTGGTGCTCCGTTGAAACGCATCGGTTGGGATTTCGATCTGGTCAATCGACGCATCGACGAGCGAGGTTGTGTCGAGATTGACGTGAAAACCTCGACCTCAGTCTGGACAAGGATGCCGGTCGTCCTGCGTGGACCACACCAAGCATTGAATTCGACACTGGCTTTGGCGGTCATCGACGAGCTTCGACAACAAAATTGGTTTGTATCGGATGAGGCTGCGAGAAAGGGCCTTGGCAACGTCGTCTGGCCGGGCCGGGTTGAAGTGATCTCGCAACATCCGATGGTCATCATCGATGCCGCTCACAACTGGGAATCGGCACGAGCTTTAGTCGATTCACTGAAGGAAGATTTGTCTCCTCGCAAACGGATTCTGATCTTTGCGGCGACCAAAGACAAAGATGTTGCGGGGATCCTCAGGCAGCTACTCGTCCACTTCGACACGCTGATTCTGACGCGATACGTCGACAATCCGCGAGGAGTTCCACTGGAGGAATTGAGTAGTCTGGTTGACGCGATCACGACTCACCCGGCTCATCTGGTACTCGAACCGATTGCAGCCTGGCGTCTGGCCAAGCGACTGGCAGCGGACAACGATTTGATCGTCGTGACAGGTTCGTTCTTTCTGATCGCGGAATTGCGATCGATCATCGCCAGCGAACGGAATTCGTCGACTAGCGTTGCCCAAGAGGACAAGGATGCTGCGCACGGAACGAGATAATATCGGCCAGTTACTTGGAACTGGCTTGTTCCGCGGCAAGTTCCGCCATTCGCTGCGCGGGGACGACCAGACGGTCCCAATTTTTCAACATGTAGTCAGGAGGACCACCCTTGCTGGCCACAACCTGAGCCACCTGAATCGTGGGGATCATGACGATTGCGTCCCAAGGGCACACAGTCAATTCATAGGGGTCTGTTTTCTTCGTCGGGATGTGTACGCAGACTTCGCAGCCGACACAGCGTTCAACATCGATCTCGCACCATGACTGCAGCACCGAGATCGAGTCGCCCGGCACCTTATAAATGCAGTCGACAGGACAGACTTCCAGACAGGCCTCACAGCCGGTGCAGTTATCGGCGTTGATGACTGCGACTTCCTTCGGCAGTTTTTTTCGCGAACCCGCTTTGGCCATGAATCCCTACCTTGCACAGAGAGTTTCCGTTGTTGCAGCAACGGAAAGTCAAACTCACTCAGACGACCACGCCCGAATGTTCGGATCGACTTTGCCAGACAGGAACTTGTCGGATTTTTTCCCAGTCGGTGCAAACCCAATCAGGACAAGCAAATTATAGCGGCTTTAAAGGTCCTCGCGAGTCGAACCCCTAGAGATTCTCGACTTTGGAAATGGGAAAACCTTTGGGAGTCGTTGTGATTACCGAGGATTTTTACCATTTTGCCAAGTCGGCAGCGACCGATTGCCGCAGCATTTGTAATTCTTATGGCGTTTGATTCAACGCCTTTTCAGCCGCTTTCCGAACGCCTTCGTCAGGATCTTTAATCGCTCGTTTCAAGGCGTCTTTCGCGATGGATGAGTTCCCGCCAATCTTTCCAAGCGTTTCGGCGATTTCAACGCGTGCTTCAGGGTTTCCGGCATCGACGAGGGCTGCCGCCAGTAACGGGATGGCCGTTTCCCTACTTTCACCACTGGGTGCCACCTTGACCAGTGCCCAAGCCGCCACCGTCTTTTCATGCAGATTGCTGCTGGCCAGGACTTTCCGCAATGGGGGAATCGCTGACGAGGCGGCCGGACCGATCCGTCCTAGGGCGTAGCAGGCAATTGGACGAAATGCCGGGGGGCCCTCTTCCAAAATCTGCCCGATATCGCCCACTGCCGGGGCACTGTCGGGCCCAATTTCTGCCAAGGCGATCAATGACTCGCGACGAACTGCCAAATTCGGATCGCTCAAGTTTTTCTGTAAGGCCGTCACTGCATTTTTGGATCGCACTCCAATTCGGCCCAAAGCTTTGGCCGCTTCACGGCGAACTTCTGGTTTTTCATCCGCCAGCGCCGTCGTGAGCTGTGGCACTCCCACGGTGACATATTCTTCATTGGAGGGGTCCAGTTGCAGTAACGCCCAAATGCTGGCCAGATGCAGCAGTGTGTTATGCGGTACTTCTAAAGCCTCCTTCAGTGCTGGAATCGCGTCTTTGTCTCCGATGCTGCCCAGAGCAAACGCTGCGGAAGGGCGATAGCGAAAGTGTTTATCTGCCAGCAATTTGATTAACTCGGGGCCCGTGGACTTGGCTTTTGGCCCGATTGAGGCGAGCGCCAGAATTGCTTCGCGGCGGATCTCCACTTCGTTTGACTGGAGAAGTTCCGTCAATGCGGGAACAGCTTCGCTTGCCTCAGGGCCGATTTCGGCAATTGTCTTGGCAGCAGGCTGTTGTAAACGTTCTACCTTAAGGCTTTCGATCAGAGCCGGTACGGCGGCCCGGCCGATCTTGTGCAACGACTTTTCCGCACCGAAGCGGATATGCGAATCGTGATCAGCCATCGCATCAATAAGTGTCGGTACTGCCACTATTGCCGAGGGGCCGATATCTCCCAATGCGACGATCGCGTGCCAACGCAGTTTGTTTTTGGACGACTTCGCGGCAGTCAGCAACCTGTCGGCGGCCGGTGCCGCACTCGATCCCATCGCGGCCAACGCGTCGCACGCGTTCAAGCTGACCTTGGAATCGGAGTCATCAATCAGATCTTGGATGGCGGGAACCGCCGACTGGCCAATGATGGCCAAACCATGGATGGCCTCCACGGAGATTTCGTGACGCTCGCTTTTTAGGCCTGAAATCAATACAGGAATGACCTGAGTGACATCGGTGCCTTTGCCCGATTCGATTTCGACGATGGCCCGCGCCGCACTGACGCTGATCAACGGTTCCGCATCGGTCAGCAGTGTTTTCATTTGGGGAAGTGAGGCATGAGCGTCGGGACCGAATCGAATTAACGCGTCAATTGCACTGTGTCGCACCAGGGGAATCGGGTCGGCAAGAAGCATGCTCAATGCCGGTACCACTTGTTTTGCATCTGAATTGATCCGTCCCAGGGCGACAATGGCCTCGTGTCGCAAGCCGAGGTCTTTGTTGTCGAGTGCTTTGAGTAGAGCAGGAACCGAATTGGCGGCAGCCGGTCCAATTTCACCCAACATTCGCGCTGCTTTTGTTTTTTCGTGAACGTTGCTTGCATCAAGCTGCCGAGTCAACGAAGGGATATCCTGATCCTCAGCGATCAAAGTGGATGTCGTGCAACACACTGCCGTCATTGCCAACATTCGAATCAGTCGCATTCCTGTGTCTCCTCTACTATCCGACTCTCTCTGGAGGCGTATTGCTGACCTTCCGTTTACGAAACCATCGCCGCTGAAGCGTTGTTGGTTTTTGACTATAAGGATCCGAGCGCGATTAGGCGACCAATTTCGGGGGGGCGAGGCTGCAGAGTCCCCGACTGCGTCAACACTTTCCGGGCTCGTTTTTCTTTCTCCATCATTGTGCGGAAGATTCTTTCCGCGATGAAGATTTTCTCTGATGGCAGGGCATTACCTGGCACATAATCGACCAATCAATGGACTGTGTGGCTTCGCAGTGCTTGTCGTTCGGAAGACCTTTTCAAGGAAATTGCACTGCCACTTAGTTCTTTGCCATTTGCGAATACCGTGCCGGCCGAGCGATCGGTTTGGATTGTCAAATTCGTTTGATGGTAGCCTGTTGGAGGTCAGATGCGGAAATGGAAGTGAAGATCCGATAGAATCGTCCAAACTGGTTCCGTGGTAAGGTTGCGTCGTCGATTATGATTGTCGAATCCGCATCGACAAATGACTCCAATTTCCAAGGCGAAAATAATGTCTCGGCTTCGTCGGCAAAAGCAGCCGAACTCATCTGATGCAGCAGTCATCAATTCCAACGACTCGCCGCGTTTGTCGGGTTCTCGTTGGTTCTCGATTCTGCGGCTGGGCATGCTGGGATTCGTCGCCTTTGCGAGTGCATATGCGGTGACCTCGAAGAATCCAACGCGGGTTGCCGTGCCGGCTTCCGCACGGCCGGGGATGGTCTGGGTGCCGGACGGTGAATATGTGATGGGAACGGCGGGTTCGGCGGGGCTCAAGAACGAGCAACCGGCGCATTCGGTCAAGCTCGATGGATTCTGGATCGATGCGAGCGAAGTGACGAATGCACAATTTCGCGAATTCGTCGATGCAACTGGATACGTGACCACGGCGGAAAAGAAGCCGGAATGGGAAGAACTGAAAAAGAGCGTTCCGCCGGGCACACCGAAGCCTCCGGATGACGTGCTGGTGCCGGGATCCCTGGTTTTCGTTTCTCCACCGGGCCCCGTACCGACCGATGATGTTTCGCGATGGTGGGTCTGGACGCCCGGCGCTTGTTGGAAGCACCCTGAAGGTCCTGATTCGTCCATCTCTGATCGGGATGATCATCCGGTGGTCCAAGTTTCGTGGGAAGATGCGATGGCCTACGCCAAATGGGCGGGGAAACGGCTGCCGACCGAAGCTGAATGGGAATATGCATCACGAGGTCAACTGGTTGGCAAGCGATTCACGTGGGGCGACAATCCGCCCACCGACGACAGCCAATTAGCCAATATCTGGCAGGGGGGCTTCCCGAATCAAAATGACAAACGTGATGGTTGGGAACGAACGTCGCCGGTGAAGACCTATCCACCTAACGGCTATGGCCTGTATGACATGAGTGGAAATGTCTGGGAATGGTGCTCCGACTGGTATCGAGCCGATGCGTATGCGCAGCGGTCGGGACAGGAAAAGGTCGTCAATCCAGTCGGTCCTCGGGAAAGTTGGGATCCGAATGAGCCCAATGCTCAGAAACGCGTGACCCGAGGCGGTTCATTCTTATGCCATATCACCTATTGCGAAAGTTACCGCACAGCCGCCCGCCGCGGTACCACCCCGGATACGGGGATGTCGCACTTAGGTTTTCGCTGCGTCGTGTCCGGCACCAAAAGTCCGTGATGCCTACCACAGCTGTTGCAAGATCGAAAGGAGTTCATCGTCACTGACGTCGCGGGGGTTTCCGCTCATGCTATTTCCACGCGAACTTCCGATCAGGGCCGGAATCTGGTTGGAGGTCACTCCGATATCTCGAAGTCGCCTTGGGATACCAATCTCTTCGCACAGAATTTCGATGCGCCGGACAAATGCCGCGGCGGAATCGGCATCGCTATGTGATTGGTGATCGAAAAGACGTTCGAGTTGCGCGAGTTCTTTTGCTCGCACCTGCTGATTGACACGCAATGCGGTTGGCAGCATGGTCGCACAGGCCAGCCCATGAGCGACTCGGCAGTGAACGCCGAGGGCGGCGGCGACGCCATGTGCCAATCCCAGTCCAGAATTTGCCAATGCCAGTCCCGAGAGAAGAGCTGCGTGTGACATTGCTTCTCGGCTGGTTTGAGATGTCCCATCGCGGACCGCGATCGGTAACGCAGGCAGTGCCAGCTTCAATCCCGAGAGTGCAAGTGCCTGCGGGATTGGTGCGGCCCGTTTCGAGATAAAACTTTCGATCAACTGAGTGATCGCGTCCATGCCGGTGAAAGCGGTGGTTTCACTTGGCAGACTAACGGTCAATTCGGGATCGACCAGAACGACCTTGGGTATCATCCAATCACTGCGGAGGCTTTTTTTGAAGGCCGGATCATACGACGAAATGACAGCATTTTTTGTCACTTCGGTGCCAGTACCTGCGGTTGTCGGGACGGCAATGAGGTTCAACGGTCGTTCCGTAATCTGTCGTCCCGTGCCGACGCCTTCGAGGAATTCGACGACCGAATTCCCGTGGCGATTGCGGACCAGCGCTGCGGCCGCTTTGGCCAGATCAATCGTCGAACCTCCTCCGATCGCCACGACCACATCGCGGGTTGTCGGCTGGAAGCGAAGAAATTCTGTCACCAGCGAATCAACGTCCGCGACCTCGGGCTCGTGAGAGGCGGGCGAGAACCGCTGCAGCGTCAGCCCTAGTTGTTCAATTCTGCGAGTTACGTCGTCGATGACGCCCCGCTGTTCCAAGGTGCGACTGCCGGAAACGAGAAAGACTCGCTCGCCATTTTCCGCGGCCAGTCTCCCCAGTTCGGTGCGGCGTCCCCAACCGAAAACAATTTGCGTTGGTCCAAAGAATTGATAGTCCATGATACGAGCAAGAATACCCGAGTCGGGTTGGATGTTCACTCGTCCGTCAGGCGAATTGTACGAGTTTTCCAGGTCCATCTGGACGCCTGGGCGATTGGCTGCGAGAGTATGGAAGTCTTTCTGAAGTTGCCCTCAGTTTCACGATCTGGCGGAATGACGCGATGTCCAAGAATGCCACCTCGTCTTCAAGCGCGAAGACTCGTCGATCTTTCTGGCTGCTCATGCTGGCTTTGCTCGTCAGTAGCGTAGTTGGGTTGAGCGCGTTTGCTCAGATGAAGCGAGCGACGAAGCCGGAAACGTGGAGCTACAAAGTGGTGGCCAACTATCCGCACGACCGCACTGCGTTTACACAGGGGCTCGTTTTTACTGATGGGCACTTGTTCGAAGGCACGGGTAAGAAGGGTAACTCGTCATTGCGATTGGTGGATTTGGCGACCGGAAAGATCGAGAAGATTGCTCCATTAGACAATCACTATTTCGGCGAAGGGATTACGATTCTGAAAAATCGAATCTATCAGCTGACATGGCAAAATCGACTTGGCATTATTTACGACGAGAAAACGTTCGACATCGTCAAGACGTTTCAATACACGGGCGAAGGTTGGGGATTGACCAACGATGGTCAGCATCTGGTCATGAGCGATGGCTCGGCAATGGTCCGGTTTCTGAATCCTGAAAACTTTGAAGTCGTCAAGCGAATTACAGCTCACACCCCGCAAGGGAAAGTGGATCGCTTAAACGAGCTAGAATATGTCAAAGGCGAGATCTGGGCCAACGTTTGGTACGAGGACAAGATCGTGCGGATTTCGCCCGAAAACGGCGACGTACTGGGGTGGATCGACCTCGGCACTCTCTATCCTCGGAATCGTCGAACCAGTAATGAAGATGTCCTGAACGGAATTGCTTACGATTCAGAAGGCGATCGTCTGTTTGTCACAGGCAAAAACTGGCCTCAATTATATGAAATTAAAGTCGGACGGCAGTAAAGTGACGTTTGAGTGAGGATAGAAAACTCAAACGACATTGCCAATCTGCTGGAGACGACTGATGTCCATTCGATCCGCTCTTGTTGGATGGCCACGTCATTATCTTCTGACATTGCAAATCTTGTGGGCGACATTGCTATTCCTTGAGCCTCCATCTCTATCTGCCGACGAGATTGTCTTTCCCCATGAACTGTGGCAGCAGAAAAATGCTGCGGAGATGGGACTTGATGATTCGAAGTTGGAAGCGGTGGCAACTGCGCAGCGTTCGCGCGGATGTGTGATCAAAAAAGGGTACGTTGTTAAGACGTGGGGCTCTCAGTCGGAAAAGGGTGATTTGGCGTCATCGGCCAAGACGGCTCTGTCGACGTTACTGATGTTCGCCCACAAACAAGGTAGGATCAAAAGCTTTGATCAACCGATCGTCGATTTCGGTTGGGAATTGTCGTCCAACGATCAGACGATGACCTTTCGGCAACTGGCCAGCATGACCGGCGGGTATGCGCGTCCAGAGGAATCAGGCAAGGCGTGGGCCCACAACGACTACGCCATTCAGCTCTATCAAAAGAGATTGTTCGACAAAGTCTTTCATGTACCTGAGCGATTTGGTGCCCTGCAATTGCAAGATGGATTCAACTTTCGAGACACGAACCGGAGGATGCGGGCGTCGGTTCGTGATTTCGCTCGCGTGGCCTGGTTCCGGATGAATCGAGGTCAATGGAACCGTGTGCAACTGCTGCCTCGTTCCTTCTTCGATGACAACATGCGACCGCAGGTTCCGATTGATCTGCCGCTGAGTGTTCCGGCGGCGACCGATGACTATCTTAAAATAGGAACCTACGGTGGCGAATCAAATCATTTCTCAAGTGCAGGGCCGGGCATCTACGGATTCAACTGGTGGTTCAATAAGACGGGGCGAACTCATTCCGATGAGCTGTCGTGGGCGGATGCCCCCGGATACCGTGATGTTGCTGGGAGTTAGAGGAAATTGTACGGCCATGATTCCGAGTTTAAATTTGCTGGTTGTCGCGGCCAATGCTGATTGGGGCCAATTCGAGCCAGATCAGCCCGATTCCAAATTGAATCAGTGTCTGAAGCTCATCGCTGAAGCGGGGCAATTTCGTCTGGTCTCGGGTCGTTGATTTCGATCGTTTGCAAAACCGAGGAATTCTGTATGTGGAAGATTTTCGTCGCCTCGAACCTGCTGTTGCTGTGCGCAACTCAATTGTCAGCCGAGACAACGATTGAGGGTACGAAGCAGGTTTGGTATCCCCTGACAATCACTTTTCAGGGGCCAGAGGCGTCCGCGACACAGAACTCGCCGAACCCGTTTTTGGATTTTCGTCTGCAAGTACGATTCATTGGGCCCGATAAGAAGTCGTATCTTGTTCCCGGCTATTTCGACGGAGACGGAACGGGTGGACTAATAGGTCGCGCCTGGCGAGTTCGTTTTTCTCCTGATCAGGCCGGAGAATGGACCTATGAAGCGACGTTACGCTCGGGGGCCGAGGTGGCTATTCAGCTGGAATCCGACGCCGGAGCATCCGTCTCGATTGACGATTCGTCGGGCAAGTTTGACGTCTTACCACGGGATCCCAATGCTGTCGGATTTCTCAAGTGGGGCCAATTGAAATATGTCGGCAAACAGTATCTCAAGTTTCAAGATGGTCCATACTGGCTGCGTGGAGGAACCGACGAACCAGAAGATTTTCTGGGATATGTCGGCTTCGTACGAACATCTGGCAAGCACCGGTATGCCGTACATGCTCCTGATTGGCGAGAAGGCGACCCGGATTGGGGAAAGGGGGACGGACGTGCAATCATCGGGACGCTGAATTACCTGGCAGAGCAGCATGTCAACAGCATCTATTTCCTGACAATGAACATTGGTGGCGACGGAAAGAACGTCTGGCCCTGGATAGGGGCGATCAATTCCAAGGGGGACGAGTCCGACGATAATGTGCACTTTGACATCGAGAAACTACGGCAATGGGAGATCGTCCTCGACCACGCTCAAAGAAAGGGAATCTTTTTGCATGTGGTGTTCAACGAAGCCGAGGACGCTAACAAGCGGGAACTCGACAACGGCGAATTGGGAGTGGAACGAAAGCTGTACTATCGGGAGATGATTTCCCGATTCGCTCATCACCCCGCGCTGCAGTGGAACCTTTGTGAAGAATTCGACCTGAACTTCGATCTCGGCGCCGAGCGGGTCCGTGCGTTTGCCGACTATGTTCACGCTCTAGATCCTTATGGCCATCCGATCACGGTGCATAGCGCTGGTGATCCGGTTGAGAAATTGCGATTTACCTATGGTGATTCACGATTCAGTATGACGTCGATTCAGCTAAATCAACGTCCGATTCACGAAGTTACGGAGGCAGTTCGTCGAGAGACAATCAAGGCGGGAAGACCACTGCCGATCAGTTTGGACGAATTTACCTTGGATCGCGGACAACGAGCCTCTCATATTCCAATAGACGATGCCGACGGACATCGCCGCGAAAAAATCTGGCCGACCTATTTTTCCGGTGGAATGCTCGAATTCATCCTGGACGATTTGTTGAAAACAGACAATTTCAAAACAACGCAGCGGGAACTGCTATGGAAATACATGTGGTACGCACGGAAGTTCATGGAAGCGGAATTGCCGTTTTGGGAGATGGAGCCTGCCGACGAACTCTCGGCGAACGGCGGAACGATTTCGATCGGGATCGGGAAGGGAAAAGCCGTTCCCATGGGGCCGCAGGTCTTTGCCCAATCAGGCGAGGTCTATGCGGTTTATTTTCCAATTACGGAATCGACCGGGACCTTAGACATCACTCCGTTAAAGGGGGCCGCGACGAAGCGCTGGTACAACCCGCGAACGGGAGAGTTTTCCGGAGAGGCGATTCAAATCTCCGGCGGTGCAATTCATGACGTGGGCAAACCACCTGTCGAACCAGGTCTTGATTGGGTGCTGTTGATTCGCAAAGGAATTCCTCCGAAAAAAAATGCGATTGAGACTTCGGGCTTTCGAGATGGAGCCGGTCACTGGCGGGGGATTCGTGACGATTCTCGAGTCATCCAGGCGGAGCCCGATCAACCAGCTTACTCGCCCGAACAGGTCGCCGACATTGTCGAAAATATCCTGTTGTTTCAGCGGGCGAATGGCGGCTGGCCAAAGGACTATGACATGCTGGCTATCCTGACCGAATCACAAAAAGAAGCAATCCGATCAACGCACGAGACATTCGATTCTTCGTTCGATAATCACAACATTCATTCTCAAGTCGATTATCTGGCCAAGGCCTACACGCAACTTGGATCGACGGCCTGTCGCGACGCCTGTCTGCGAGGCTTCGATTTTATGTTGCAGGCGCAATCAGCCAACGGAGGTTTCCCTCAGCGTTTTCCAGATCCCAAGGGTTATTACGCTCATATCACATTCAATGACGGCGTAATGATTGGAGTTCTGAACGTCTTTCACGACGTCGTTGATGGCGCTCCACATTGGAAATGGCTTGATGAAGAGCGCATTCAGCAGGCCCGGATGGCCATCAATTTGGGTGTCGAATGCATTCTGAAATGCCAAATTCGAGTGGCCGACGTTCGGACAGGTTGGTGCCAACAGCACGACAATCAGACTTATGAAGCGGCATCGGCTCGAACATTCGAATTGGCTTCGGTTTGTCCACAGGAAACGACCGAGATTGCTCGGTTGTTGATGCGGCAATGTCATCCAGAACCGGCGGTTGTTACCGCCGTGGATGACGCCGTGATATGGTTGAAACGTGTCGTGATTGAAGGGATCCGTACCGAGAAGATTCCGGCTCCCGACATTGAGTTTTTGCGGCATCGAGCCAATTTTGATGTGGTGGTTCAACAGGACTCCAAGGCCAAACCGATTTGGGCCAGACACTATGAAATCGGAACAGACCGGCCTATTTTCGCCGGTCGAGATGCCGTGAAGCGATATGCTCTTAGCGAGATCGAACGCGAGCGACGCACTGGAACCCGCTGGTACGGATCGTGGCCGGCCCGGCTGCTGGAAAAAGAATATCCGCAGTGGCGCGGATCGTTAAATCCGAATGTCGGCCATCGCTGAATTACATCGAACGATTGCTCGAGGTAAGTTAGACGCAGCACGAATAGAACAACGTCGAGAGACCTTTCAGCCGTTGAAGCGGTGATCGGTGGTCGATTGTCTAGGGTGAGCACAAACGGATCCGGTGAAAAACTGCAGGAAATGTTTGCTCATACAATGTTCTTGGGTGCGTCTCGATGGTTACAGTCTTCGCTGCGACGTTTGATTGTACTTTCATGAGCGTTGGTTACCACGCTGGAGAAACTTCCCTGATGAAAAACGGCAGTCCGTGGGTGGTTATGTTTGTTGCTTGTATCACTCTTCTTAATATGAGCGGGGCACGTGGCGACGACAGTCAGCAAATAGCCTTTCCTGGTGCTGAGGGCTACGGTCGATTTGCTCGGGGAGGACGTGGTGGCGACGTCTACCATGTCACGACCCTCGAAGATGATGGTTCTGGGTCGCTGCGCGAAGGGCTGCGTACTGCTAACGGTCCCCGCACGATTGTTTTTAATCTGTCGGGAACAATCGAGTTGAAATCGCCGCTGACGGTCGACAAATCGTTCCTGACGATTGCAGGTCAATCGGCGCCAGGCGACGGGATTTGTCTGAAAGATCAGACTTTCAAGATCAAGAATGCGTCTCATGTGATCATGAGATACATCCGAATTCGGCTGGGTGATAAGAACAAACCCGCCAATTCAGGACCCGACGGGATGACGACCGACGACATTGATCACGTGATTTTCGATCATATTACTGCGACGTGGGGGATTGATGGAAATCACGATTTGCGACGCGGAGGGCATTTTACCTTGCAGTGGTCTATCTACGCTGAAGCACTCAATAAGAGCCTGCATGAAAAGGGCGAACATGCGATGCTGGCGTCGTTTCGCGATCTGACCAATGGCATTTCCCTGCATCACAATCTGTTTGCGAGCAGTCGTGATCGGCATCCCACGATTGGGGGGAGCCCACGAACCAAGCCCGAAGCGATCGCCGACTTCCGCAATAACCTGGTCTACAATCTCAGCGGGGCCACGAATCTGGGCAATTGCCGCATTAACGTGATCAACAACTACTACCGACCGGGGCCAAACACACCTGAGGGGAATCGGCCGTTGGCAACAAAGACGGAACAACCTGAGGCCCTGAAAGTGTTTCTCACGGGCAATCTGTTTGAGAACAATCCCCTGTTCACCAGCGACAACTGGAAAGCCGTTGATTTTGACCGCTGGTCTAAAGGCAACTATCAGATGACGTCTCTGGAACAGGTGCGAGTCGACAAGGAGTTCGACATCGGAGCAGCGAAGCCCAAAACCGACGTTGCTGCGGCGGCGTATGAGCGGATCTTGCTAACGGCCGGGGCATCGCATCGACGTGATGCGGCAGATCAGCGCATCGTGGATGGCGTTCGGTTGCGATCAAATCGCCTGATTGATTCTCAAGACGAAGTCGGAGCCTGGCCCGCATTGAACAGCGAACCTGCTCCGCTTGATACGGATGGTGACGGAATTCCCGATGAATGGGAAAAGAAACAGGGGCTTAGTCCGAACGATGCCAGCGATCGGAATGGTGACCTTAACAAAGATGGCTTCACCAATCTGGAAGACTATCTTAACGCTCTTTAAACCGGACGACCGGTAAGTCACTCACTTTCAAGCTGCGTGGCGTCTGCATCTGGATTCTTTGCGAGGGAAGTCCGGGTGTTTACGACGGCTGCGCTTAGGAGAGGATCTGTTTCACCACATTTCCTGCGACATCGGTTAGCCGGAAGTCGCGGCCGGCATAGCGATAGGTCAGCCGTTCGTGATCGAGTCCCATCAAGTGCAGAATGGTGGCGTGATAGTCGTGAACGTGACAGGGATTCTCGGCAATATGAATTCCGTACTCGTCGGTCATGCCATAAGTCATTCCACCGCGAATGCCTGCACCCGTCAATAAGCACGAGAATGCACGATGCCAATGGTTGCGGCCGGGGCCGTCGTCAAACGGCGTCCGTCCGAATTCGGTGCAAATCGCGACCAAAGTGTCGTCGAACAGTCCTCGTTGTTTAAGGTCTTTTAACAGCGCGGCGATGGGTTGATCGATCCGTTGGGCTTTGGGCCGATGATGCTGCATATCGCTGTGGGCATCCCAATTATTACTGGCGCCGCTATCGATAATTTCAACGGCGCGGACACCCCGTTCGGCTAATCGACGAGCTGCGAGGCATTGCCAGGCAAAGCTACTGCGATCGCCGCGTTCGAGGCCATACAGTTGATGTGTGACATCGGTCTCGTCGGAAAAATCGAGCACTTGCGGAGCGACTTCCATCATGCCACGGGCCGTCTGAAAACTATGGCTGCGGGCTGCCAGAGCCAGATCGCCCGGACGGGCTTCTGCAAAACGCGTATTCAAGTCGTCCAGCATTCGTGCTTCCAGCGAGCGAAGGGTGGTGTCTTCCACGACCGGTCGTAAATTGGGGATTGGATCTTTCCCCGGAATGATGCGCGTGCCCTGATGCACGGGTGGCAGAAAATTTGAATCCCACAATTGTGAACCGCCATACGGCAAATGTTCGCAAAGCACGACGTAGGGTGGAAGGTTGGGATTGTCGCTACCCAGCGCATATCCCAGCCAAGCGCCGATGCTGGGCAGGGGGACCGTCGCTGAACCGGTATGCATCGCTAGGGAGGCCTGGAAATGCTCGACGATGTCCGTGTTCATCGAGCGAATCACACAGAGATCATCGGCCAGATCGCCCAATTGGGGAAAGATCTCGCTGATCATCAAGCCGCTTTCGCCACGTGGCCTGAATTGGAACGGTGACGGTTGCAGCGGCTGTCGTGCCACGGCGCGTAAGCTGGGACCGTCGACGATTCTGCCTCGATCTCGTAGAAGTGCCGGTTTTGGATCGAACGTGTCCACGTGCGACACACCGCCAGTCAGAAAGAGCACGATTAATCGTTTGGCTTTCGGCGTGAAATGGGGGCCGGACGGCATCACCGAACGCATCTCGCCTGCGACGGCAGCCGATTGAAGCTGGGCTCGAAGTGCCAGCGATCCCACACCGGCGGCGGCACAGGAGTGCAGGAAGCGACGACGAGAAAGGGGCGGGGTGGTCATGGCGGGATTCCGGATCAGTCGACGTAAAAAAACTCGTGGGAAGTCAACAGCGATCGGCACAAGGCGGTCCAGGCAATCGCCTCGTCGGCTTGCCGGGTATAGGCAGTCAGAAATTCTGTGGCGCGCCCGATCTCGGCAGGATTCGGCTGGCGTTGAAAGGCGAACCCGTACGCCGCAGCGATCCGTGCCTCGAGAGGCATGCCCGCGACGCGTTTGGCAAAGGCTTCCGCTTCCACTTTCACATCGTTGCTATTCATGAGATAGAGTGCTTGAGCAGGCACGATGGAACTGGTCCGGGAACCGGTAGTGGTGTTCGTGTCCGATCCGTCGAACAACGACAGGAACGGATGTCGCTGTAAACGCGGAGTCATCAAATAAATACTGCGGTGCCGGCTGGGATAGAAATCTTTGAACTGACTATGTTGGGTGTATGTCCAATTGGTAATCGGCGGGAAGGGGTGAGTTCCGGGCTTTGCCAGATCGAGCTGTCCGCTCGCCGCTAACATTGCATCGCGGATGGCTTCGGCATCGAGACGTAGACGGTCATGTCGCCAGAGGAACGTGTTGCCGGGGTCGCGAGTAGCGTTGTCAGTGTGCTGAGAACTGCCGAGCCGCCAGACCTGTGAATTCAAGATCAAGCGATGCATCGTTTTTATCCTCCAGCCTTTTTCAATAAAGGTCCGGGCGAGCCAGTCGAGCAATTCAGGATGGGTTGGAGGGACACCACGCGTTCCAAAGTTTGAATGGCTCGATACGAGTCCGCGACCAAAGTGATGTTGCCAGATCCGATTCACCATCACACGAGCGGTGAGCGGATGATCGGGGCGAGTCAACCATTCGCCCAGTTGCCGCCGTCCGCTTTCTGTCTCAGGAATATTCACCGACTCGATACCGGTCAGGAACGAAGGGATACCGCGACCGACGATCGGACCTGGTTGCGTCGGCTCACCGCTGCGATGGAGGAACGTCGAGCGAGGCGTGCCCTCGCGAACGGCATAAGAGACGGGAACGGTCTCGGGGAATCCGCGACGACGAACGGCCTCCATGGGAGCCCGCAGTTCGGATTTGGCCGCTTCGAATTTCTTTTTTGTTTGGTCGTGATCGATCTGTGCTGTCGCAATTTCTGCTGTCGAGGCGGATGTGGCTTTTAACGTCGCGACCTTTTAGGCCAGCGATGGCAACGACTTCGCAAGTGGACTCTCAAGTTCGAGTTGAGTGATTCGCTCGGTCAGTTCTTTCTCCCGCTTGGCGTGGGCAGCCATCAAAGGCTCGACTTCACCAGGAGGAATGAGAGGCACGAAGTTGACTCGCGGAAATTTCTTGGATTGGAATTCTTCCCCGCCCGCCCAAGGGAACTGGGTACTCTCGAATATTCCGTAGAGCGCGTAATATTCGTGTTGGGTCACCGGATCAAACTTGTGGTCGTGACAGCGGGCGCACCTCAGCGTGAGGCCCATAAATGCTTGTCCGACCGTGTCGATCGTGTCTTCCAGAGTGAGGTGCCACAACTCATACGGAGCCGTGGCATAGCGGCGGCTGAGGGCTAGCATGCCGGTTGCAGCGATTCGTTCGGCATATTGTTCGCGAGGACCTTCCGAAGCCAGGATGTCGCCCGCCAATTGTTCCTGTACGAACTGGTCATAGGGCTTGTCGGTGTTGAACGAATCGACAACGTAGTCTCGATAGTATCTGGCCTCGGGGACGGGATAGTCGGCGTTGTCTCCGGCCGTATCGGCATAACGTACGACATCCAGCCAATGTCGGCCCCAACGCTCGCCATAGTGTGGCGAATCCAAAAGCCGATCAATCAGTGTGGACCAGGCCGATTCGTTCCAGGGAGTCAGCTGAGTGACCGCTTGCTCCATCTCATCTGGTGAGGGAGGCAAGCCGATCAGATCAAAATAAAGCCGTCTGATCAGAGTCCGTGCATCTGCCGTCTCGACAGGTTTTAGGTTTTGTTCGGTCCATTTCGCAGCGACGAATCGGTCGATGGGATGAATCGAATTTGACTGAGATGCGTCGGGCGGCCCAGTTGTTTTCATAGGCTCGAAGGCCCAGTGTTTTGGATAGAAAGCTGGATCACCCGTGTCAACTACTTCCTCACGCGGCGCAGCCGTCAACGGAATCCGATATTTCGTGGACAGGTAGGATTCCAGTGAATTGCGTTCTTCGGAATCGAGAGACCGGTTGTAAAGCAGTACTTCCGCGACGTCACCAGCGAAGCCGTGTGCCCAGGACTGAGCATGACCGATGAAGAATCCCTGATCGTCGCGTCGGCCCCAGTCGGGGACTTCGTTGCTCCCGCTGAGCGATGCGGTTTCCCGGCCATTGATGACAAATTGGGACGTCGATGCAAGAGGTCCTGAATACTTCGTGAGGGCCAGAATGATTGGTGGTCCATCCAATAATGCCGGACCGGGAGGGCTTACCGGCGTCGCGTCATTGCCCCAGCCTCCGATCAATACGGGGCGCCCCGTACCACCGGGTTGGAAGCCAATCCCAGCACACCGCGCCCGACCGGGGTTTGCGGGGCTGCTGGGATCGCCAAACCCGGCGACTAGTCCGACTCGTTTTTCGGGATCGGCGAGTACCCGCAGTACAATCATCAGGGTGAATTCCGTGTCGCCTGAGATCTCTGGTGCGTTGGCGGCATTGCCCGCGAAACCACTTTGCCGATCAAATCGCACTGCGGGAAATCTGGCGATATCGCTCTGTGAGACGAATTTCGCCGGACCGCCAGTCCCATTTTGTCGTGCACCGGTCGTAGCCGCTAGGTCGTGTCCTCGTCCGCTGGCGTCCTCCCAGAGATGGACTGTCTGGCCATCCTGCCAAGGATGGCCGTCAGCCCTGAGCCAAAGCTGCAGGGCCGATTTCAAGGTGGGGTCATCGGGACTGCGGGAGGGTACTTGTTTGATCGAAGCGATACGTTGGGATTTAACCGGTTCGAATGCTGGCCAAGGGGCACCGTGATTGATCCAGTTCACAAAATCTTCTACTACCGGCATGGGCAGCGGCTGCTTGGGCGGCATTTGCAGATTCTCGTCCGTGTGCCGGATCGCCTGGACCAACAGACTGGTTTCCGCATTGCCTGGTGTGATGGCGGTTCCGGAGTCGCCGCCTCTGACGAGTGCATCCCTCGAATCGATTCGCAGCCCACTCTTCGCGTGGTCTCGACTATGACATTCAGAGCAGCGTGCCACCAGCACCGGGCGAATTTTTGTTTCGAAGAAGGTCTCGTCGAGTTCCGTCGCACCTAACTGAAATGCCGTGGCGGAAATGCAAAGAACACCACCGCAAACGATCGTCATACTACGCAATGTCATTCTCGGGGCCTCTTCCACCTCGGATTCGCGATGGCCAATTGTAACAGATTCCTCGGTGCAGATTGAAGTGCCAAATTGATGGTACCTTGGCATCCAAGGCCCCCAACCCGCTATACTCTGACGGTTACATTTCACAAGCTACCGCGACAATTTTCGCCTCAACTTTGAAGGCATTTATGGATACACCAATTGAAGATCTGTCTTACGTCGTGCGCTATGGCGTCACTCGTATTTTGGGCGAATTCACGTCCCGTGGATTCACTCCTTTGCCTCGTGGGACCGAGGTCATTGTCCGTAGCGAACGCGGGCATGAATGGGGAACTGTCTTAAGCACGGCAACCGAGCAAACTCGAACGTACTTGGGGACAACCGAAGGACATGGTCGAATTGTCCGATTGCCAACGTTGGAAGACGAAGCGGAACGCACGCGTGCGGGACTCTCTGAGAAGGCGGCCTTTGACAGTTGTCTCGAGTTGATCCGCGAACGCAACATGCAGATGCAATTGATCGACGTCGAGCAAGTTGTTGGTGGCGAACGACTGATTTTTTATTACGTCTCTGAACAGCGTGTTGATTTTCGCGATCTCGTCAAAGGATTGGCGAAGCTGTTTCATGTTCGCATTGAGATGCGGCAAATCGGTATTCGGGACGAAGCCAAGCTTTTGGCAGATTACGGCGACTGTGGACAACCGGTTTGTTGCAACACATTTCTACGTGAAATGCCGCCCGTTTCGATGAAGATGGCGAAGCTTCAGAAAGCGACACTTGATCCTTCGAAGATTTCGGGACGCTGTGGTCGTCTAAAATGTTGCCTCCGGTATGAGTACGACACTTACGAGGAACATCGTAAGGAAATGCCGCCGGTTGGCGCTACGGTCGTGACCAAGCAGGGCACTGGCCGCGTTGTGGGTGTCGAGTTGCTGGCACAGAAGCTGATCATTTCCTATGAAGGCCAGCGTCAAGTGATGACGGATTCCAAAGACGTCCTGACCGTGATCAGTGCCAAATCTCAGAAACCAGCGCCGCCTCCGCGTGAAGAATCCGCGAATGAAGGACGTTCCCGCGATCAAACGTCGAAAGATCGGCCGCGACGCGAACAGAAGCCACGTAGTGATGGCCGTCCCAATCCGCGTCCACGCAAAGAGTCGGAGTTCAACGAACATCCTGATCGACACAACCGCGAAGACTCGGGCGAAGCAGACTCACCTGATCCCCAAGATTCCTGACGAGTGAGTCCTGGTTGTGCGATAGACGCTCGGCAAAGAGCACTCGTTGGACAGCGTATCGGCGGGCTTTTCAAGGAAGGAATGACTTTGTTTCGAGACAAATTCAAAGCAAATCTCAAGAAAGCCTCCAATGACTGGTGGTAGTACTCTGGGATCTCGATCGGCAAGGTGTCGACTGAACGTAACAACATTCGTTGTTGCCACCGCACTGGTCGTCTATTGGATCTCGCTTTTTTATGGCACTCATATGCCATTACCGCCTGGGTTGCTGCCGGGGCATTCGGACAAGGTGATTCACTTTACGTCCTACGCCGGCCTCGCCGCTCTGTTGATGTCGTTGCGTGCGACACGCGGGATCTATCCGTGGTCGAGCGTCCTCGCTCGCGGATTTATTTTGGCGGTCTATGGAGTGTTCGACGAGTTAACCCAATTGTTCGTCAATCGATCCGCGGATTTCTACGACTGGTGTGCCGATCTGGTGGGTTCGACCGCAGGTCTGGCTTCGGTCACGTTCGTACTTTGGTGCTTACGTCGCTCGGACAGGTCGGCAGAGTTTCATGCGACGATTTCCGACGGCGCCTCGAGTTGATCGCCATGAAATTGCCGTGGCAATGGTCGGGATTCGACGTACGGGGTTGTCGCAGGCTGGCGAAATTACACCCGGCGGCTATCCTTGCTTTCACGAGTTAACATTTCCGCTGCTTTGATTCGCCAAGAGATGGAAGGTGGACCCTTTATGTCTGATGAGCCCCTGATTGCCGTCTTCGTTGATTTTGAGAACTTGGCAATCGGTGTCAGGCATATGAAATCTGGTGGGTTCCAGATTCAGTTAATTCTCAAACGATTGCTCGAAAAAGGACGCATCGTTCACAAGCGAGCCTATTGTGATTGGAGTAACTATCGCGATGCGGTTCGTGAATTTCATGCGCAGGGAATTGAGCTGATCGACATTCCGCAAAGCAAAATGAGTGGCAAGAATAGCGCTGACATTCGGATGGTCGTCGATGCCATCGATCTTTGTTACGCCAAACAGCATATTGACGTGTTCGCGTTGATTTCCGGTGACAGCGATTTTTCGCCCCTCGTTTCCAAGCTCAAAGAAAACAACAAACGAGTTCTCGGGTGTGGCGTGAAAAGTTCGACCTCTGATCTGTTGATCGCTAACTGTGACGAATTCATCTATTACGACGATCTAATTCGAGTGGCACAAAAGCCGGCAGTTGTCGCCAAACCCGGAACCAAAAAAGAAGACAAGAAGCAGGAAGCGTCAGATCGATTGCTGGAAGTTTTGAATTCGCTGGAACAGGACTACGATCCACCGATCTGGGGCTCGATGCTGAAGCAGGCGATTAAACGGGTACATCCGGGGTTCAACGAAGGCTACTACGGTTACGGAACATTTTCCGATTTGCTTCACGACATCGAAGACGCGGGTTTGATCGAACTCGAATTCGACAAGAATCGAGGCAACTATCAGATTCGCACCAAGAAAGCGGTGAAAAAGAAAGTCCCATGAGCCAACGCGAGATGAGCGATTGCAGGATTTCCTACCGATGACGGCGAATGCGATTGACCTTCGAAGCGATACAGTCACGAAGCCGACCGCGGCGATGCGCCAGGCGATTGCCGAAGCCGAAGTCGGTGATGATATGTTCGGCGAAGATCCGACAGTCAAACGACTGGAACGGATTGTTGCCGACATGCTGGGGAAAGAGGCCGCCGTCTATAACTGTTCGGGAACACAATCCAACCAGATGGCCTTGCGGGCACATTGTCAGCAAGGTGATGAAATTCTCATTGACGAATCGGGACATATTGTCAACTACGAAGCGGGCGGGGCGGCGGCGCTCAGCGGCGTTTCGGCCCGATTGATTCGCGGGCGAGGCGGCCTGTTCGATGTCGATGATCTGGAAGGCAAAATCCGTCCGGACAATCAACATTACTGCATCACGCGGGTGGTCTGTGTCGAGAATACGACGAACCACGGAGGTGGTCGAATTTGGCCATTGGCTCAAATGGAGCGTGTGGGTAACTGGGCTCATGAACATGGATTGAAGGTACACCTTGATGGTGCTCGACTTTTCAATGCCGTCGTCGCGGCGGGTTACTGTGCTCGAGATTTCGCAGAGTATGCCGACACGGTTTCGATTTGTTTTTCAAAAGGGCTGGGATGTCCGATGGGATCGATCCTGGTCGGCGACACCCCGACGATCGCTCGCGCACGTCGAGCAAGAAAACTGTTCGGTGGGGCGCTGCGTCAGGCGGGGATGATGGCTGCCGCGGCGATCTATGCTCTCGACAACCATATCCAGCGATTAAAAGAAGACCACGACAACGCTCACGTTTTTGCTGAGGTGATTGCGGCAATTGATGGTATTCGGCTGAGCGTGGCTGATGTGGAATCGAATCTGGTGTTTTTTGAAATCGCACCGGAACTGGGAACTTCGGCCCAGCTTTCCGCGAAACTGCTGCAATGGGGCGTAAAGATCAATCCCAGCGGGCCGCAGCGTCTGCGAGCCTGCACTCATTTGGATGTCACGCGAGCGGATATATTTCGTGCTGCGGACATGGTTCGGGAGTGCGTTGCGACCGGGTTTACCGAGATCGATGGAACCGATTGTGCGGCATACGCCGCTCGTTGAAACACTCTTCGGTCAATGGCCTCTGATTTCCAGGAGACGACAAGTAAATCTGGTTGCCGATCAAGTAACTTCGTATGGGGCGGATCACCTTATTCCCCTTTGACCGGTCCGATTCTCCGTACCTTCGATCGCCAGAGAAGGCCGCGGTGATGCGGCTACGACTTCTGCTTTCGCTGTTGATACAGCTCGCGGAAGCTTTGTTTCGGCATCGGCGGAAGTTCGCGTTGTTTGCCCCAGGCGTTAAATCGATTGTAGATCATAAACCGCGGCAATTTTGGCAGCATCCAACGACCAATCCTGCCGGCCGTGGTGAAGATCCAGGTATTGCCCAGCACCACGCGAGCGAACTTCATCGAGAGTCGTTTGGTCCAGGGCAAATATCCCCGTACGGCAATTTCACGTCGCCACGTCAGCAACTGGGTGTGCAGGTCAATTTTGACTGGGCAGACGTCGCTGCATGAGCCACACAAGCTACAGGCAAAGGGCAAACTATGGTGCGCGGCGACATCCCGCGCAGGTGCCAGAATCGAACCGATCGGTCCGGGAATCGTTGCTTCATAGCTGTGGCCACCGCTACGTCGATACACTGGGCAAGTATTCATGCAGGCGCCACAGCGAATGCAATTGAGTGATCGGCGGAACTCAGGCGAACCGAGAATATCGCTACGACCGTTGTCCACCAGGACGATATGCAATTCGCCGCCGTTCATGGGGCCATGAAAGTGGGATGAATAGGTCGTGATCGGCTGACCAGTTGCGGAACGAGCCAGCAAGCGAAGGAAGACGCCCAGATCATTGGCGCGGGGGATCAATTTCTCGATTCCCATGCAGGCGATATGAACCTTGGGCAACGAAACACCCAGATCCGCGTTGCCTTCATTCGTGCATACGACAAATCCACCGGTCTCGGCGATGGCAAAATTCACTCCGGTGATGCCTACGCCCGCATTCAAGAACTTACGACGCAATTCGTCGCGTGCGGCGTTGACCAGGTAGGGGGGATCGGTCGCACCTTTCTCGGTACCTAAATGCTTGTTGAATAACTCGCCAATTTCTTCTCGTTTGATGTGGATTGCGGGCATCACGATATGCGAAGGCGGCTCATTTCGCAGTTGCACAATCCATTCACCCAAGTCCGTATCGACGACCTCGATTCCATTTCGTTCGAGAAACGGATTGAGATGGCATTCTTCGGTGAGCATCGATTTGCTCTTCACGACCTTCTTCGTCTGATGTCGTTGAATAATGTCGAGCACGATTTGATTGTGTTGGGCCGGCGTACGCGCCCAATGGACCACAGCACCGCGTTTTGTGGCGTTTCGCTCGAATTCTTCCAGGAAATCGGCCAACCGAGACATCGTGTGTTGCTTGATCTCACCCGCCCGCTCGCGAAGCAGTTCCCATTCGGGCAGAGTTGCCGCTGCTTTGTCTCGCTTTGAGCGGACAAACCACAGCGATTGGTCGTGCCAATGAGCGCGGGCGTCGTCGGCGACAAATGCCGTCGCGTTTTCCGGATGGTCGTGATGAACGGTCGTGTGGGACATAAATACAGCGTGGCGCGTAGAGGAAGGAAAAGAATTACTGCGGAGTTTCGACAACACGCAACTGGCGGAAGGCGATGTCCGTCGTCGGGTCATGGCCTTGCAAGCTGAAATGCCCTGCGGAGACACGTCGGCCTTCACGAGGGTTTTCATTTTCGGGACGTTCGTCTGTCCAATCAACTACCTGAATGCCATCGATCCAGGTCGAAATGTGAGGACCATCGGCAATCAGAGTTCCCGTCAGCCAAGCTCGATCATTGGAGACAACTCGGCGAGCCGAAACACGTTTGAAGATGGCGCCCGTTCCATGATCAAGCGGATGATTGCGATTTCCATCTTTGATGCCGTTGTGCAGTTGAAATTCATAACCGTGCGAGGGAGTTGCTTCGGTTCCAGTCATGGCTCGAAAGAAAATTCCGCTATTCAGATTGTCGCCGTTGGCGATGGAGTCAAACTGAAACACGAAGTTTCCAGCCGTTACTTCTGTTTCCAGGAATCCACGGCCATTGGTGGCATGAATCGTTCCGTCTTTCACTTCAAATTTGCTTTTGGAACCAGGAACTTCGCGCCATCCCGTCAACGACTGTCCGTCAAACAGGGATTTCATTCCCAATGGCTTCAGGAAAATGTTACGGAACTCGATTTTTCCACCGTTCATTTGCAGTCCAATGGAACCGGTCGTGAGCGGCATTTCAGTTGTGTCCGTGTATTCCAATACTTTTTCGCCGTCGAATTTCACGGTAATCACGGGACCTTCTAGCCGGACATGAAATGAATGCCATTGCCCATCCCCTGTCAAGGGGCGGTCGGGTTTAATTCGTTTCACGAGACTAGCAGTACCGAATGTCTCATGAGTATCACACATGTTCAGCTCGTAACAATCGACCGCCGGGTCAGTGGGATTAAAGAGCGTCCGCAGAAAAATTCCACTGTTTCCACCAGGTGCGACTTTGTAATCGTACCGCAATTCGTAGTCCGCAAAGCGAGTCGTCGAGACGAGCAAACCCTTGTCTTCGGGGCGGTCACCGTCGGCTGTAATGATTCCATCGCGTACTGACCAGCCGAGTTTGCTATTGGATTTCCAACCGAACAGGGTGTACCCGTCAAACAATTTGATCCACCCGGCTTCGATCTCTTCACGTGACAGATTGTTTTGGCCGTCGGATGAAGGAGCTTCCAATGCAACGTCAATTGCCTCTTGGGACTTCGTTGCAGGTGATTCGGGGTCGACCGACTTCGCGTTGGGCGTCGCATTTGCCGACGGAGAGGGTGAACGGGCTTCCGAACAACCAATGAAGAACGCGGGAACCATCAACGACAGGCACATCGCGCAGCACAATCGAGACATCAACGAAACTCCACAAGAGTCGGCCTCAGAGAATCAATTTCGTAAGCATGCAACTGACGACCATGAGTTTAGCAGCCTTCGTCGGAGCATGCCTGCTTGGCTGTGATGAATGTCAGGAACGGTTCAGCTGACCGTTAGTTTCCGCTTAACACTCTGCCAACGATTTCTCGCGCTGCCGAAACGACCTGTTCCAAATGGACATCATTGCGAAAGCTTTCCGCGTACAGTTTGTAGATGGCTTCCGTTCCCGAGGGGCGGGCTGCGAACCAGCCTGATTCGGTCATGACTTTGACGCCGCCGATCGGCTTATGATTTCCAGGTGCGTCGCTGAATTTGTCGGTAATCGGATCGCCAGCCAAGGTCGTGGATTTGATTGCGACCGGTGTCAGATTTTTGAAACGATCTTTTTCTTCGGCCGTGATCGGCTGGTCGATCCGCATATAGCGACGTTCGCCGAATTGAGTGACCAGTTTTTGATAGTGTTCGCCGGGGTCACGTCCGGTTTTCGCCGTGATCTCGGCAGACAACAGTGCTAGAATGATCCCATCCTTGTCGGTGGACCACGCGGTTCCGTCCATTCGCAGGAAACTGGCTCCCGCACTTTCTTCGCCGCCGAATCCGAGGGTGCCGTTGAAAAGTCCATCGACAAACCATTTGAAGCCGACGGGAACTTCGACCAGCGGTCGTCCAATTGATTTAGCGACGCAATCGATCATCTGGCTGCTGACACAGGTCTTTCCAACACCTGCTTTGGCTGGCCAATGAGGTCGGTTCTGAAACAGATATTGAATGGCCACTGCCAAGTAATGATTGGGGTTCATCAATCCCGCGGACTTGGTGACAATTCCATGCCGATCGGTATCGGGATCATTACCAAATGCGATATCGAACTGGTCCTTGAGGCGGACCAAGCTGGCCATCGCATAGGGACTGGAGCAATCCATACGGATTTTTCCGTCGTGGTCGACGGTCATGAACGCAAATCGGGGATCAACCTGTTTGTTGACCACGGTGATGTTCAGGCCGTAAGTCTCGGCAATTGGTTCCCAATATCCGACGCCGGCACCACCCAGCGGATCAACGCCCAGTCGTAATCCAGTAGTGCGGATTGCGTCCATGTCCACGACATTTTTGAGATCGTCAATGTAAGCGCGAGCGAAGTCTTGAGAATGGGTCGACGTTGCTTTCAGGGCGGATTCGTAGGCCACCCGTTTCGCTCCTGAATTGCTACTTCGCAAAAGTTCATTGGCACGGTTCTGGACCCAGCCCGTGATATCTGTGTCGGCAGGACCTCCGTTAGGTGGATTGTATTTGAAGCCCCCGTCCTCCGGTGGGTTATGCGACGGTGTAATGACGATCCCATCGGCCAGACGTTCCGTCCGACTGCGATTGTGACAAAGAATGGCTCGCGAAATCGTCGGAGTCGGTGTGAAGCCGTTTCCATTCTGGATGACGGTTTCGATGCCATTGGCGGCCAGAACTTCGAGCGCTGTGCGTTCGGCAGGAGCCGACAGGACGTGCGTATCTTTTCCCAGGAAGATCGGGCCGGTGATTTTGTGAGCGTGACGATATTCGACCAACGCCTGAGTAATCGCAACAATATGGGATTCGGTGAAGGTCCCATTTGCGGAAGTGCCGCGATGCCCACTGGTACCAAAACTCACCAGCTGCGATTTATTGGCAGGATCGGGGCGTTTTTCGAAGTAGTCGGCAACGAGTTGTTCGGAATTGATCAACATTTCCGGGGGGGCGGGTTTCCCAGCCAACGGATGAACGGCCATCTGCAATCCTCAGGAGAAATTGAATCGTCTGGTTCAAAAAGCCTGTCAGACGCTATAGTAACTGTTCGGTGACGGGCTGGGCAGGGTTTTGTGGCGCGAGGAGCTTCGAATTCGTTTCCCGAAGTATCTTAGACCGATTTGGGATCGCGAATTGAGTAGGCTGGGTGGTTCGCAAATTCTTCGGCTTGTGGTTGAAACGCTCAAGACCACTTCATCATTAACAGGATGTTCAGGATGAACAGAATGTGCACGTTGTGTACTGGCCCAAGTCCGTGCCACGACATCGCCACTCCGTTAAGTTCAGATCCTGGCCTCGCTGCACCGGCGATCAAGACGCCGCAAAAAAAACTCTTTATCTTCGTGACACTGCTTGCCACGCTGATTTGCTCTTTTTGTCCGCCCGGTTTCGCGGCCGACCTGTCAGAACTCGATGTGAAAATGGCCATCGATCGTGGCAAGAAATACATCGTCGATCAACAGCATCGGGACGGGTCATGGTCGATCGATAGCGCGATCGATGTTCGCGTCGGCGTCACCAGTTTATGCGTTCTCGCCCTGCTCAATTCGGGAATGTCGCCACAGGATTCCCATGCGAGCAAAGCGCTCCAGTACTTGCGTTCGCGTTCAGTCGAGGATCTTTCGGGGCCGTTTGAAACCTATCAGAACGCCTTGTTGATCATGGCTTTGGTGGCTGGAAAGGAAAAGTCGGACTTCGCCAAGATTTCAGCCTTTGCCGAGCGTTTAGAGGGTGGTCAGCTGACTCACGGAAATATCGGCGGGTGGGCTTATGGGCTGCGAAGTGGCGAACAATTAGGTGGTGGTGATCAAAGCAATTCGCAATTTGCGATATTGGGACTGCGCGAGGCAGTCGACGCGGGATATGCCGTAAATCGCCAAACGTGGGAACGAGCCCGTGAATACTGGGAAAAACGCCAGAATCCCGATGGAGGATGGGGATACCAATCGGGTGGCAGCAAGGGCAGTATGACCGTTGCTGGCGTCGCTTCGCTGTCGATCATTCAGCAAATGTTGCAATCCGATGTTGGCGTGGCAGCCGATGGGACACCGCCCTGCTGTGACGTACCGGCTCCCAATGAACATTTGCAGAATGGTATTAATTGGCTGGGGCGTAGTTTCAGTGTTCATCAGAATCCGGGAGCTGGGGGAGCGACCTGGTACCTGTATTACATTTACGGTGTCGAACGAGCGGGGCGACTTTCGGGCCAGCGATTCTTCGGCGAACATGACTGGTATCGCGAAGGAACGGCGTATTTGCTGCAAACGCAAGTCGCTGTTGACGGGCATTGGGAAGGAACCGGTTCACAAGAGATGCAGCTTGTGGTCGGCACTAGCTTCGCTCTGTTGTTTTTATCGAAGGGACTTGCTCCTGTCCTCGTGAACAAGCTCAAGCATGGACCGCGGCAACCCAATCATCCAAACCAATTGACCGGCAATGATTGGAATCGACATCCGCGCGACGTCCGAAACCTGACGGAGTTGATCTGCAGTATGCCGAAATGGCCCAAGCTGCTGACGACACAAGAGCTTGATATTTCCCGTGCCGTCAAGTCCGGAGGCGTGAATGCCCTATTGCAGGCGCAAGTACTCTTTATCACCGGATCGGAACGGCTGTCCTTCACCGCTGAAGAAATCAAACTGCTGAAAGACTATCTTGAGGAAGGCGGTTTTATTTTTGCGTGTCCGTCCTGTCAGAGCGATGATTTTGAGGCAAGTTTTCGTGAACTGGTGGCGAAGTTGATGCCACCTGGTGAAGGTGACCTGAAGCTGCTTCCACCAGAACATCCCGTCTATCGCAGCGAACATCCGTTGCAGCCAGAGGGAATTAAATTGCTGGGCGTGGACTTCGGCTGTCGAACGTCAATCATTTATTCGCCGGAAGATTTGGCCTGTTTGTGGGACTATTGGGCCAAGGTCGATCCGCCGAAGCGAAATGTCCAACTCAAGACCAAAATCATTCGTGCGACTCAGATTGGCGTGAACGTGATGGCATACGCCACCGGACGGGAGCCACCTGATAAATTGCAGGTTCGCGAGGTTCTGGCGAGTACCGGTGCGCTGGATAATGTGGAGCGAGGTTTGCTGCAGATCGCTCAAATCAAGCACGAGGGTGCGTGGAACGCGGCGCCGCGGGCGTTACGCAACCTGCTGATTTCTTTGAACGAGACCGTCGGGCTGTCCGCGTCAACGAAGATGCGAGATCTGTCACTCTCGGACAAAAATATCTTTCGATACTCAGTGCTCTACATGCATGGTCGAAATCGATTTTCGATTCCCGCCGAAGAGCAGCAGCAATTGAGACTGTTTCTCGATCGAGGGGGAGTGTTGGTGGCCGATTCTTGCTGCGGCGCAAAACCGTTCGACAAAAGCTTTCGTGAATTCATGGCTCAACTTTATCCCGACAAGAAATTCGAGCGAATTCCTGTCTCACACGAGATCTTCTCGGAGAAAATCGGCGCCGACATCAAGCAACTCAGGCGTCGAACAGTTGAAGGCGGTGAAAACGCGGCCGGAGGAAATTTTTCGGTTCGTGCCGCCGAGCCGATTTTAGAAGGGATTGAACTCGATGGTCGTTTTGCGGTGGTTTATAGCAAATACGACATCAGCTGTGCCTTGGAGCGACAAAACTCCGGAAATTGTGAAGGCTATTTGCCCGAGGACGCGGTCAAGTTGGGGACCAATATCATCCGATACGCCATGCTGCAAAGCTTGCGGCTGAAGACCGCCGAGGGGATTCCGGCTCGATAATAGAGGGGTTGTGTACCAACTGAGCGCGAAAAAACTATGGACTCGGGTTTGGCAAATGGCAAGGGGCCAGTATACTTCGGCGACGACTGCGGAAAGCTCCTGCGTGGGGCGCTCTGCCTGATGGTGTAATGGTAGCACGAGTGACTCTGGATCACTTGGTCGAGGTTCGAATCCTCGTCGGGCAATTTGGGCCGATCGAATCGTGATCGGTTTACTTCGTATCTCATGATTCCACAACATGTTCTGGTCGGTGGTGTGATTATCGTGCTGTGCGCGGTGCTCTTGGCCAGAGAACGCTGGTTTTTGGAGACGACTTCCAAAGGTCAGCGGCTGATTCGTTGGTTTGGTGGTGATTTGGCGCTGTGGGTGCTTAGAGGTCTAATTCTCAGCGCAATCGCCTTCGGGGCGCTGCTGGCGGCGGGAATCATCCGTCCCATTCAGTGGTAGGGCTGAACAAATCTGAGGATTCGGTGTCCGTTATCGGGCGTGGCATCACAAGTTACAGATTTGCGTTGCCTTGTGAATCCACCGAACTTGTTTCCACCGGGATGGCTGCTTACGATGTTAGGCCTTCTGCGTTGCGGGAACGAAGTTTTGGGCTTCTTTTCGGATGCATGAAGGTCGGAACAACCGCTGGAAGGCGGTGGGTCGGGGCGACTGTCTCGACAATGACGAGTTCGTTTTGCAGATCCGTCCCGGTTGCGTCTCTTGGAAAGTCTTCGTTCGATGAAGCATGTGTTGTCTGCGATGGTGATGAACCAGCCAGGTGTGCTGGCTCACATCTCTGGAATGCTCGCATCGCGCGCGTTCAATATTGAAAGTTTGGCCGTCGGAGAGACCGAGCGGCCCGAATTCTCTCGCATCACTTTTGTGGTTGCGGGCGATGACAAGGTCGTTGACCAGGTCCGCAAGCAGCTTGAAAAGATCATCACGGTCGTAAAGGTCGTCGACTATTTGAACCAGGATCTGGTCGAACGCGACTTGATGCTGATCAAAGTTTCCACGGAAGGTGGCCGACTTTCGGACGTTCGTGAGTTGGTGGAAATTTTCCGTGGTCAAGTCGTCGACGTCGGAACGCATCACGTGATGATTGAGATTTCGGGTTCCGAAGGCAAGCTGACTGCGTTCATCGACCTGATGCGTTCGTTTGGCATTATCGAAATGGTTCGTACTGGACGGATTGCCCTGTCGCGACAAAAGTCTCTATCGATCGAAGATGCGCTTCAGCCGCCGCCTACCTATGAAGACGCCGCACTAAACGGTTGATTGTGGAAATTTCGATTTCCGTTTGAAGTTGATGTCCCTTTTTCCTCCTGATTGAGAAGCAACGATGGTCGCCAAGGTTTACTACGACGATGACGCTGATTTGTCCCTGCTCAAGGGTAAAACCATTGCCATTCTGGGCTACGGCAGCCAAGGGCATGCACAAGCCCAGAACCTGCGCGATAGCGGCTGTACCGTCGTCATCGGTCAACGGCCCGGCAGCAAAAACTACGAATTGGCCGTGAGTCATGGCTTCAAACCGGTTTCGATCGCCGAAGCCACGAAGCAGGCCGACTTGGTCAACATTCTGTTGCCCGACGAGGTTCAGGGTGATCTCTATCGCACCGAAATCAAGCCGAACCTCAAGCCGGGTGCACTGCTGATGTGCTCGCACGGTTTCAACATGCACTTCGGACAGGTCGTTCCTCCGGCAGGTATCGATGCCGCGCTGGTCGCGCCCAAGGGGCCCGGACATCTGGTTCGTAGTGAATATGAAAAGGGCGGGGGCGTTCCCAGCTTGATCGCCTTGTCGCCGGGCGCATCCGATACCAGCCGCAAGTTGGCTTTGGCTTATGCGAAAGGGATCGGTGGCACGCGCGGCGGTGTGATCGAAACGACGATCGCCGAAGAAACTGAAACAGATTTGTTCGGTGAACAAGTCGTGCTGTGCGGCGGAGTCAGCGCCTTGATCAAGGCGGCGTTCGAAACATTGGTCGAAGCTGGTTATCAGCCAGAAATGGCCTATTTCGAGTGTATGCACGAATTGAAATTGATCGTCGACCTGTTCTATCAGGGTGGCCTCAACTACATGCGCTATAGCGTCTCGAACACGGCCGAATTTGGTGATTACACCCGTGGTCCTCGAATCGTTACTGAACAGACCAAGGCTGAGATGAAGAAGATCCTGCACGAAATCCAGACGGGCCAGTTCGCCCTCGAATGGATTCTGGAAAATAAAGCCAACCAGCCGACTTTCCAGGCCATCAAGCGGCGCGAGCGAACGCACCAGATCGAAGAGACTGGCAAGCAATTGCGTCGGATGATGAAGTGGATCAATGCGAAAGAATATTAATAGTTGAGTCTCGGTTTCGTGAAGAACGCCTGTGAGTTCTTTTCGAGACGAGATCTCATCCGACAAAAAAACGAGCCGATGGATTCGCGATTTGCGACCATCGGCTCGTCCTTTTTGGAAGCCCCTCAGATTGAGCGTTACATCAGGGATCTGCGGATTACCGAGAATCGTGTTGTTCGAACAGTTGACGTAGTTCTGGCAAGTCGGTGGCGATAATGTGAGGCGGTTGCACAGCCGATTCGAAGTCGTGGCGTGTGCTGACACCGGTCAAGACGCCCGTTGTCGACAGGCCAAATGAAAGTGCTCCGGAAATATCCGTGTCATAGCGATCACCGACCATCATCACTTCGTGAGGTTGTAAGCCGATGCGGCGAATGGCTTGGTCGTACATGCCTGCGTTTGGTTTGCCGATCACGGTCGGCTCGACACCGGTCGCGGTCGCCAAGAGGGCCAGAATGCTTCCAGCACCCGGCAGCAATCCTCTTTCGCTGGGATAGCTGGGATCGGAATTGGTACCAATGAAACGGGCTCCGTGTCGGATGGCCAATGCCACGCCGGCTAACTCTTCATAGGTCAATTCAAAGTTGATTCCGGCGATCGCGTAGGTGGCTTCCGCTGGTGTGGTCGTCAACTCGAAGTGATGTTGCTTCAGAGCGGCACGCAGTCCATCCTGACCGACAATGATCACTTTGCCGCGTGGCCATCCTTGTTCCTCAATCTGCTCGGCCAGCCAGCCGGCGGTGGCTTCGGCGCTTCCCAAGATCTGTTCGGGACGGGCTCGAACGCCCATCGAAGTCAGCTTTTCAACGAACTGAGCGGGAGTCCGGCTCGCATTGTTAGTGACACATAGCCACTTACGTCCCGTGCTCTCAAGATAGTCGAACATCTCTTGGACGCCGGGCAAAAGGTTCGAACCGACATAAACGACACCGTCCATATCGAACAAGACTCCGCGGATACGCTGAAAATCCACCGGCGGGGATAACGTCACAAAAAACTCCTCTTTCAGAATGACTTGAAACCAGCAGGGAAAATTCACGGAATCAGGTAAATGAGTCAAGCGAGTCACGAAATTCGTTGGATTCGATATGTTGTGACAAGCTGACGGATGTCTCTGGCGCTGATCTGCCATCGTGTTGTCATAAAGTATCGACGACTGAAGTGGCATCGGTGAAGCGTCTCAAAAAGGACGCTGCCGTATCGAACGTCGGCCAGCACTGTTTCGGAAGGCTTTCAGACTCACCTTTGACGACTTTTGCCGTACTGCTCGAACTGAAATCGAACGTGATAATTTGACTTCCAGTCCAACCGCCTGATTTTTTCCGAAACCTTTCTGGGTTTCGACCGTTTGAAGTACTATCGGCTTGTCGGTCGCCAGTTCCCAAAGGCTCTCTGAAATGCCGATGTTGAGTGGTTCTAAATCACAATAGCACAAGACGTTCTGCTTCAGATCGAAGGGGAGATGATGCCTCCGCGAGAAATTCTTGTCGGAACGCTTCCAGCGTTATTCGCCTTGATCGCGTCGGCGATATTCGCCGGAGAGAGTGGAGCAACGGAAGCTTCGAAGTTGCCGTCGTCGCAAGCGGTGGCTGCTGAGATCGACAAGATGATTCTGGCTGATCTTGATAAGTCCGGTACTCGAGCGGCTGAACGCTGTAACGACGAAGATTTTTTGCGACGAGCGTCGCTTGACCTGACCGGGAAATTGCCTGCACCCAGTGAAGTTCTCGCTTTTCGGTCGGCTGCGGAAGCGGACAAACGAGCCAAGCTGATCGATAAGCTGATCGCATCCCCCGAATTTGGTACGAATTGGGCTCGATATTGGCGAGACGTCATCTATATCCGTGCCACGGAAGCTCGATCGAGACTCAATCAAGAAGAGTTCACGACCTGGATGGCGGATCAATGGAACAAGGGTGTTGGCTGGAACTCGACCGTTTCATCAATGTTGACGGCGATTGGAAATGTGGAAGAACATCCTGAAACGGCGTTGATCTTCGCTCAAGGGGCGACAACCGAGGATGTTGCGGCGGAGGCCTGTCGCGTGTTTCTAGGAATTCAACTGCAATGCGCCAACTGCCATGACCATCCGTCGGACATCTGGAAACGCGAACAGTTTCATCAATTGGCTGCCTATTTTCCGCGGGTCAGTGAGCGGCGAATGGGTGCGGCGACTCCTCCGCAGTTCGAAATTGTCTCGGTGAATACGGAAAACAAACGGGGGGAGTTCATGCATGAGCATCCTGATCTATTCGTCCGTCTATTTGATCGAAACCGAGATCACAAACTTTCCAAGGATGAGTTGTCCAGTGGGCCGAAGAAGGTCAATGCCAAGAAATTGTCGGGGATGAAATCCGCCGAAATGGAGCCGTCGGAGATGAATTCCGATGGGATGAAAGCGGCGAAGCTTGGTTCCAAACAAATCGATCGACTGTTTGAAATGGGGGACGTCAACAAGGACGAGTTGTTGACGGTGGAAGAGATCAAAGCCGTTCCCCAGCCAGGAAATAGGCGTCGCGGGCATCCCGAACATCATATGGTTGATCTGAAGAATCCCGATTCCGCTGGAACTTTGATCGATCCCGCTTTCTTCGTGGATGGATCGAAGTTAGCCCACGGTCAATCGGATGAAGATCGCCGTAAGGCCGTCGCGAAAGCCTTCACCTCACCCGACAACCCATGGTTCGCACGAGCGATCGTCAATCGTGTCTGGGCGGAAATGCTTGGTGAAGGATTTTATATGCCAATTGATGACCTCGGCCCGACCCGTACTGCTCGGTATCCCGAGGCGATGGAGTTGATCTGCACGAATTTTGTGGCGAATGGCTATGACCCCAAATGGTTGGTTCGCACGGTTGCCAACACCGAGGCCTATCAACGGAAAATTGAATCGAGACCGGCTGCAGAAAATGCCCTTCCCTTTGCTTCGGCGGTCCCTGTTCCTTTGCGTTCAGACATCGTTTTCAGTTCGTTGGTGCAAGTGTTTGGTGTGACTGAAGACGCGATGGGTGGTCGAGGCGGCAAGGGCAAAAATGCGAAAGAGATGAAAGACAAGCCCCGCGCGTTTCTGCAAAGTCCTCGGTTCCTGTTTGATGCACTATTTGGAATCGATCCTTCGGTTCCCAAAGACGAAATCACCGGAAATATCCCACAGGCGCTCATGATGATGAATTCGCGAATTTTTCGAGCGGGGATGTCATCCAAGGGAGACACACAACTCAGCAAGATTCTGAACGAACATAAAGACAATCGTGACGCACTTCGCGAGTTGTATTTGCTGGTTCTGGCCCGAGAGCCTTCGCCCAAAGAGCTGGAGATTTGTCTTGAGTACATCGCTGACGTAAAGAGCCGTCCCGAATCGTTTGAAGACCTGATGTGGAGCCTGCTGAATTCCAGCGAGTTTATTTCGCGACGGTAGGCAGCTGGTTGGAACTCACCTGATCTGACGAACCTTATCGATTACGCGAATCAGCCTGATCGGCGGCGGAAGCTTGGCATGGCTTTGTCCGCCGAGTCCCAACACCATATCTCTGAATACAGCTCGAAGAAGGAGTTAAAGTGATGGCCGAATTTTCCTGGCATGAAAACGTGGCATTGTCCCGACATTCAATGTCGCGTCGCCGATTTCTATACGGTGCATCGGCAATGGCGGCGGCAACTGGCCTGAATTTTCGCGATCTGATGTCGCTTCGAGCAGAAGAACTTCGTCATCAGGGCCGCGCGATGATTCTATTGTTTATGCAGGGCGGCCCCTCGCAGATGGAAACGTTCGATCCCAAGCCGGGGACAGAGAATGGTGGCCCAACAACAGCAATCAGCACTGCTGTGTCTGGGATTCAAATCGCGGAAGGATGGGAGCAGACTGCGAAGCAGATGCAGGACATTGCAATTATCCGTTCGATGACCACTAAGGAGGGCGAACATCAACGAGCCGTTTATCAGATGCACACCGGCTACATCCCGTCCGGTTCGGTCAAACATCCCTCGTTGGGGGCCTGTATCGCTAAGGAACTCGCTCCAACAGGGCGCGAGTTGCCGGCTGTCGTTTCGATTGGTGACCGTGCTACGAATGGGGTGGGTGCCGGTTTTCTAGGCGTCGACTATGAGCCATTCCTCGTCTCAGGTCGAAATGTCGGGACGGTACCCGAAAACGTGGCTCCCATCGTTGGAGAAAAGCGGTTCAACCGACGCCTGGGTGTGCTTGATCGACTGGAGCTCGAATTCGCGAGTCGGGGCGGAGAAACGGTCGTCAACAATCATCGACAGATCTACGACAAGTCGGCGAAGCTGGTACTTTCGCCGTTGACGAAGACGTTTGATCTCAGCGGCGAGTCGCCAGAAACCAAAGCCCGTTATGGCGACACCGAATTTGGCAAAGGATGTCTGCTTGCCCGGCGGCTCGTTGAAGCAGGTGTCACGTTCGTCGAAGTGAGGCTGAACGGTTGGGATACCCACCAGGATGTGTTCGATGGTGTGAAGGGACTGGCAAGTAAATGTGACCCTGCGCTGGCGGCTTTGATTGCAGATCTGAAGGATCGCGGTATGTTGGAGAAGACGCTGATCGTGTGGACGGGAGAATTCGGGCGAACGCCGAAGGTGAATCCTCGCACTGGACGCGATCACTGGCCTCGAAATTTCAACACACTGATCGCGGGTGGTGGTATTAAGGGCGGGCAGGTGATCGGTGAAAGCGCCAAGGATGGAGTGGGAATTCTGAAAGATCCGGTCTCGGTATCCGATCTCTTCAGCTCGATCTGTAAGTCTTTGGAAGTGAATCCGACGAAGGAAAACATGAGTCCGATTGGCCGACCGCTGAAGATCGTCGATGGCGGAAAACCGATCGCGTCCTTGTTTGGTTAAGGTACGGCTCCGACCGTCACCGCGGAGATTCCAATAACAGATAAAGTACGTTGTCAGTGAACGCGGGATCCTTCGTCATTCCGAGGTGGTCGGTAAACAGGAAGGTAACACTTTCCCATTTCACTGGGCTACGCAAACGCGGAGCCCAGTTGGTTCGGTCGGCGAGCCGTTCGTCCATCAAGGCGCTGTGGCGCGTGACGATTCCGTCCCCCGCCACACGCGCCGTCGGAGTCAATATACCGCGGCCATCGACCGAGTATTGAAGCAATGTAGGGTGGGCATCGCTGGCAATCAGGTGAATTGATGTTCCTTCGGGAGGTGTCGCTTTGACATCGATCGCCGCATGGAAGAGTTCGGCTCGATAAAGACACTTCGACAAATGATCGTAGGCGATCTGCAATCTCTTCTGGGGATCGGGCTCATCGGGAAGCAACTGTTGTAACAGTTCCGCTTGAGTTGGGTTGAAGAATCCCCACCGTGCCTTGGTCCATGTTTTCGGATCGTACAGATCAATGGCCACTTTTTGTTGGCCAGCGACCACGGGGCGATGTCGGGTTCGCGGAAGCAGTTGATAGATTGAGGGCATTGTTCCGAGCAGTGCGGGTTCATATTTCGAGAAGAACCGCGAGAATTGTACGCCTTGGGTCAAGTATTCGATGGCCTGCACCGAACCCGCGTTCGGTGGAGCCACCATTACTAGCCGATCAACATACTTAGCACCTGCCCAGGTGACTTGTGGTGGTGATTCGGTCTCGGACAGCGGTGCGTTACCGTATTGTAAATAGTACCGGGCCATTACGCCGCCCATCGAGTGGGCGACGATGTCAAAGCGGACGGGTTCGGCGTCGTCGCCGTATCGTTTACGGCGTTCTTCCTCGACATAAGCCTTCTTTTCGAGAATGAACTCGTGCAAGAGTGCCGCGGTCTCGACGTTATCTTGCCGCCAGTCGTAGGCGAATTGGAAGCAGTTATCGTACTGGCCGGACTTGTTCAGCCCGCTCATGTTGGACGTCGAGTCTCGATAGCCACCGAAGCCGAGTGCGGTCAGAATGTCCCGGTAAGCGGCGATTTGGAATGGAACGCCGAACACTCGAACGTTGAGGGTGTCGAGCGGCCCTGCGACTTTGACCGTATCGGCCAGTTCCTGATGTGATGCTCCCCTGCCAATGGGCAAGGCGAGCAGACGTGCTCCATCTTTGGTGGAGGGATCGATTCCATTGCCGCCAAATTCGCCCCAGACGACGCGATGTCCAACGTCCTCGACGAGTTTGGAGCCGAGAATGCCTGGGATGACGATGATGGGATTTCTCTGGCGGTCGTCGACTTGGGCTGTTCGTCGGTAGATGCTGCCAAGATCTGGCCGCCCTAACGGAGTTCGCGGTTCGTTTGAGGCCGAAGGCCCGCTTTCACCGACATCATTTCCGCCGATTGCGGATGCTTGGTGGACCCCCGAGTCAGACGACTTCCAGACCCCTTCGCGCTGGTCCGCTGACGCGTCGATCTGATTTGTCGAACTGGATGACGCTAGGGGGGCTGGTTCGGACAAAACCGTGGCGCGACCGGCCGGTGACAATGAACGGCAGCCCGCCGCACACGCCCAGAGGCAGACCGAAATCCACAATGTCGACCGAAACATGACGGGCCCATCCCTGGATCTGTCAGAAAGGACGGGGATAGTAGAGAAAAATGTGGATCGTGGACAGAGGTTTTTTGAATGTTAGTACGTTCGGGGAGGCCGTTGAAAAACGTTCATTTTCTTGATCCGTTTGGCACTTCTTTGGGAATGACAATCGGTTTTCCGCAAACAGTAAGCCCTGGCGGGGATATTTCCTCGCCAGGGCTTCGTTGTTTCAGCCGGTCATTTTCGCCAAGTCCGGTCGGTGTTCGCAAGCAGAGGCGGTGCTAGGCCACCTTTGCGGCGCATTCGCGGACATGCTTCAGGCAGGCCTCAATATCGGGCATCGGATTGTCTGCGTTTTCTTCGTATTCAATCGCCACGCAATAGTCGTAGTCCATTGCTTTCAACGTTTTCAATAATTCAGTGACTTTCAGATCGCCTTCGCCAGCAATCTTGAACTGCTTTTCACCAGTCGGAAGCGTCTTCACATCCTTCAGATGAACGCCGAAAACTCGTTTACCCAGGCGTTGAACAGCTTCGACGGGGTCTTCGTTGCTACGAAGATAATGGCCGGTATCGACACAGGCGCCAATTTTTGGATGACGATTTTTCACTACCTTTTCCACGTCGCTGATCTTGTCGTAACGAGCTCCGGGGCCGTGATTGTGAATTGCGATAGCCACGTCATATTCGGCAACGAGTTTGTCGAGCAGATCAAATGTGGCGTTGTCGACCTTCGGATCGGCGCTCAGCGATTTGATTCCCATGGCTTTGGCAAATTCGAAAATTGCTCGGGCTTTGCTCTCGTTCGCGTCAAAACCGACGACGCCGTACGAAAACAGGGTGATCCCCGCTTTGGACAGCATTTCTTTGTCGGATTCGATTTGCTTTGGCAGGGTGCCCATGGGGATGTGGCCGGGGAACGATTCCCAGTATTTCAACCCCAGTTGTTTGGTCATATCGAGCGCCACTTCAGGCTTTTTGAATGCTCGCAACGAATAACTTTGCAGTCCCATTTTCAGACCGAGGTACGGATCTTTCGTATCGGCAGCCAGGATTCCACGCGGCAGCGATGCGGCAGCGATTCCAGCGGCACTAGCGAGCAGAAAATCACGTCGATTGAAACATTCCGGCATGGTGTGGCTCCTGGCAAGTAAGAAATCCCGCGGGTCGTCAACGGACGAGTCCCCGTAAAATACCGCCCCTGCCCTCGAAGTGCGATTCAACTGGACCTGGAACGAACGAGATTCCGTGGCCAATCACCGTCCGAATACCTTTTCTTGATAGGCGTTGCTAGACAACATCGGCGGCAACATTCGCCGGCATCATTCCTCAACGTTCTATTGTGTTTAGGGTTGCGTCGTTTTTTATTGATTGGGTTCTGGAATGATGTTGCCAACCATCAACAAGACGGCATCGTCGAATAGAAGATTGATGATCACTGTTTTAAGTTCTTGGCAAAAGCCGTAAGTGATTTTTGAGTAGCTGTTTGCGTTCGCGTTTACGCCGTTTCTGTCAATGAAATCTGACAAAGTTGTGGGAATGGCATTCAGTCTGCTTTACAGGTCAACCATGCTGCGAAACATCAGACAACTCAACAACGACACTGAGATCGCAGTTATTCAAAAATCCACTGAAAGGTTCGCCACGATGAATGCTCTGTTCACAAACCTGATGAATGACGAAGCCGGTTTCATTGTGTCGGCCGAACTCGTGATGATCGCGACTTTGGGAGTTCTTGCAATGACTGTCGGACTCTCGGAAGTGGCCTGGAACGTCAACAACGAACTGCAAGATGTCGGACGTGCGTTCGGTTCGATGAACCAAAGCTTTAACGCCCAAGGCCAAAATGGCTACCAAGGCAACAATGGTGGTAGCTCGTTCAACAACATGAACAACAACGGTGGTTCCGACATCTTCTCGGGCGGCTCGACCGGCGAGCAGTGATCACCGCAATGTTATCCGGCCTGGCGAATCACTTCTTCACCGGTCGCTTCCGACGAAACCCCGACACTCACAAAACATTCAGAGACGCACCTCGGCCGCATTCGGGTCGCACCAACCAGAACGCAGCCGACTCTGACAACCTGTGACTTAAGTCTGACCGCACTCTCGTAAATCGTACCTCACTCTCTCAACACACTGAAGGAAACGCACCATGAAGAACATCGCCTTAAACCTGTGGAATGAAGAAGCCGGGTTTGTTGTTTCGGCCGAATTGATTCTGATCAGCACGATTGCTGTGCTGTCGATGGTCGTTGGTCTGTCGGAAGTTGCCTATGGCGTTGTTCAGGAACTGGAAGATACGGGTTCAGCGTTCGGCTCCGTCAATCAGACTTTCCGGTACACCGGTCTGGTGGGGCACGCTGGAAGCATCTCCGGAACTTGTTTCACCGATCTGGTCGACTTCTGTGATCACACGGGCGATGTTGTCGGTACCCAACCGACGTGCGAAGGTTTCCTCAACTGATTCGATTTCGCCGAGTATTTACTAGATTCTATGAGGGTGTTGTGCCTCACGCGAATCCTTTCTGGCAAACGGCCTCTGCGTCTCACGATGCAGGGGCCGTCTGTTTTCTTTGTTGAGGAATTGCGTGAATGGGCCTGCGTCCCATTCACGCGTCATCTTTGGCAGTCCCAACTTCATCAGCCACGTAATAAGTGTCGCTGTCGCGGCTGGTGTAATGAACGATCAGTTCCGCCAGCAGCCCCAACGACATTGCTTGAGCTCCCAAAAGCATCAGAGCAATTGAGTACGGTAAGAGGGGGCGGGAACCAATTGGCACTGCTTTCCAAATCGGAATCACGTGCATCATGATCCAAGCCGTGGCGAGGTAACTCAGTCCGAGCAGACCGATACCGAACGACACCACTCCCGCGGCTCCCAACATATGCTGCGGTCGTTGGCCGTACCCCGTCAGAAACGTCACCGTGATCAAATCGAGAAATCCACGCAAAAATCGGCGCATTCCATATTTCGATTCGCCGTGCTTTCGAACGCGATGATTCACTGCCACCTCGGTGACTCGGAATCCGCGGGCATTGGCGAGTACAGGAATGAAGCGGTGCAGTTCACCATACAAACGGATTTCGCGGCCAACTTCGGCTTTGAATAGTTTCAAACCGCAGTTGTGATCGTGCAGTTCCAGTCCGGTTAAGCGTGCGACGAGCCAATTGAAAACGATGCTGGGATAGACCTTGTGCCACGGGTCAAGTCGCCGGACTTTCCAGCCATTGACGACATCGAATCCTTCGCCCAATTTCGCAAGGAAGTTGGGGATCTCGGCCGGGTCGTCTTGCAAATCGGCATCCATCATGAAGATGAGATCGCCCCGTGCGGCACGGATTCCCGCCGTAAGACCAGCCGCTTTGCCGAAATTTCGACGAAATCGAAGGCCGCGGACGCGTGGATCTTTTTTGGCGAGTTGCCGGATTTCTTTCCACGATCGGTCCCGCGATCCATCGTCGACAAAGATGATTTCCAGGTCCAACGAATGCTCCTTCGCGACCTGATCGATCTGACCATGTAGTTCTGCCAAGCTGTCTGCCTCGTTCAAAACCGGAATCACTATCGACAATTTCATGAAAGGCTCGCTGTGGTCGTAGGTTCAATCAGTCAAAGAGACTGAGAATACCACGCGAATCTTCAGGATTCATCATTTGCCAGGCGGATCTTCTGGGTTTGTCCGTTTAGAAGATCCCACGACTCGTTATGAGAAGTGTCATGGAGAAGAATTTGCCGAACGCTGTCCAGCCAACAAATGCGTGACAACTCAACGGGGACTTCACCATTAAAAGTCAATTCCCGTGATCCCGGAACTCGTTTTTTCGTTCCGACAGAGCGCTGATGCAGTCAACTTCGCTATGGTTTCGACTTGGTCGCGTTTGTTGAGTCCTTCGTGGTGGCATCGGCTTTGCGTTTAGCGATTGTCTCGTCGCGAATACGCGCCTCTTTTTCGAACCGAGCCCGGCGGGCCTTAGAGATTTTTTCCAGTTCCTTCTGCTGGACGATCGCTTCCTTGGCCATCACTTTCTTTTGTTCATCTTCCAGAGCCTTCTGTTGTTGGGCCTGTTGATTCATCTGCTGCTGGTACATGCGCTGATACTGAGAAATGCCAGCACCGTAATAGCGCCCAAATGCAAAGGTGTGAGCAGGGTTTCCAGACACAACGGCCCCCACGATTACCAACGCAATTCCACGAGACCAACGTGGCATAATCTTTCTCCTGACAAACTGCCAAGGTCCGCGTTCCAGCCGGCTTCCCAAGTATTTTAAATCGTCAACAAACAGGAATGCGAACTTATTCCGATAACAAACCCTTCATTTGCTGAATGGAAATTCGGCAAATCGGCTTCATCCCTTGCACTTCCCATTCGCACGGTCATAAATGTGGTGTTGATCAACCAAATGACATTGATTCAGCAGGGCGGAAACAAAGACGTTGCAGAAACAGACTTTCGATCAGAGACATCATCAAGATCGCAAGTTGTCGATTTCAATTCGGCGTCTTCTGGTGTGAAATATCCAGGCCGAAATCAGGATTCGGCGGACTTTTTTGATCTGATGGGAGCGTGGAGATTCATGGTGGTTCGACGGATTGCAATTGGCCTGCTGTCATTGACGTTTCTGGTCACAAATCTGACTTTCGTGGCAGCGGCTGACCCTGTCCGACTGATTTTTGACACCGACATCGGCAATGATGTGGATGATGTCCTGGCGTTGGGCATGATTCATTCATTGCAGGCGAAGAAGGCTTGTCGTTTGTTGGGGGTGACGATTACCAAAGACAGCGATTTGGCCGGCCCGTTTGTCGATGCGATCAATACGTTTTACCTGCGAGGAGAAACGCCGATTGGTGTTGTCCGTCCTGGGAAAACGCCCGAACCCGGTAAGTTCTTGCCGATGGCTGCCGAGAAAGTGAATGGATCATTTCGCTATCCACACGATCTGATCAGTAACAAAGACGCCGTTGAGGCAGTGACGCTATTACGGAAATTGTTGGCGGTCCAGCCAGATGGTTCGGTGAGTATCGCCCAGGTGGGATTCTCGACGAACCTGGCCCGCCTGCTGGATTCGAAACCGGATGACGTGTCCGCCTTGACGGGGCGTGCCTTGGTTCAGGCGAAAGTCAAATTGCTCTCGGTCATGGCCGGAGCGTTTCAAACAATCGACGGCAACGCTCACTATTGTGAGTACAACGTTGTCCAGGACATTGTCAATTGTCGTCGATTGGCAGAGGAATGGCCGACACCTGTGGTGTGGAGTGGTTTCGAGATTGGCATCGCTCTTCCGTACCCGGCCGAGAGCATCGATAAGGACTACGGATATGTTGCCGATCACCCGGTTGCCGAATCGTACCGCCGGTATGTGCCACCACCACAAGATCGTCCGACGTGGGATCTGACGAGCGTTCTTTACGCAGTTTATCCCGATCGGAATTACTTCGATCTTTCGCCTGCTGGGCGGATTGTTGTCGAAGATGATGGTTTCACCAAGTTCGAGCCTGCGACTGAGGGTCGGCATCGCTATTTGAAGCTGTCTGACCAACAGCGGCCGCGCGTACTTGAGGCTCTGGTGCAATTATCGAGTCAACCGCCATCGAAATAATGGGCGGAATAAATTCAGACGACGCATTGTTCCGTTTGCGATCTCGAAAATGATTCGATGGAAAAATTGCTCGTGGCCGGTTTTCGACAGCCTCGGTCAAGCTCTCTTCATCGTATGATTACCTCATCGATTGTTTCACATTGACCCAGGAGACGCTTCATGCCCTCGCCATCTGACCCTGTATCGCGTCGTCAATTTATTGCTCAGGCTGCCGTGGGAACGGCAACGATCATCGGGGCGCCGATGGTGCTGACCGCAGCCAAGACTGACAAGCCGCTGATCGTGGGCGAAGGTGAGCACCAATTTGAAGTTCAACATGAATGGCCGCAACTTCCCGATAAATTCACCTGGCAGACCACGCATAACGTGGCTGTCGACAAATCGGGGAATCTGTACGTCATTCATGAAGGACGTGCCGACCTGAAGGATCATCCCTCGATTTTTGTGTTTGATCCAGAAGGAAAATACATCCGATCCTTCGGAGCCCAATTCCAAGGCGGTGGTCATGGAATCGAGATCCGGGAAGAAGGAAGCCAGGAATTTCTGTATGTTTGCGCCTATCAACACTTGAAGACGTTCGCCAAGATGGATCTGAAGGGCGGAATCGTCTGGCAGCAGTATGCGCCGATGGAATCGGGCGTGTATGCCGAAGGCGAGAATACTCGACCCGAGGATCGACCCGAACCCAGCAAAGTCTGGGGAAGTAATCGATTTCTGCCCACAAATTTTGCATTTCTGGACGATGGCGGATTTCTGCTAATCGATGGCTATGGAGCGTCGTACGTCCATAAATACAACAAAGATGGGAAGTGGATCAGTTGCTTCGGCGGTGTGGGAAACGGCGAAGGCAAATTCAGTACGCCACACGGTGTTTGGGTGGACAAACGCGAAGGACGCGTCCCGTCAATCGTCGTTTGTGATCGGGCTCATCATACGCTGCAGTATTTCACGATGGATGGAAAGTACATCGAGACGTTGACGGGATATGGCTTGCCTGCCAATGTCGAAACGTGGAAGAACCTGCTGGTCGTCCCGGAACTACATGCTCGCGTAACACTGCTGAACGAGAAGAACGAAGTTGTGGCGAGATTGGGAGACGATGTGGCGCGAGTAACGACCGAAAAGGGAATCCGTGACGACAAGTCGAAATGGCAGAACGGAAAGTTTGTGCATCCCCATGATGCCTGTTTTGCACAGGATGGCAGTATTTTCGTTGCTGAGTGGGTAGGGACCGGTCGAATCTCGAAACTGAAGAAGCTCAGCTGATTTTGAAGGACTGCGGGTCGAACGCTGGTGTTCGCCACGCTTTCCCACAAGGCCTTTTATTTGTACGAGCGAAAAGTATGGATTCCATTTACGCGGTTGCTGATACATCCCGAATTCTCTCGCCTGCATTGCTAGTCTATCGCGAGATCGTCATTCAAAACCTGAAAAAGATGATCGAAATCGCTGGTGACGTCCAGCGTCTTCGTCCGCACTGTAAGACTCACAAGATGCCGGCGGTGACGAAGCTTGAACTGGCGATGGGGATTACAAAGCATAAATGTGCGACATTTGCCGAAGCCGAGATGCTGGCCAATTGTGGGGTGAAGGATGTTTTTCTGGCCTACAATCTGGTGGGGCCCAATATCGCTCGCGCAGCAAAATTCTTACGCAAGTATCCCGATGTCCGGTTCGCTGTCACGGCAGACGATGCATTGATGATTGCGGAATTGAGTGATGTGATGACTGCGGCGCGAACAACAATCCATGTTGTGCTTGATCTCGATTCGGGACTGCATCGCACCGGAGTGAATCCCGGTCCGCGCGCGGCTGATTTGTATCAGCAAATCATTGATGCCCCGGGGCTCGAACCAGCCGGCTTCCATCTCTACGACGGGCATAATCATCAGACAAATCTTGAGGAGCGAACCGTTGCCGTACGAGCCTGTTGGGATGCGGCTGCGAAATTGCGGGATGACTTCGAAGGGCGTGGCTGGCCTGTGCCGGCCATCGTTTGTGGAGGCACGGGATCCTTTCCCGTCTTTGCTCAACTGAATGATCCAGCGATCGAATTGGCTCCCGGAACCTGCGTCTTCCATGATTTCGGTTATGGAACAACATTTCCCGACATGGAATTCAAGCCCGCAGTGTTACTACTGACGCGAGTGATAAGTCGTCCGACGCCGGATCGATTGACCTGCGACCTGGGCAACAAGGCTGTAGCGTCGGATCCACCCAAAGGTCAACGCGTTAATTTTCCTGATTTACCAGCCGCTGAGCAAGTGCTTCACAACGAAGAGCATCTCGTATTGCAAACACCGCTGGCTGAGAAGTTCAAACCGGGCGACGAACTATATGCCATTCCCAAACACATCTGTCCAACATCCGCGCTCCACAAACAGGCCTACGTCATTGAAGGCGGCCGCGTTGTTGAAATGTGGGATGTCACCGCTCGCGATCGCTGCTTGACGATTTGACGTCAATTGCAGCAAGCAACTTTGCGTTTGCGAGGTTTCGTCATGACCGTTGGGATGGGGCGGCGAAACCGCGAGTGCGATTCATGAACACGGCGTTCGAATTTGCTGAGTCCAGCCGGGGACATTGCTGACAACTCTGCTGCTTACTCCACCCAGACGGAAATGTCATCAAAATACAAATCGAATTCGTCGCTATCCCGGATTATTCATGACTTGCCAATGAAAAGACCTCCAGATGCGTAGAAGTGTTGCTTACAACGGCACTTACACGCAACAAGGAGGTCGGCGATGAGTTTACAGGGTGTTTTACCATTTGTCTTGGATTTCTTTCCGAAAA
>CAIQIR010000070.1 GCA_903871875.1 uncultured Schlesneria sp.
TTATCCGCGTCGACGACCTGTTTGCGATAATTGGCCACGGGGCCGAGTACCAGCACCATGTTGGTCAGCGGTTTGCCGCGCATAATTTCGGCGGCGTTCCCGCGAAACACGACCTTGGTCAGATTGACGTTGAAATCGCGTTGAAGCACCTCGCGGGCGTGCTCTTCCTGCGGGCGAAGCATGCGCGGTTTCATTTCGTCGGGGACCATCTCACGCAGGTCTCCGAGTTCTTTGTCGGCACTCTGGATTTCGCTGCGGATGCGATCTCGTTCGGCGTTGATGAATTCCAGTCGAAGCTTGCGGGCCTCGGCAGACTCCCCCTGCACGATCTGCAGGCTGACGAAGAAGATCTTCGTCCGGTCATCGGTATTAGGAAACTCCTGAGCGTCACCGATTGACGAGAACGTCCAGACACCCATCAGCACGACCAACAATCGCGACTGTCGAACCACGTGTCATCCTCTCTTTGCAGACGCTCGAATTTTCAGGGTAACGGCAGAACTAGGGGGTCAAAAGCGGCGCTAGTTCGCTGCCCCAGACGATGGTCGAATCGGGCAGGCAAACGCCGACAATGTGGTTGTGGCTATCCGCGATGAGTCCTCCGCGTTCCAGCTCGTGGCGGCCGGTGTCATCGGCGAAGACAGCCGTCTTCAGAGCATGAATTGGCTGTTCGTAGATGATCGTCGGAGTGCCCTTTCTCAGATGAACGTTCTCACTATCAAACGGCCCGATCAAGGGCGGCTTCGCTCCTTTTGATCGCGGCAATTGCATGTACGAGCAGTACTGGAAATGCTCGCGCCTGCGTCGCTTTTCGAATTCCGCGGAGGTCATTGGATCGATCTTGATCGCCTGCGGCAGATCTGCGGCGCTGGCTAACGTCATTTGCGAAATCTTAGGACAAGAGGCCGGATGTTGAATCTTATCGACCCGGATTCGTTGTGATTGAATCACACACAAGTATTGTGAGCGATCACCCTTCGCTTGCAGTTCTTGCATGACGAGTTCCAGTAAACTGCCGAGCTCGCGAGGGATATTGACCGTCCGAGAATTGGACAGCCAGCCCACTCCGGTCACGGCGGGCTCGCCGACTTTCGGATTGGTGCTCGCGACGCCAACCAGTACCAGAAAATCGAGCGGGTCTGCGATCGGTGTGTCCGTTATTGGTCCTGATCGTGCGGCTGCCGGCTCGTGGGACGCGATGGACGCCTGGTGTGACGTCTCGCCGACATCTTTCGATCCGTCGTGTTTTTTTGCGGAGCTCGAGTTGTCGGTGGATGCGACCGAATCTGCGGTCTTGCTTCGAGGTGCTAACCACCAAAGTCCGACCGCGAGAATCACCACGATCAGCGACGCGCCCGCGATTAATGTTGCGCCGCTTGGCCGTTTCTTGGTCGGGAGTGGTCCGCTTTGGAGAATCGGGCGGGACGCTGGCCGCTCTGTCTCAATCGGCGGGCGGAGCAGCGGCGGGGGCGTGGTTCGCGGGGTTGCCACCGGTTGTGGAGCAGGCGCGACGGGAGCGGGCTTCACGGTTTCGAAGACCAGCGTCTGCCCGCCGTCGCTTAAGCGAAATTTGTCGTCCAGGTTGAGGAAGGCTTTTGAACCAGGGCGTTCATTGATCCAGAGCGGCGCGTCGTCGACTGATTCCAAGAACCAGCGTCCCGCGACCATGCGTAATAAGGCATGCTTCGGTTCGGCGTCGGGTAAAACCACATCGGAACGTGAACTCGATCCAATGACGACATCCTGGCCTTCTACGGGGAAGGACTGTCCGTTCGGCAGTCGAAGTTGCCATTTCATAACTCGTCCTGTTATTGCGTCGTCGTTGCGTTGCGATTCAATTCCTGGTCCCAGCTCTCGCCCGTGCCGAGCCGCTCGATGCGGATACGAAGTCGTCCGTTTTGTTCGTAGCGGAAGGTGATTTCCACTCGCTCGCCCACTTGCAGCGGTCGCTTTGGCTGAAAGACCACGTCGCCGATGTTGCCGCGAGTACAGGAGGGATCGGCGGCCTCAAACACTTTCAGTTTGATCGATTGGCTGGCGCCCCGGACCGTATAGGACTTTTTCCCCTCGGCAGGAAGCTTCTGGTTGGGTTCGAGGATCACAGAGAGTCGCGGGCGACCGGTCTCTCGATCGGTGACCTGCACGCCAAGCGAATGCGCGTTGACATTGCCGATGGCGATCGCCGGTTTGCCGGCCTGACGGTCGAGGATCGCCTTGGCGTAAAGGGCCGCTCCCCAGGCAATGGCTTCGTCCTTCGAGACTGATTCCGTGACCTTTTTGCCGGTCAGGTCTTCCAGCATCCGCGTAATCATTGGCATGCGGCCCGATCCGCCAACCAGCAGAATCGTGTCAATTTGGTCCCAGGTCTTGCCCGACATTTCGCGGACACTTTCGGTGGTCCAGCGGGTGCGGTTGACGAGGTCTTCCGTCAGCTCCTCAAACTTTTCACGTGTCAATCCGCAACGGAACTGATACGGCGGATCGAGGAAGACCTTGGCGTCGGATCTTAATGACAGGGACCGTTTAACGTCTTCGGCCTGCAATAGCAGCTTCTGGAGAGTGCCCGGATCATCGCGCGGGTCGAGTCCGCGATTCTCGCGACCATATTCGGTCGCGATATAGTCGACGATGGCCTGATCCCAATCGCAGCCACCCAGTTTGACGTCGCCGTCCGTCGCCAAGGTTTGGAAGTGGTCGCCCGTCACTTCGACCATCGTGACATCGAATGTTCACCCACCCAAGTCGTAGACCAGGATAACTTCGCTGGCCTTGCCGCTTTCCGGGTTCGGACGGCTGCTGACGTAGGCGAGCGCGGCGGCGGAGGGCTCGTTGATGATGTCGAGGACTTCGATTCCCGCGAGTTTCCCCGCTTCCTCGGTGGAGTGTCGGCGCGGGTCATTGAAGTAGGCTGGGACCGTGATCACGGCTTTACTAAACGGTCCGATGACCTTTTCGGCGTCGTCTTTCAGTCGTTTGAGGACGAATGACTGAATCATTTCCGGTGACCAGTCGTTTCGGCCGGCGATCTTGCGGCTGAAATGTTTGTTACCCATTTCCCGTTTCGCAAAGCGCACCACCAGATCGGGTTCGAGCGATGCAGCCCGCAACGCTTCTTTGCCGACGATCACTGTCTCGCGATCGAACATCACGGCGCTGGGCAACGTGGCGTCGCCCTCGCTGTTCAGGATTGTTCGTGGCTGCCCATAGGCATCGACGTGCGCGATGACGGAAAATGTGGTTCCCAAGTCGATTCCGACGGCGGGTATATTTTTCGGAGATGGGGCCATGAAGTTTTTTGTCTAGCTGGTTTTCGCGGTGTTTGGGAATCTTCTGCGGGTTTCCGCCTGCCGTCGTCGACTGAGCGATGCCCCTCGTCGCATTCGACGATTTGACGTGCTACTCGTCTTTTCAGTCATAGGACGTCGACCGCGGCTTGTGAATCGTTGACCAATGATGCTGAACGGAATTCCTGTTTCCCCTTATCGATTCCGAAGCATCGCGTGAACAGCCGTTACGATGAGCTTGAATTGGTTGAGTGGGAATCATACATTTTCGGCATATTCTGCAACAGTGTTGCGGTTGCCGCGAATTCGGCCTCCGACAGAGGTATGTCATGCTAGATATTCCCCCGTTCCTGCTGCATCAGTGGCTCGGGATTTCGTCGGATGAGCCAGCTCCCACTCATTACCGGCTGCTTGGACTGGCAGAATTGGAGCCGGAAACGGATGTCATCGAATTTGTTGCGGGCTGGCGGCTGAAGTTTATCGAACAGCAGATGCGAGGCGCGCTGTCGGATGTGGCCAGACGGCTCAGAGAACAAATGCGTGTGGCCCAGCAACAGCTGCTGGATCCCGAATCCAAGTCAATCTACGACACTCAACTGCGCAAGCTGCATCCCGACTGGGTTATTCCACCTCGTGCGACCGAGGGCGATGATGCGCGGCAATGGTTGGGTGTCGTTTCGGCGAACCCGGCGTCGCCGCTGGATTATTTGCTTGTTGGCATTCGCGAGGACGAGGCAGATCCTGGGGTTTTGAAGTCTCAGTTTGATCAGCGTTTAGCGATGCTACGGGACTTGGAAAAAATCAGCACGGACGATGAGCAGCGCCGCGTGTCGGTAATTTTGAAAGCGCTGGGACAGGCGGAACGTCGGCTGGCCAAACAGTTGCCCACGCGGGTTTCTCAAAAGTCGGCCAGCCCGCCTCCGCTTCCGGTCGCTGCTCCCGCCCCTGCTGCGGCGGCAGAGTCCGAGTCGTTTGACGAATTTCCAGACGACTTGTTCCAGGACATGGAAGCACTCAGTCCCCCGCTGCCTTCCAAAAACACGAGTCCCGCGCCAGCTGCGGCGTCGAAATCAAAGTCGGACTCGCAGCGATCGACGATTCAGTCCAAATCAAAAAAAGGCGCGGGGAAATCTCAGGTTGTGAAAAAACAGCCGGTCCGTGGGTCGGATGCGATGAAGTGGTCCATCGCGGGCGGCATCGGCCTGTTGTGTACCGTCGTGGTAGTAGTAGCCGTCATGCAATCGCGTTCCAGCGTCAAGTCGGACGTCTCGCAACAGATTCCGAAGGTACCGGTTGTCGAGGAACCGCAGGAGATCGCCAAAGTCTCTCCCGGGGACGAAGATCCTCCGGCCATTCCAGAGTCGACATCCTCGTCCTCAAGCGAGCTGCTTGCTGACGATTCACCGGAGCCCTCCAAGAACGAGCCGACTGAGCCGGAACCTGAACCCGAGACCTCGTTTGGGTCGGCGCCGAGTGCGTCATCGCTGGCCAGTGCTGAACCGATGACTGAGCCTGAGCCAGAAACGAAGTCGGAATCGGACTCTGCAGCGAATGATTCGAGTGTGGGAAGCCTCGCGTCTGCGGCCGATTTGTCAGCAGGCGTTGACGGTGCGATTGTCACAGCAGCGTCTTTGATGGAGGCCAAGAAATATCCCGAGGCAATCACCGCTTTGAAGAAAGCCGGTAATCAATTTCCGAAAGAGATTCGCCCTGATTTTTATCTGGGACTGTTGAATTCCGGAGTCGGGAAGAATGATTACAAGGCGGCGGAGTTTCATTTCAAGCGCGTGCTGGAACGTTCACCAGGACAAATCGCCGCACTCAACAACTTGGCGCTGGTGGAAGTCAAAGATCACAAGATTTCGCCAGCACGAAACTTCTTTACCCTGGCTGCCAAAGAGCAGCCTCGACCATTTGAACTTGACCAGAATCTGGGTCGAATCCTGAACCAAGTCCGCTACTTCGAGATCAAAGCGGACGAATTGAAAAAAATCACGGCTCTCAACACGAACTCGGGCGCCTACCGCCCGAAGACAGGTTGGATGTATATGCCGCTGGATCAGACCCCGAGGTCGCTCAATGAATATCGATCCTTTTGTATCAATGGCAACTTGGAAGATCGGTCCTGCAGCCGTTGCGGCGGCAAAGCCACTGTCGTCTGCAAAAAGTGCGGTGGCAAAAAAATGGCCTATGCGCTGGGAACTGCATCGGAAACACGAAATATTGGAATCAATCAGCCCACGATGGTCACGAATACCACCCCGACCAGCAGCGTCTTCGCTTGCCCGCAATGTCGTGGGGCAGGTCGACTTCATTGCGATGAGTGCAAAGACGGTCATGATCCGAGCCTTGGTAAATGACGATATGATTGCTGGTGACGTCGTTCTGACTGCGTCAGGGTTCTGACGGGGTTTCCGAGGCAATCGGTTCCACGGCCGCTTGTGGGCTCTCTTTCTGCAATGCCTACAATGGATCGGTCGGGCGCGGCTGGCGAGAAACGTCTTGGCTGGCGAAATCGGACCGGATGCGGTGGGGTGGGACGTTCGCTCGGGTGAGGGGCGGGAAGAACTGCAGTGAGGTGGGGCTGGACGATGTTGGGGGCTGGGCGATGTTGTTGTTGATCGATAACTATGACAGCTTTGTCTACAACCTTGCCCGCTATTTTGTCGAGCTGGGTTGTGAGACTCGGGTGGTTCGCAATGATGCCGTGGATGTGGCGGCGGTGCGGACGATGGCGCCGCAGGCTGTGGTGATCTCGCCCGGGCCCTGTACGCCGAATGAGGCCGGGGTCTCGATGGAGTTGATTGCGGAGCTGAGTGATTCGATTCCGATGCTGGGGGTTTGTCTGGGACACCAGGCGATTGCTGCCGCGTTGGGTGGTCGTGTGGTGCGGGCTCGCGAGCCTGTGCATGGGCAGACGTCGCTGATTGAGCATGCGGGCACGGACCTGTTTGCGGGTTTGCCGTCACCGCTGCGGGTGGCTCGGTATCACTCGCTGGTGGTCGACGAGGCGACTTTGCCGCCGGAATTGATCATCACCGCTCGTACTGACAGCGGGATTCCGATGGCGCTGCGGCATCAGTCGCGGAGGCTGTACGGTGTGCAGTTTCATCCGGAATCGGTGCTGACCCAGCAGGGCCGACAATTGCTGGCGAACTTCGCTCATCTGGCAGGGATCACGACCCAGGCCTGTTCGGTTGTGGACTGGATCGAACCGAATCCCAGCCCTGACGAGGCGGCTCTGCCCGTCCTTTCCTGGTAAGACGGGTTTTATTTGCCACAACTTGATTCCCAGAATTGTGTTACGTGGGAATTGGTGGCATAGCACGCGGGCATGTCTGGCCGGCGGTCGCCACTTTGCCGCCTGCGGTCGGTTTGAGCGGCTGCCACCCGCCTGCGAGAGGGGCTTTGTCGCTCGCCTGTCGGTATAATCGTTTCGACCCCTACCAATTGTGGACAGAGTGCAGGTAGTTCGGGTGGCTCGCCGCGTGCAAGCGATGGTCGCGACTTCTATACTGATCGCGCTCAAACCATCGACAAACGGCAATTGGTAAACCTTACGCTCCAACGGTTTTTAATATTCAAATGACATCCCCCGCCCCGACGTTGCTTGGTTGGTGGTCCTCGATCGGAGGAACGCTGGCGCTGGACCCGACGTCGATCGCAACTGCTGTCCACGACGTCAATTCCGCACTGATGATCGTCAATACCGCACAGGGTTTGGGGCTGGCTCAGGGTGGCATGGGCAGCTTGGGTTCGCCCCACCATGCCTCGTCGTCGCACCCGATCGTGGGATTGGTGCCCCCGATGCCGCTGGAGCATCTGGGCGACGCCACGTTCCGTCGCGATCATGGGCTGCGTTATGCCTATGTGTCCGGCGCGATGGCGGCAGGAATCGGCTCGGAACGGATCGTCGAAGAGATGGCCGCCCAGGGCATGCTGGGGGTCTTCGGTTCGGCGGGACTCAGTCTGGCTCGTGTGGAAGCGGCGATCGATCGGTTGGCGCATTTGTCGGGTGACCGGACGGCTGGACCAGGCGATCAGGCCGGTGCGCTGGCGGTGGCTGCGGGGCTCGCTCCGGCTGCGGTTCGTTCGCCGCGGCCGTCCTACGGCATCAATCTGATCCACAGTCCGAATGAACAGGCGCTTGAGCGATCGCTGGTCGACTTGTACTTGCGGCGCGGGGTGAAGCTGGTCGAGGCGTCGGCCTATCTCGATCTGACTCCGCATGTCGTTCGGTATCGCCTGCATGGGATTCACCGCGGGCCGATGGGCGAGATCGTGACACCGAACCGCGTGATCGCCAAGGTGTCGCGGATCGAAGTCGGGTCGAAATTCTTCGCACCACCCACCGCCAAGATGCTCTCGCTATTGGTCGAGCAAGGGGCGATCACGGGCGAGCAAGCGGCGCTCGCCGAGAAGGTGCCGATCGCTCAGGATATTACGGCCGAGGCGGATTCGGGCGGGCATACCGATAATCGGCCGGCGCTGACGCTGCTGCCGACCATTCTGGCTTTGCGTGATCGGGCGATGGCTCAGTATCAGTTCGAGCAGCCGTTACGCGTCGGCGCGGCGGGAGGAATTTCGACACCGGCATCGGCGGCGGCGGCGTTCGCGATGGGCGCGGCTTACGTGCTGGTCGGTTCCGTCCAGCAGGCCTGTGTTGAATCGGGAACATGCGATGCGGTCCGGCAGATGCTGGCCGAGGCCGAACAGGCGGATGTCACGATGTGTCCGTGTGCCGATATGTTCGAGATGGGCGTGAAGGTGCAAGTGCTGAAGCGCGGCACGATGTTTCCGATGCGGGCCGCCAAGCTGTACGAAACTTATCGGAACTATGCCGGCATCGAGGCGATTCCGACCGCCGATCGTGAATGGCTGGAGAAGAATCTGTTTCGGACATCGCTGAATGAAGTCTGGCGGCAAACGGTCGACTATTTCTCGACGCGTGATCCGGCGCAGATTGACAAGGGAGAACGCGATTCCAAGCACCAGATGGCATTGATCTTTCGCTGGTATCTCGGCCAGTCATCGCGGTGGGCCAATTCGGGAGAACCGACGCGACGGATGGACTATCAGATCTGGTGTGGTCCGGCGATGGGCGCGTTCAACGAATGGACTCGCGGCACGTTTCTGGCTCAACCGGCCAATCGTCGAGTCGGCACGGTCGCGTTCAATTTGCTCCACGGTGCCGCGGTCATGCAGCGGCTGAATCTGTTACGAACACAAGGGTTTCCCGTCTCGGCGGAATTGGGACGGATTGTCCCGTCGCCGACGTGCGGCACTCCTACGACAAAACAATAAGCATCCCCGTTTTTGATACATGAATGTCTATGAACACCAATTCTGAACTCCCTGCGACACAACCGCCGCTCGCCATCGTGGGCTTGAGTGCGCTCTTCCCGAAGGCGGCCAGTGTCGATGAATTCTGGTCGAATATCCGACGCGGTGTCGATGCGATCACCGAGGTTCCGTCGACGCATTGGAACCCCGACGATTATTTCGATCAGAACCAGAAAACGCCGGACATGACCTATGCGCGGCGTGGCGGATTCCTGTCGCCCGTGCCGTTCGATCCGCTGGAATTCGGGATCTCGCCCAATAACCTGGAAGCGATTGATACGTCTCAACTGCTGGGACTGGTCGGGGCCAAGCGGGCACTTGATCATGCCGGTTATGGAGGTGGTCGCGTTTTCGATCGGTCTCGCGTCGGCTGCATTCTGGGTGTGACGGGCACGCTGGAACTGGTGATTCCGCTGGGGGCTCGTCTGGGTCATCCTCATTGGCGCAAGGCGCTGAAGGATGCCGGCGTGCCGGACGACGTGGCGGAAGACGTCGTGAATCGGATTTCGCAGAGCTACGTTCCCTGGCAAGAAAATTCGTTTCCTGGGTTGTTGGGAAATGTGGTTGCGGGACGCATTGCGAACCGGCTGGATCTGCATGGGACGAACTGTGTGGTCGACGCGGCCTGTGCCAGTTCGCTGTCGGCCATTCATCTGGCTGCATTGGAATTGTGGACCGGACGCAGTGACATGGTCGTGACGGGAGGCATCGATACCTTCAACGACATCTTCATGTTCATGTGCTTCAGCAAAACACCCGCACTGTCGGCGTCGGGTAATGCGAAACCGTTCTCGGACGAAGCGGACGGCACGATTCTGGGCGAAGGCATCGGCATGATCGTCCTGAAGCGTCTGGCAGATGCCGAGCGGGACGGCGACCGGATTTATGCGGTGCTCAAAGGGATCGGGACCTCCAGCGACGGAGCCGGCAATGCGGTTTACGCGCCGAAGGCCGAAGGGCAGATTCGTTGTTTGCAGGACGCTTATCGCGTGGCGGGTGTCGGGCCGGAAACGATCGAGCTGGTTGAAGCGCATGGCACGGGGACCAAGGTCGGCGATGCGACGGAAGTCTCGGGTTTGATGCACGTGTATCAGGCGACAGGACGACGCGGGGCGTGGTGCGCCGTGGGTTCCGTGAAATCGCAGATCGGTCATACCAAGGCCGCGGCGGGCGCGGCCGGAATCATCAAGGCGATTCTGGCTCTACAGCACAAAGTTCTGCCACCGACGATCAAGGTGAATCAACCTCCGGCCGCGATGCTGGCCTCGAATTCACCCTTCTACGTGAATACCGAAGCGCGACCCTGGCTGAAGCCGCGTGGGTATCCTCGACGTGCCGCGGTCAGTGCGTTTGGGTTCGGCGGCAGCAATTTTCATTGCGTGCTGGAAGAATCACCGCAGACGTTCGACGAGCCGGAATGGGACGGCGATGTGCAGGTGATCGCGTTGTCGTCGGATTCGTTGTCGAATCTGTCGAATGCGATTCGTTCATCTGTCGGTGGCCTGGCTTCGTCCGAGTGGCGTGATGTGCGGACGATGGCCAAATTGAGCCGGGACGGGTTCCGCGTGGAGCATCCTCATCGCGTGCTGTTCGTCGTCGAGCGAGACAAGAGCGACTTGGCGAAGCTGGTGGCCAGTGCGCTGACGATGATGGAACGCTATCCTGATCGGCAATCCTGGTCGACACCCGATGGGGCGCACTATGGACGTGGCGAGCGGAGCGGGAAGTTAGGGATTCTGTTCCCCGGACAGGGTTCGCAGTATGTGGGCATGCAGCGGGAACTGGTCTGTCGGTTCCCAGCGATGCTCGAAGTGCTGGAGAATGCGAACGAGGTGTTTCTTGCTGCGTCGTCGGGCAACGGGCCGGCCAAACCGCTGAACGATTTTATCTATCCGCATCCGTCGTTTTCGGCCGAAGGTCGCGACGCGCAGGAATTGGACTTACGAGCCACGCAGATTGCGCAGCCGGCGATTGGCGCGGTCAGCCTGGCGATGCTGGCGGTGCTGGATCAGTTTGGTGTACGGCCCGAAGCGGTGGCCGGGCACAGCTATGGCGAACTGACGGCGCTGTGTGCTTCGAGACGATTTTCTCCGCAGGTGCTGTACCGATTGTCGACGTTGCGAGGCCGGTTGATGGCCGAAGCGCAGCAGATCGAAGGCGGGATGCTGGCGGTGCTGGCGCCCTTGGCTCAGATCGAAGCGGCGATTGACGAGATGTCGCTGGATCTGGTCGTCGCCAATCACAACAGTCCGACACAGGTCGTGCTGTCGGGCCGAATCCCGGACATTGATCGCGCGGCCTCGTTGTTCGCCAGCCGTAATATTCGTGGGAAAAAGCTGCCGGTGGCGGCGGCGTTTCATAGTCCGCTGGTGGCGGTGGCCAGCAACGAGTTTCGACCGGTGCTGGACGAGGTCGAGTTTGTGCCCTCGTCGATGTCGGTCTATGCCAACAGCACGGCGACGACTTATCCCGACGAACCGGCGGCCGCTCGCGATCTGCTGGCGAGCCAACTGGCTCGGCCGGTCCATTTTGTCCATGAAATCGAGCAGATGCATGCGGATGGAGTCCGCACGTTCCTGGAAGTTGGCCCGAGTGGCGTGTTGACGGGATTGGTCAGTTCGATCCTGGATGGCCGGGAATTCCGCGCCCTGGCGATTGATTCGTCAAATGGGAAACGCAGTGGGTTGATTGATCTTGCGAGCGCTCTGGCCAGTCTGGCAGCATCGGCCCACCCGATTCGATGGGAACAATGGGATCCGAAGTGGAACGGGGCCGCCGAACAAGGCGGAGCTCAGCGGCTGCGGATCCCGATTTGCGGAGCCAACTATGTGAAACCACGTCCTGCGATTCCTCCTCGAGTGATCTCGAATTGGAACCGCACGAATCCTGACGAGTCGGTCGCTGCTGGTGTTGTGCCGGCGGTCGATCAGACTCGAACGGCGAACCAAGGCGGAACGACAATGGTTGAAACACTTCCCGCCGTCACGACAAACGAACCCTCCGTTCCTGTAACGAAGACTATGGATTCCACCAACATTCAAAAATTTGCGGCAGCTGACCAGACGCCATCGATCGCGGTCGCGCGCACTGCGGCGGATGCGAATCTCCTGAATACGATTCGCGAGACACTGCTGGCCTTGCAGCGAATGCAGGATGAGACCTCGCGACTGCACGAGCAGTTCTTGAGCGGACAGGAAGTGGCGCTGCGGACGATTTCGGGTCTGGCCAAGAAATATCTCGGCGATCAGCAACTGCCTGGGGGCGAACAACCCGCGTGGGCAGCGGCTGTTGCGGCACCCGCAGAGCAACATCGGGCGTTGCCGGCCGCCGATCAGCAACGCTCGTACTTCGCTCCAGAGCCGGAACAGAATGTTCCGGCGATCAGTTGGGCGCGCGAACTGGACGAGGCGGCTCGTTTGGATCGACCGCAAACGAGTTCCCCCGTGGCGACGCCGGAAGTTGTGGCGACGCCGGTGGTGGCTGCTGCTCCCGTCGCTGCGCCGGTGGCCCCTGCTCCGACGGTGGTTTCTCCATTGGCCGGAACCGTGCTGGCAGTGGTGTCGGAAAAGACGGGCTACCCGATTGAGATGCTGAATCTCGAGATGAGTCTCGATCACGACCTGGGGATCGATTCGATCAAACGTGTCGAGATTCTGTCGGCCCTGCAGGAGCGGGTGACGGATTTGCCCGCGTTCCAGCCGGAAGAATTGGGATCGCTGCACACGCTACGCGACGTGGTGGCGTTGGCAGATGCCCGCATGGCGACTGTCGCACCATCGACACGAACGGGGTCTGTTGCTCAGCGGCCGTCCGTACCAGCGGTCACCGAGCCTGCGGCATTGCCCACGGCTCACGTTCCGTCCGTGGCCGTGGTTTCTTCTCCGGTCAGTCCAAGCGTCGTTCCCTCAAGTTCGTTGGGCGGCACGGTGCTGGCGGTCGTCTCGGAAAAGACCGGTTATCCAGTGGAGATGCTGAATCTGGAGATGAGCCTCGATCACGACCTGGGGATCGATTCGATCAAACGCGTCGAGATTCTGTCGGCCTTGCAGGAACGGGTGCCTCATCTGCCGGCGTTCCAACCGGAAGAACTGGGGGCACTGCACACGTTGCGAGACGTTGTTCAGATCGCTGATGCCCGGTCCGCGGCTTCTCCGGCGAAAGTCGACGCGGCTGCCGGGGCGGTTCACACGCTGCGGACGCTCAATGAGTTGTCGCAGCCGGCGGTGATGCCGGTGTTTGCTTCACCCGTTGTGACGGATGCGGCGCCGAAGTCGAGCAGCCTGGCAGCGACGGTACTGGATGTGGTTTCCGAAAAGACGGGTTACCCGACAGAGATGTTGCATCTGGAGATGAGTCTCGATCACGACTTGGGGATCGATTCGATCAAACGTGTCGAGATTCTGTCGGCCCTGCAGGAACGGGTGCCTCATCTGCCGGCGTTCCAACCGGAAGAATTGGGTGCACTGCACACGTTGCGAGATGTGGTTACGCTGGCTGATGCCCGGGCGAACGTCTCGACGGCTTCGTCCGCGACGAGCGAGTCAGTGGCCCCGGCGAATCGCCCCTTGGCGACTGCAGAAATGGTGAACGCCACTGCGGCACCTGCACGGTTTGATGCGGCACCGGCTCCGACATCGGTGCTAGCGCCTGCGAAATCGACTTCTCTGGCAGCGACGGTGCTGGACGTGGTCTCTGAAAAGACCGGTTATCCGACCGAGATGTTGAATCTGGAGATGAGTCTCGATCATGACCTGGGGATCGACTCGATCAAACGCGTTGAGATTTTGTCTGCCTTGCAGGAACGGGTGCCTCATCTGCCGGCGTTCCAGCCGGAAGAATTGGGTGCGCTGCACACGTTGCGAGACGTTGTGACCTTGGCCGACGCGAGAGCTCCGGGAGCACTTCCGGCCGCCGCGTCCCCTGCTCTTCCCGTGTCCGCTCCGAGAGCTGCAGTGACGGCTGCGAGTTTGCCATCGGTTCAGGATCCGGCGATTACGCGAAGTGTCGTCCGGCCCGTTGCCATTTCTCCGGCCGCGACTCGGCCATCGCTCAAGCTATATCCGGGCAGCGAAATCTGGATCACCGAAGATGGTTTAGGTCTCTCCTTACTTATCGCCGATGAACTGACGGAACTCGGGTTGAAGCCGCGGATCATTAATCTGGATGAGCCGCAGGCGGCCGTTGTTCCGGATGGTTTGACGGGGCTGATCATGATCGCGCCTGAACGGGGAATGAACGAACGCCAGCTGTGGAACGCGGTCGAATGGTTGCAAAAGGTGGGACCGAAACTGCGGCGACTGGCCGCTTCGTCGCCTGCCATCATTGCGACGGTTTCTCGCTTGGACGGCCATTTTGGTTTCGAAGGTCGTCGACGATTGCAGGATCCTCTGTCGGGTGGATTGGCCGGGCTGGCCAAGTGTGCCAAGCTTGAATGGCCAGAGGTGACCGCACGCGCATTCGACCTGGCTCAAGAATGGTCGGCACCGCATGTGGCCGCCAAGATGCTGGTGACCGAACTGCTGCATGAAGGGCCGGTCGAAGTCGGTCTGACGCCGTCGGGACCGTTTGCATTGGAAGTCGTCGAAGAGCCGCTGGCCGGACAGTTTGAAACGCCGCCGCTACGACAGGGCGAAGTCGTGGTGATCAGTGGTGGGGCTCGCGGTGTCACTGCGGAGGCGGCCCTGGCGATCGCTCGTACCTGGCATCCGCATCTGGTCGTGCTGGGCCGGAGTCCTGAACCGGTTCCGGAACCGGATTGGTTGGCGCGATTGTCGACAGAAACAGAGATCAAGCAAAACTTGATTTCACGAGCGGCCACAGGAACAACTCCTCGAGCCATCGCGAATCAATACCAGCAGATCGTTGCCGGACGCGAAGTCACGCAACAACTGCAACGGTTCCGTGCAGTCGGTGTCTCGGTCATTTACCAGTCCGTCGATATCCGTGACCCGTTGGCCATCCGGCCACTGCTGGCGGGGATTCGACGCGATCTGGGGCCGATTCGCGGAATCATTCATGGTGCCGGAGTGCTGGCCGATCAACGTATTGAAGACAAGACGAGAGAACAATTTGATCGCGTCTATCAGACCAAAGTTCACGGACTGAGGACGTTGTTGGACTGCGTCGATCCGAACGAACTGCGAATGCTCGGCGTCTTCTCCTCTTATACGGCGCGATTCGGCCGCGTCGGGCAGTTGGACTATGCCATCGCCAATGAAGTGCTGAACAAGCAGGCTCGTCAGTTCGCCGTGCAACATCCCGATTGCCGGGTGGCCTCATTCAACTGGGGACCGTGGGACGGCGGGATGGTTCAAGGTGGATTGAAGCAGATCTTCGCTTCCGAAGGTGTGGGACTGATTCCGCTGGAATCGGGTGCGGAGGCCGTGGTTCGCGAACTGCGTCAGACTATCAGTCGACCGGTCGAAGTGCTGATCCTTGCCGCAACGATGCCGCCAGGTTCGCAAGCATCGTCTACTTCGGCTTCGCCAGTGGGAGTATCGACGCGGGAGAATTTCAATGTCGCTACTGCTCATCCGACGGGGCACTCGGATGGACAAGTGGCGAGGATGGAGTCGGCAACACGCGCGACGGTCGCCGTCGGAGCGATTGCGACGGGAGCTCAGCATGTGGCAAGTTCGGCGCCGGTCTTCACGGAGACTCAAGCGGCCCCGCCTGCCGATTCGATGCTGGGATTTAAGGTGGCCTTCGAACGCGACCTGGATGTGGCCCACAACTCGTTCCTGGAATCACACGCACTCGGCGGCAAAGCGGTACTGCCCGTGGCGATCATTCTGGAATGGTTGGCTCATGGTGCCATTCACGGCAACCCGGGGTTGGAGCTTCGCGGATTCGACGATTTCCGCGTTTATCAGGGTGTTCGGCTGGGAAGTCACGATCTGCTGCACTTGAAGATTCTGTGTGGAAAACCGATTCGAGAAGAGGCTTACTACAAAGTTCCGATGCGGCTGATTGGTCATGTCAACGGACGTGATGTCATTCATGCCGGCGGAAACGTGGTGCTGTCTCCCGGTTATCCGTCAGCCCCCGCGCCGATGCTGCACGTGGCTCAATTGCGACCGTATTCGGTGGACTTGGATGCCGCATATGACAGCCGGCTGTTTCACGGGCCAAGGCTGAAAGGCATTGTGGCGATCGAGGGATGCTCGGAAGAGGGCATTGTCGTGGCGGCACGACTGGCTCCCGTGGCATCCGTGTGGATGGCAGAACCGGTGCGGGCGAATTGGTTGGCCGATCCGCTGGCGATCGATAGCGCGCTGCAGGCAGTCATCCTCTGGTCACAGGAAATGCGAGGAAAACCGTGCCTTCCTTGTGCGATCACCAAGTATCGACAGTTCCGCCGTGCGTTGCCGCATAGTGGTGTCCGCATTATTATCCGCGTGCACCCTGCCGCCGAACAATTGATTCGGTGTGAAATCGAATTTGTCGATCAGCAAGGTCTTTTAGTCGCGCGTATGGAAGGCTGCGAGAGTGTTGCCGATACTTCACTCGTGGCGGCGTTTCAGAGAAAACGAATCGAAGCGTGAGCTGACCGACGAAGGAAAGAGGTGAAGATTGTCTCCCGTTGCGAGTCCTGAAAGGTCTCTGCATCTGGGACGCAGTCGGAATGTGGTTCGCTCTTCAAATGTCATGTGATCGGGCTGCCAGCCGAATTGAATCTCCGGAAAGTCTCATCTTGAAAACGACAACTCTGCGACGTCATTTGCTCGACTTTTGCGCTCTGCTTGCCATCGTCGTGGTCGGTGCACCTCTGTTCGCTCAGGATCCTTCGGTTGCGAATCCGGCTCCTGCCCCGGCTGCGGTTCCGACCGAGGCTCCTGCCGCTGACCCGGCGCCGACTCCCGCGACTCCTCCCGCCCCGGCAGAACCGGAAAAGGACGATACGGCCGAGTTGCGTCGACTGGCATTTACCGATCTGAGTAAGGTGGATGCGGACTATCACGATCAAGGTGAGTACGTGGGCGAGATTCCACTGGACGGACGTCCGTGCCCAATCGGATTGCAGGTGGTCGCGCTGGGGAAAGGTGAATTCAATGCACTGCTTTATCGAGGCGGATTGCCCGGTAACGGCTTTGACGGTTCCGCGCGGTTGAAGTTGTCGGGGTCTCGCACAGGCGATCAGGTCATTCTTCGCAATGACAGTTTGGTCATCTATTTGCAGACGGGATTCGCGGCGGTCGTCAAGACCACGTCCGGCGAGCGATTGGGCTTCCTGCAACCGATCAAACGCGTGAGCCAGACGATGGGGGAAAAACCTCCGGCCAATGCGATCGTGCTGTTTGATGGAAATGGCACCGATCAATGGGCCAACGCCAAGGTCACGTCCGACGGTTTGTTGGAAGTGGGTTGTGAGACGAAAAATGTCTATCAGAATTTTACCCTGCACGGCGAATTCCGCACACCTTACATGCCGTATGCTCGAGGCCAGGATCGCGGTAATAGCGGCTTCTATCTGCAACGACGTTACGAAGTTCAGGTGCTTGATTCGTTTGGTTTGGAATTGCAATTCAACGATTGTGCGTCGCTGTACAAGTTCAAAGCTCCGGATCTGAACATGAGCTTTCCTCCATTGCGATGGCAAACGTATGATATCACGTTCAACGCTCCTCAGTTCGACGTGTGTGGCCGGCGGATCTGCAAAGGGCGAATCACGGTCCGGCACAATGGGATTGTGGTGCAAAACCAGGTTGAACTGGAAAACAAGACCGGTGGCGGCAGGCCCGAAGGTCCGAACCCCTTGCCGATTTTGTTACAAGACCATCACAATCCGGTCAATTATCGCAATCTCTGGCTGGTCGATCACGGAACGTCGAATTGTTATCTGCCTGGATGGTCTGTCGGATCGGCTCCGACGTGTTGCGAAGTTCCTTGCCGACTTGAGCTGCGTCAGCGGCATCACTGGCGACGGTAGGTTCTGTTTTTTTGGTCACTGATACCGCCACGTCCCGAAGCGTTGCTCCATGTTACACGAAACTCTCGAACTGCTTCTGACGCGTTGGCAATCCGGCGAACTGGAACTGGGTCGTCTGGAACATGAACTGCGTGTCGCGTTCCTCGGGACGGTACTGACGCCTGATGTTCAAGTCGACATGGACCGTCAGCGTCGTTGCGGTTTTCCCGAAGTCGTCTACGCGCCGGGAAAGACGCCCGATGCGATTGCGGCTGTTTTTCGAGCACAGCAAGCCTTCGGCCAGAATTCGCTGGCGACGCGAGTGACTCTCGAACAAGCTGAAGTCGTGCAAGGCGAATTCCCCGCTGCCGTGTTCCAGCCGATGGCGCGAACACTGGTGCAAATCAACCAATCTCGATCGGGCGAAGGCCGGGTCATTGTCGTCTCGGCCGGTACCAGCGATCGGCCGATTGCGGAAGAAGCGGTGGAAACGGCTCGCTGGATGGGATGCGAGACGGAACTGATCCTGGATATCGGGGTGGCGGGTCCGCAGCGGCTGTTGGCACAGCGTGACAGGCTGGCACAAGCCGATGCGATTGTGGTTGTGGCCGGGATGGAAGGGGCGTTGCCGTCCGTCGTCGCAGGGTGGGTCTCCGTGCCGGTGGTGGCGGTGCCGACGAGCGTGGGGTATGGGGCGAACCTGGGCGGATTTGCTCCTTTGCTGGGGATGTTGAACAGCTGCGCGGCCAACGTGGCAGTGGTCAACATCGACGCGGGATTCAAGGGCGGATATCTTGCGGGGCTGATTGCACTTCAAACCAAATAAACAACCGTGCCAATTGTGGAAGGAACCTGATGTCTGAAACGCGGTCGATCCAACTGGTGAGCTCTCTGCCCGCTGTTCCCAAACGAAGTGACGATGCCAATAAGGGTGACTGCGGTCGAGCCTTGATTGTCGCAGGCAGTCGTGGCATGAGTGGCGCGGCGTGCCTGGCGGGAAAGTCGGCCTTACGCGGTGGTGCGGGATTGGTGACCGTCGCGGCTCCGCTGGGCATTATCAACATCATCGCGACCTATGAGCCCTCGTATATGACGCTGGGTCTGGCGGAAGATGATCATGGTCGAATTCATCAATCGGCCACTCAGCAACTGGCTCAAATCCTGCTGAATCAAACGACGGTGGGCATCGGACCGGGGCTGGGACAATCCGCGTTGCTGTTGGAACTGGTGGCGGATCTTTACGCAACGATTCCGTTGCCCTGTGTCTTCGATGCTGACGCATTAAATTTGCTGGCCAAGCGATCCTACCTCTTAAAGCGACCTGCCGACGCACCCGCTCGAATCCTGACGCCGCACCCCGGCGAATTCGCCCGCCTGTCGGGACTGGATGTCGAAACCATTCAGAATAATCGGGCGCAGTGCGCTGCTGATTTTGCGGGAAAGAATCACGTGATTGTTGTGTTGAAGGGACAAAACACGATCATCACCGATGGCACACGAGTGGCCGTCAACACGACGGGTAATAGCGGTATGGCGACGGGTGGTACCGGCGACGTCTTGACCGGTGTGATCACGGCGTTGCTGGCACAAGGGATGAACGAGTTTGAGGCCGCTCAGTTGGGTGTCCATCTCCATGGATTGGCTGGTGATCTTGCCGCGGAAGAATTGTCGAATCCCGGAATGATCGCTTCCGACCTGCCGCACTTTCTCGGCCGCGCCTGGTGCGAGCTGGATTAACGACAAGTCAAATTCAAGGTCGAGGGGTCATGCGATTAAGCATCGGCATCAAGACCTCGTCCAATGTGGCTTTCGAAATCAGATGCGAGCGGTGGGTGCGATCGACGAATGTTTGCCATTCGCCGGTGCCAATGTCAGCAACCCTTTTGGCCAACGAATCACGATAGGTCAGATAGACGGGGCCGTTAAAACAACACGAGTCATCGAAGTTGATGACTTGCGTTTGTCGTCGTGGTTGTTTGTCGGATGAACCGACAGCGCCGAGAGCGAAGATCTCCAGCCACGAGCAAACGCCTGCGGCGCGGTCGAGAACACCGTCATTGTTCGAGTCTTCTTCACCCAGGATCGGCGCATACTCTTGCTCGGCGTCTCCTTTGCTTCCGCGACTGAAGGGGCGGGCATAAAGCGGTAGCGCTCCGGCCACGGGAATCGAAGAAACAATGCGGCGATCGAGCGCTGCCGAAAAATGGGTCGTCCAACCTCCACCCGAAAGTCCGATCATCAACACGCCCGAATTGTCCAGATGCCGAGCGAGCATTTCGTTGGTGACTTGCACGACCGGTTCGAGAAAAAATGCCAGGCATTGGCCGCCGAGTGTTGGTTCGAGCCTCTGGAACAGTTCGTCATGCCCGGCCACGGATCGCTGATGGATTTCAAACGGTGTCCCGTTGGGCAAAACTCCCGTTGCGTCTTGATTCCACGAAACCAGGGGCATTTGCATTACGGCGACGATGAAACGGTGCTCGAGTAATCGTTCGATCGTTTCCTGGAGTCCCGCCTCCAGAGCGTGGTCCGGGCCTTCGGGCATGTGGCCCGCGTGAACGATCGCCAGTCTCGCGGGGGCGGATGTCGTCCCTTGGGGATATGCCACATACGTCATTGACAGGAAGTCCATCGCCGACACATTGGTTGTGTAGAGATCCACGCGTGACATCAGGATGGGATTGATGGCGGCTAACGCGTCGGAGGAGGCCAATTGTTCTCGGACGGATGGTCGAGTTGTCGGCAATCCGTCTTTCCAAATCGCGCGGACCAGTTGGCCACGTCGTTCTTCCGCTTGTGGTGGATTTTGGAACCGAATCTGGCCGGTGATGTCGTAATTGGCCAGTCGTGGATCGAGTTCTTGCGCGTGGAGACGGTCTGTCGTTGCGGCCAGCAGGCTGAAGATCAGAATTCCAACCGTGGTCAACTGTCCGCTACGAGTGCACGATGACTGTGGCGTGGATCCGTGCGACGTTGCGTTCGGATTTGTGTCGATCAGAAATCCGAGGTTCACTGCATCCAGGTTCGCGGAGATCGAGTTGGATGTCTGACGGAGTTGAGCGAGGCCGTTTGTGATCATTCGCTGGTCTCTTTAAGCTTCGGGGCAATTGTCTGGGTTGGAGGAGCGTTCATGATGCACGGCGAGCGACGATTGATCAATTCGGCTCACCGTTCTTGCTACGGCAATTCATTTTTTCGACATCTCCCAATCCGTGATTCGAGAGTTAGTCCCAGACGAAAGTCGTTGTTCGCAGGGTGAGATTAAACAGGCCGTCGGATGGGGAAAACATCTTCCCGATTGGGTGGGCTGTTCCCGTCAACTGGTGTGCGCCAAGCGCAAGATAGTCCCAACGCGTGAGGCTGATGCGGTGCCAGCAGCTGTTGAACCGCGATTAGCGGTTCACACCGACGTAGAAGCTGATGACCTGTTTGATGTCGGTCTGTTGCTGCAGGATCGGCACCGCGAAGTCGATGGCGATGGGAACTGGTCCCATCATGGGCACGGACACGCGGAATCCACCACCGACCGAGACGCGGAAATCGCTGAGCGATACGTTGTTATTCACCGTACCGAAATCCGTGAATCCGACGATTTTCACCATTTCGTTGGCGACGACGGGCAACTGGTATTCCGCGCTACCCAGAGCCAGGAAATCTCCACCGATTAACACGCCGGTATCCGAGGGGCTGACACCGCGGAAGGCGAAGCCGCGGAAAGTTTGAAATCCCCCGGCGAAGAATCGCTCGAAGACGGGCGTATCACTTCCGGTCCAACTGGTTTGACCACGCAACGTAATCGTATGTTTCCCTTGACCGTCAACTCGTCGATACGTTGTGAAATACTGACGACCTTCCAATTCGACTCGTGGATAACTGTACTGGCCGAATGCCTGTTCATACGACAATTCCAGGTAATGGCCTTCGCCCGTGTTGAAAGCCGCATCACGCGTATCGTGGATGATCGAGCCGCGAATTGTCGAGAGCAGGCTAAAGCCCAAGGCATTCGCCAGAATTTGAGGCGTGGGAACCGTGGCATTATAGACGTCGATGTCTTCCAGGCGGAGCGCAGCGCGAGCCGACCAGCGCTTCGTCAGTTGACGTCCCAGGCTGATGCGACCGCCTGTACGTTCTTCATCCCAGTTTCGGTAGTAACGCATGAAGTAGAAGCCGCTGACACCCAGATTGAAATTTGTGTCCAGGAAGTAGGGATTCTGCCAGTCAACCAAATAGCGGCTGACCTGCGTACCGGGCATCGCCTCGATCTTGAATTTCTCGCCGTTACCACGCCAAGCCTGCCCGTTGGCAATGTCGTTCCAGCTCGTCGGCGGTCGTAAAATATCGAAGTTCTGTTCGCTCAGAACGATATTGCCCACGAGACCGGCATCGCTGTTCACGCCGACGCCGAACATCAAGCGGCCCGAACGAGCTTCCGTCAGATACGTGTCGAGATCCACGAATGCCGGCGGAACGCGTTCCAGATCGTCGGGATCAGGGTTACGAATGCCTCGTCCAAAAGGATCCCCTTGCGGGCTGTTGTCGAAACCGAAGTTGGCGGGGGGCTGGATGGGGTCTTTACTTTGCGCGCGAAAAATGGGTGTCAGTGGTGACAGGCCATCATCGGCAACCAATTTTGGCTGAGTCGTCGGGACCGCCAGACGTTCAGTTCGTTCATCAAAGTACGAGGCCACGGAAACAAATGGATCGCGGCTTTCGGCTCGCGAGGCCTTTGTGCCAATCCAACCGTAAAGCCCATAAATACCGTTGGGCGAAAGCCGTTGAGCTGTCGGGTCGGTTGTCGGCGCTGCCTGTTGGTCCGGACCTTGAACCAACGGAGGGACGATGGGCTTAGCAGAAGGAGGATAGTCCGCAGACTGGCTGCGTACAGCACCATATTCCGGTTGCGCGACCCATGTTTCGTCTTTGACAATATTCGTTTCGACACGGACACCGTTCGCTTGACCTGCTTCGAAATTCTGCGATCCGGCGAGACGGGTTTTTGTCAGATGGATTTGTCTCGGATCGGCCAGATCCCCCGGCTGAATCATCGCGATGTTACGGGGAAGGTTTGTCCTGGTATGCGGCCGATCACCCATGATGTGGATATTGTGATGCCGGATGCGATAGACCTTGTCTTCGTTGATCTTGTAGACAATGTCCACGATGCCTTCGTCTTCCGTATAGCGGGGCACCGCATCCACCTGGCAGAAGAGTCGGCCTTGTTCGCCGTACTTGGTCTTGATGGTTTCCATATCTTTGTTGATATCGCGGGCGCTGTAGAGGGTATTGCCCTCGACTTTCATCATGTCTCGAAGTTCATCTTCAGACAGAACTCCGTTACCCACGATTTCGATGTTTCGAATTTTGTAACGGATCCCCTCGGAGACCTCGTAATGAAATTCGACGTTCGCTTTGTTGTCCGAGAATTTCAGATGTTCTTTGATTTCGACATCGAAATAACCCAGGCTGTGGTAGTACTGTTTAACGCCTTCAATGTCATCCTTGATGGATGACGGATCATATTTTCCGCCGAACAGCCACAGGATTCGCGTTTTGGTTCGTGTTTTTGTCTTTAAGATGCCGTCGATGAATTCTTCATTTCCCTCAAATTTCACGGCAGTCACATGAACTTTGGGGCCTTCGTTGATCAGGAAGACAACTTCACGGTCATCGCGGTCGTTGCCCTTTTCGAGTTCGACGGTGGCAAACGCAAACCCTTTTTCATGGTAATATTCTTCGATTCGTCGGGCGCATTCGCGGTTCGATCCGATGTCGAATGGGCTGCCCGGCTTCAATTGCGTTAACGCATCGAAGGTCTTTTGCTTCATCTTTTTCAGGCCTTTGTATTCGACTCGCCTGACAATGGGGCGTTCGAGTACACGAAAGACCAGTACGACGCCGTCGTCTGTGGGACGCAGCGCCGGTTCTACGCTGGCAAACCAACGAGTGCGCACCAGGGCGTCCACGTCATCTTTGATTTGTTTTTGCGTGACCGGCCGTCCAGGACGCGTTTTGATATGTTTCGAGACTTCGGACTTCGGAATGGTCGTATTACCCTCGATCAGAACCTCAATCAAAGGTTCTTCGAGCTGAAATACGGTCTTAGGAGCTTCGTCGTTTTCGTCAAATGAAGAAGAAGTCTGTCGAATATCTCCCTTGGCCGATTTGGATTTGATGCTGGCTCGATTCGGACGAGTTGGAACGGCCAAGTCGGAAAGAGGTTGAGTTACCGAATCATCGGGGGAACTCAAGCCGCTGGACCGGGAAGATTGTGCATTGACATCACTGCTGACGGCTAAAATTCCCAACAGAAAACAGCACACGCTCAACACAAACGACCAAGACCGACTCGCCAAACGGTCCGAACAGCGGCAAAACAACGCCATTACTGGCGGTTGTCCGCTGTTTCCGTTCGGCGGCCATGCGACGTCGGAGTTTTTACCGGCGAAGTCGTGGGTCATGCGGTCTGTTCTCGCGGGCCCGCGCCCGAGGGGTATCTCTGTTGAAATCCGAATGCGGGAAAGGCCATTGCGGAGGTGAAACTGACAGCGGAAAACCATGTTCAAGACGAGTGCCTGAACACCGTATCCCGGAAACGCGGCGGCACAATTAGCCGAAAAAACAAATCGCGACAAGACGAACCATGACGTGATTGAAGTAAATCTCTTCCCTGAGTCTCAACCGGCAGAGATGAACAGCAAGAATCTGCTATTTCGTGCAGATTTCCCCCCGATATCCCAAGATCCTCGTTATCCCGGTTTGTCGAGGTTACCGACTTGGCGAGGTTACCGACTTGGCGAGGCTGATCGCAGCCGTCGGGAGAGATCGTCGAACAAACAATCCAGGCTCAGCGGCACGGGGACGTTCTGATCGATGTGGGTTGAGGCGTCGACGGTGCGATCGATCAAGCCGCCGATCAGTTCCTGGCTGTTCGGTTGAGCGGCGAGCCGCGACGAAAAAGCGACCGCTTCTCCCACCGCCAATCCTGATGTGGATCCAGGGTGGTTCATGTTCCAAAGCACAGCGCGAAAGAACTCGATGGTGAATCGGATCAACCATTGGCCGTTTCGACGTTGTTCGGGGGCGTCGCTGCTGATTTTGGTCAGTCCCTCACACAATTGTTTCGACAGGCTGAGGCCGCTGAAGTTCTGATGGCCGAGTTGCGAGTAAAGCAATGTTCTTAAGGACCGTAATTCCGGTTCGAGCAACTGTTGTGCGACAAACAAGCTTCCTTCGCTGAGTGCGGCGGCGAATTGGGCTTCCTCTTCTGATGGAGCTAACTCTTGTTCCAATAGCAGTGCTTTGACGTCCTCATTCGACAAGGGCGAAAATCGAACCAACTGACAACGCGACCGAATCGTGGGTAACAAGGCATCCAAATTCGAAGCAATTAAAATTATTACGGCCCGATCGGGAGGTTCTTCCAGGGTTTTGAGGAAGGAATTGGCACTCGCTTCGTTCATCGTGTCGGCATCGTCAACGATGGCCACCTTGCGAGATCCGGGCAGGGGCGCGAGGGACAAGTCGTGGCAGAGCCCCTCTTGGCCACGTCGATCTTCCGGTCCCACCAGCAAGGCGATGGGAAGTTCTCGCTTGCCTTCCGGACAACCGACGTAAAGAAAATCGGGATGAGCCCCCGCGAGAAATGGCCGGCATCCGGGGCAATCGCCACAGGCGTCGAGCGGATCATCACCCTGATTCACACAGAGCAGGCATTGCGCCAGTCGTCGTGCGAACTGCTGTTTGCCAATGCCCGGTGGTCCGACAAACAAATACGCCTGGGACAAGCGCCGTCGCTGAATCGATCGCCGAAACATTTCTTGCTGTTCGGCGTGCCCGCGCAGCGAATCCCAAATCGACATGAGGTTTCCCGCAAAATAACCAATATTATAACACAAAGTTCATCGTATAGGGATGCGAAAAGAACTCGCCATCTACTCGGTCACTTTTCCCGGGCGCGTCATCACTACCCACGTTTGCTCGGATCGGTTAAGTTGCCTAGCTCGCACGATTTGTACTGGCTTGCTGCCAGCGAGCGATGTTGAAGACTGGTTTCTTAGAACGGGACAGGGACGCGTTCATGACGTTGTCGGAACTGCTGGAAAGCAAGTTTCGCGGAGATATTCGTTTCCGAGGGGCTGCGTATATTCAGGCTGAACGGGTGGCAGTCATCCGGGTCACCACTGATCATCTCTTTGCCGTCGTTCGCGACGGTGTGGAGTACCAAACACAACTCAGTCGCGACAATGGCGCGCTGAAGATGTCGTGCAATTGTGTCGGGACCGAGGCCAATAAAAGTGGCAACCCGCACTGCAAGCATCTGTGGGCCACCATTCTTGCTGCGGACGCCGGAAATTATATCGGCGGCGGCGCGAAGCAAGGGTATATCCCGCCATTCGCGGTCGAAGACGATCCGCTCGATTTCGGCATGCAGGAATGGGACGAGGACGACGACGAAGCCTATTCGACGAACGGTTCCAGCCGCTCACAAAAACGGGCTGATCGCGAATTGATTCGTGCCGAATTGGAAGCGGTGGCCGCGCCACGACTGCGCGAATGGGAATCACGCCTGAGCGAGCTGCGCAAGGCAATGCAGGGAGAAGACGCTGCAAATTCGTCCGCCTCCACAGGGCGTGAACGGCAGATTTTCTACGAAATTGACGCCGTTGCGAGTGAAGAAGCCGGTTTGGTCATTATCCAGACGTCGCATCGTCAACGCCGTTCGAATGGCGAGTGGGGCAAGCTGAAGCCACTGAAGCTGAAGCCAGGGAAATTCGACGATATCGATGACGATGAAGATCGAAGAATTCTGGCCCACCTGGTGGGAGGCACGCCCGATCGCAGTGCGATGACCGGTCCTGTGACGGACAGTCTGGCAGCCCATCGCTACCGGTTGCCTCACGATCTGTGTCAGTTGTTGCTCCCTGCCATCTGTGCCACCGGCCGCATCCGCATTCTTGGTGACGATGAACGGGTTACGGAAACGCTGGCGTGGGACGAAGGCGGTTTGTGGGAACTTTGTTTGAAGGTCGAATTCGACGCGACGGAAGACGCGTGGAAACTGCGTGGTTCGCTGCGCCGTGGCGACGAACATATGTCGCTGAAAGATCCTGTGTTGGTTGTGCCGGGCGGCCTGGCGATCACGATGACGCTGGTGCGGCCATTTCAGGACTTTGATGCTTATCCATGGGTGGCCTTGCTCCGTCGATCCGACGATTTGAAGGTGCCCGCTGGAGAAGAACACGAACTTGTCGACCGTCTGCTGGATATGCCAGCGCTGCCGCGCCTGGAACTGCCCGAAGAACTGAAGTTGATGGAAGTGGTTCTGGAACCTCAGCCGATTCTGATCGTCCATGCGCCTGGGAAGTCCCGTTGGCATAACGATCGGCTGAAGGCCGAGGTTCTATTCGATTACGACGGTCTGTCGATCCGTGCTTCGAGCAGCCAATGGGCCATCGTCCAACGATCGGCCAGTCGGTGTCTGGTTCGCGACAAGCAACGGGAATCACTGGCCTGGTCGCAGCTGATGGACTACGGTTTTCGCCGGTTGCTGGACCAGAAGCGGGGGGCTCACGATGCGGAAATTGCCTCGCGTGATCTGGCTCCCGCTGTTCGCCGCCTGATGGCCGAAGGCTGGCAGGTCCGCGCCGATGGTAAGCATGTCCGTCAAGCGGGCGATCTCAAGTTTCAGATCAAGTCGGGCATCGATTGGTTCGAACTGCATGGCGACGTCAGTTTTGACGGTGCCCGTGTGACTTTTCCCGAACTGTTGGCCGCATTGGCGCGAGGCGACGGAACGATCGTCCTGGACGATGGTTCTCTGGGAATCCTGCCGGAAGAATGGCTGGAGAAATATGGTCTGTTGGCAGGTTTGGGCGTTGCCGATGGAGAGCATCTTCGCTTCGGCGCGGTTCAGGTCAGCATTATCGACGCCTTGCTTTCCTCGCGAGATTCCGTCGACTACGACAGCAAGTTTTTGGAAACGCGGGAACGGTTGGCGGCGTTTGACGGCATCAAGACCGAGCACGAGCCCCCAACATTCCAAGGCGAACTACGCCCGTATCAGCGCGAGGGCATTGGCTGGTTGAAATTCCTGGAAGAATTCAATTTCGGCGGCTGCCTGGCGGACGACATGGGTCTTGGTAAGACCATTCAGATGCTCGCGTTTCTGGAAGATCGTCGAATCCGCGTCAAGAAACGAAATCCATCGCTCGTCGTTGTTCCCAAATCATTGATTTTCAACTGGAAGCATGAGTGCGAGCGATTCACGCCCGGTATCAAGGTCTTGGAATACGCGGGACTTGATCGCGCCAAATCACGGGAAGATTTCACGAAGTATGACTTGATTCTGACAACATACGGCACGCTACGACGGGACGTGCTGTTGTTGAAAGAACTGACGTTCGATTACGTCATTCTCGATGAAGCGCAAGCGATCAAGAATTCGACTTCTCAAGTGGCGAAGGCCGTTCGACTGTTGCAGTCCAAGCATCGCATTGGTCTGAGCGGTACACCGATCGAAAACCACCTGGGGGATCTGTGTTCGATCTTCGAATTTCTTAATCCGGGGATGCTCGGTCGCAGTTCCGCCTTCAAACAGCATGCGGCCGACCCGACGAACCAGGAGACCCGCCGTATTCTCGCCGAGGGGTTACGCCCGCTGATACTGCGCCGAACGAAGCAAAGCGTGGCGAGTGAACTTCCCGAAAAGCTGGAACAAACGATCTTCTGCGAAATGGGCGAAGATCAGCAGCGGCTGTACAACGAACTGCGAGATCACTATCGAGATTCGTTGTTGGGGCTGGTTCAGGAACAGGGAATCGCGAAAACACGCATGCATGTGCTGGAAGCGTTGCTTCGGCTGCGACAGGCTGCCTGTCACCCTTCGCTGTTGAACCGTTCCGCACCCGAAGACGCCAGTGCGAAACTGGATGTTTTGATCCCGCACATCGAAGAATTGCTGGAAGAAAATCACAAGACGCTGGTCTTCTCACAATTTACCAGCATGCTGGCCATCGTTCGGCAGCATTTGGATAAAAAGGGGATTTGCTACGAGTATCTCGACGGGCAAACACGAGATCGCAAGGAACGGGTGGAACGATTTCAGACCGACGAAAAATGCGGCGTGTTTCTCATCAGCTTGAAGGCGGGTGGTCTAGGTCTCAATCTGACTGCGGCCGATTACGTCTTCATTCTTGACCCGTGGTGGAATCCCGCTGTCGAAACGCAGGCGATCGATCGAGCCCACCGTGTCGGTCAAACGAGGCAGGTCTTTGCCTATCGTTTGATCTGTAAGAATACGGTGGAAGAGAAGATTGCGGAATTGCAGCAGGCCAAACGGGAACTGGCGGACGCGATCCTGGAACAGAACAACTCGATCATGCAAAACCTGACGACGGACGATTTGCGTTTGCTGCTGTCGTAGGGTGCAGTGGCCGGCGACGTGCCCCAGAAGTGCGAAGGACTTGGTCTTTGACAAAGTCGGGGCTGGCGAAATTCCGGCCTATTAATGAAATCAAGGTGCCGACTCCCAGAAGAGGAGTCGTCACCTTGATTTGTATTTCGTCCGAAAAGAATTCGACAGCGATCGGTCTCTATCGGCGGGCGATCGTTGTCGTGCGAGTCAAGTCGAGGGAAGTGGTTAGCTTCCCTCGACAAGTTCTCACGTACCCGCAGCTGACGTCATCGGAACCGAGGTTAGATTCCGTCTTGAAGCGGGATTTCTTTCAACAATCAGTTGCTGCAGCTGACCGCAGGAGCGGCACAGCTAGGAGCACATGGAGCGGCACAGCTAGGAGCACAGCTGGAACCGCAGGTCGAACCACAGCAACGTGGTCGGCAGCAGCGGATCTTTGGCATGCAGATCTTGGGGCAGCACAGCTTGGGGCAGCGGATGCGGCAGCAACGTGGCTTGCAGCAGCTGTTGCAGCAGCTGGCAACTGGAGCACAGCAGGAAACAGGAGCAGGAGCCGAGCAAGCTGGAGCACAGGTCGCGACTGGCGCGGCACAGGTCGGTGCACAAGCAGGAGCACAAGCAGCAGGAGCTGCACAAGCAGGAGCACAAGCGGGAGCAGCGCACGAAGGAGCACAAGCAGGAGCGGCACAGCTCGGGGCGGCGGTACAACAGCTGTTACAGCCGTTGTAGTGATGGAACAGACCAGCGTTGGCGCTGTTCATGCTGGCAAAGGCGACCAGCGCGGCGGTAATCCAAACAAACTTCATTGCATTCTCCAAGTACATCATGGCCGAGGGAACGTGAGGAGCTGGGACGACTCCGATCCAAACACCACGTCTGGTGGACGTCACAGCTCAGGGGAGCGAATTCGCGTCACGCCCATTTTTTCGACGTTCGAACGTTCCACTACGCAACCAAAGGGGCTAGGTTTTTGAATCTGCCGATGACCGCCGATCAACGTGACAGATAGAATGACTCTGCGGGTGGTAGGGAGGTGTTAACGGACGATTCGTCGTTAAAATTGGACCACCAGCCTGTCATATTCCGCTTTTCATGCGAGGTCGAGTTGGGTGGCATTTTGTACATTACTGTTTTGCTCGGAATTCTCCTGGCCTGGGCATTCGTTCTACGTGCCCATCGTTCCATCAGAGAGACGACATTGGTGTCGGCCTGGCTCTGGAGCATGGTCGCCGTGACAATGTGGGCCGTCATTTGGTTTGCCGACCAATGCCTGACGGTCATCTCAACGGAATTGGCAGATCATGCGTGGTACGCGAATGCTGTTTTATCGTTATGCCCGCCGATGGCCGTGTTGGGATCGCGGCGCCCCGGTACACGGGTTTGGACCTGGTTCATCCTATGGCCCATGCTGTTGGCGCTCGGTTGGCCGGTCATCACCCTGTGGCTGCAGGGAAGCGAACTGCGTGGCCTGCAGTTGGAGACACCGCAATTGGTTACATTTTGCCTCGTGCTGCTGATGGGGGTGGGGAATTATTGCGGAACTCGATTTACGGTCTCTGCCCTGTTGTACGGTGCATCGACGCTGGCTCTGGTTGTGTCCAGTTCGGCGAATTCAGCCGGATGGCTGTCGGATCGAGTCGGAATACGGTTTTGGAGTACCGTTCTGATGCTGCTGGCCGTCTGGATGATCAGAACATCGAGCCGGCCGATCGCCGCGACGAAGTTCGATCAACTGTGGTTCGACTTCTTTGACACGTTCGGAATTGTCTGGGGACGACGAATTCAAGATCGAATCAACTTCATCGCGGCCAAGGAAGGCCTGCCGGTCCGACTGGAGCTGGACGGATTTGCCGGGATCACGGCGCCCGATCGATCGAGTGTTTCTCTTTCCAGCGATGCACCGATTGCCAACGCAAACGAAGTCGAAGCTCGCGTCGAACATATTCTTCGCTGGTTGCTGAGACGGTTTGTCGATCCCGTCTGGATCGATCATCGACTGGGAGCGGATGCTGTACCGAAGGATAACGACCTGACCGTCGACTCGTAATTTACGACAACAAGTTCAACGCATGTTCGTTCATGCATCAGAGGAGTGAAAGACTTTTGATGACATTTGCACGACGGGAAATTGGCCGTTCAGGAATCCTTGTGACGCCGCTTGCCATGGGCTGCTGGCCGATTGCGGGGATTACGAGCATCGACGTCACCGAAGAGCACAGTCTGGCGACGCTTCAAGCGGCGGCCGACAGCGGATTGAATTTCTTTGATACCGCCTATTGCTATGGCTATGACGGCGAAAGTGAAAAAATGATTCGACGAGCCTTGGGGCATCGCCGCGAGGAACTGGTCATCGCCACCAAAGGCGGGCTGCACTACGAAAATCGCGTGCAAGTGAAAGACGCCCGCCCGGCGACCCTGCTCCGCGAATGTTCAGAGAGCCTCAAAAGGTTGGGTTGCGACTACATCGATCTTTATTACTTGCACGCGCCCGATCCCAACACACCGCTCATCGAATCGGCGGCGGCGATGAAATCGCTGCTTGATTCGGGAAAAGTACGTAGCATCGGTGTCTCCAACTTCAGCCTGACGCAACTGGTCGAATTCCATTCGATTTGTCCTATTTCCGCTTTTCAGCCGCAATTCAACATGCTGCAACGCGAAATCGAATCGTCTCAGTTGCCGTGGTGCATGGCCAATCAGGTGTCTGCCGTGGTGTACTGGCCGCTGATGAAGGGGTTGCTCGCCGGCAAACTCGATCGCAACCATCAGTTTCCGTCGAATGATGGTCGGCGCAAATATCCCATGTTTTCCGGAACGGAATGGAACAAGAACCAAGACTTCATCGATCGCTTGCGACCAATTGCCGCCGAGTGCCGGACCAGCGTGGCCGAGTTGGTTCTCAACTGGACGATTCAGCGGCCGGGCATTACGGTGGCGCTGTGCGGGGCCAAACGGCCCGAACAGATTCGTGAAAACGCGTCGGCACTCCAGTGGCAGCTGACGGCGAATCAAATTGAACGGATCGATCAGGCCATTTCCGATCGGGGAACGATCATCTCTAAGGCGGCGGTGTGAAATGCTGATGGAAGGCTTGCTATGCCTTGCCATCCCATGGCGGGTGATTGTCTGAAACGAGCGAGGCCGATTGCTGCAGGTCGAATTCTAGGCCGTCTTTTGTTCAGGATATTTGATTCGGCCGTGATGAATGCCAATCAACGACTTGGTCAGCGAATCTTCGATCACCGCTAGCTCGCTGAGTGTCAGCGAGCTTTCGTCGAATTGACCGTCCAGCAGCCGTTTCATGGCAATGTCGTGGACGAGAGTTTCCAGGCGTTTTGGCGTAGGTTCCGCGAGTGTTCGGCTGGCTCCTTCGACGGCATCCGCGACCATCAGGACGGCGGCTTCGCGTGTCTGCGGCTTCGGTCCGGGATACCGAAATGCCGATTCTTCCACGTCATAGCGATGGTCGGGTTGAGACTCGGCCTGTTTTGTGGCCGCGTGGAAGAAGTATTCGACCAATGTCGTTCCGTGATGCTGTTCGATAAAGTCGATCAGAGGTTCTGGAAGATTGTGCTGATGCCCCAGTTCGACACCGTCTTTGACGTGACCGATGATCACCAGAGCGCTCATCGCCGGGTTGAGCGATTCATGACGGCTTGTCTGACCGGCGGTCATGTTCTCGACAAAATAATGCGGCTTCATGATCTTGCCGATGTCGTGATAATAGGCTCCCACACGACAAAGCAGCCCGTTGGCGCCAATTGCATCGGCTGCGGTTTCGGCGATCGTTGCGACACCGTTCGAATGACTATAGGTACCCGGGGCTTTCTGGATCAGTTCCTGCAGCAACGGATGCGAGACGTCGCTCAATTCCAGCAAGCTGATATCGGTGACGACACCGAACAAACTCTCAATGAAGGGAAGACTACCGGAAACGAGGAACCCGGAGAGGAAACACCAACCCGCGCCGCGGACGATATTCCGCAGGAAGTGATGATCTGAATCGGACCAAAGACGGCTCAGTTCTTGCGTCTCGATGATTCCGGTGCCCAAGGACACCAGCAGATAGGCGACCGCTGCGCTGAACCCCACTCGAACCAGTTTCATGCGATTCGAGACCTGGTTAAGCGGTACGACTGATGCGGCAATGGCACTCATCAAAACCACGAATTGACTGAGGCTGCCGCCAATGGCCAATGTCAGCACGAGCGTCATTGAAAAACCAGTCAGAGCGGCCAAAACCTGATTATAGGCGATGGCGAGGATCATCACCGTGCAGAGCAGTGGCACGACCTGGGCTCGCCAGGGATCGAACGAAAGCAGTCGACTGAGTGCGATGGACGTTGTGACCGCCAGCAGATAAACGGTCATTCGGCTGACGTTGGTGGCCAATCGTCGCTCGTTGCGGACAAGATAAAAGCCATTCAATCCCGCCAGCACGATCAATAGCAGGAAGACGGTCACCAATCGCACAATCCGCTCGGGCAGTTTGACCTGATGCTCGAGTTCCTCGTATTGCGCATGAAGCACGTCGAGTTCGTCATCGAGTTTGATGATGCTGCCTGGTGCGACCAGCAGTGACCCGCGTTTGTAATTGTCGATGACGGCGGGTGTCGAATGATGCGCGGACGCGACGGCGCGGTTCGTTGCCAGGGGATCAAATTCCAGCGACGGAATTGACCGATTTTTCAACCAGCGTTCCAGGACCGGCTGGATTGGCATGAGGGCCGGAAACGTTTTCCACTGACTTCCCAGGCTGCCGGTGGCTTTCAGCAGTTCATCGAGCACGACGTCGGCGGCCACTCGCGTGGCCATCTGATCTGAATCGTTTTCGACAATATTGATTTCATCGTCGAGACGAATTTTCTGAAGCGGCCGAGAAAGATCGGTCGGATCCAGAAATCCCACTTTTTTGATCGGACCGATGAACTGCGAAAATTGACCCGTCAATTCATCAATTGTTCGCTCGGCGGATTGCGCCGGCCCGATCACATCGCGGAATGTCTTCCATTCATCTTCGAATTTTGATGCGATCGAATCGAGAACACTGGGGCCTGGTGCGATCCAGCCGAAGGCAGCTCGAGTTTCTGCGGAAAGTTCGGCGAAGCGGTTGACTTCGATCAGTTCAAACAAATGACGCCGCAAATCGCCCGGCAGGTCGCGTAATCGTTCGATGCCGGCAGGGATGAGGCGAAAGACCGGCGGTACACGGCTTTCTCGCTCCAACCGCGCCACGTCGGTTTTCCCCTGGTTGATCCGGGAGAAGTCAATCCGGGCCAGCATGCCGTTCGGAAAATCATCACCCAATCGATAGGGGAACGGCGCTTGCCAACTTTGCAAGGCGATGACCAATCCGGCGAGCACGACGAAACAGATCGCCAGTCTCAACGAGACGTCCGTCCGGTTCAAATGTTCGTTCAGACGACCTGACCACGACGTGCCGATCTTGTGGACCGACAGGCGCTGGGGACGATTTCGGCGAGGGGAAAAAAACATCATATTCGGTGGTTTCTGAGAACCGACTGATCGAGGTTCGACGCAGACTTCCGCTGTTTCGGCTCTCGGGTCGATAGATCGTCACATCAGGGCGATCGTGCCGTCATGTCTCCAAGACGCGCATGGTCGGAATCGGCAGTCGGCCGAATTTCAGGCGATGGGGTAACCCCAGGGTTTTCGGATGTCCCGTGTTGGTGATTTCCGTTGGTTGCGGCTGATGGCGATACGCCATTGATTTGTCGCAATGGCGGTTGGTCCACGAGCCGTTCGTGGCGTCGATCGTCGTAAGCTTCCACAATTCGTCTGACGAGCGCGTGACGGACGATATCTTCACCCGAGAGCGAGACGGCAGCGATGCCGGGAATATTCCTCAATCGCCGGACAGCGTCATTCAGGCCGCTTTCCACGCGATCTGGCAAGTCCGTCTGTGTTCCGTCGCCGGTGACGACAATTTTGGAATGGTGACCCATTCGCGTCAGAAACATCTTCATCTGCGTGATCGTCGTGTTTTGCGCCTCGTCGAGGATCATAAACGTTCTGTTCAGCGTTCGACCTCGCATGAAAGCCAGCGGAATGATTTCGATCACTTCTTTGTCCAGATAGCGCTGAACCTGGTCAAAATCGAGAATATCACTGAGTGCGTCCAGTAGCGGTCGCAGGTAAGGGTTGACCTTCGCGAGCATGTCACCTGGCAGAAAGCCCAGCTTCTCGCCCGCTTCCACGGCGGGGCGAACGAGCACGATTTTGCGTACTTGTTCCAGTCGCAACGCGTTGATGGCCATCGCGACCGCCAAATAGGTCTTCCCCGACCCGGCGGGACCTTCGCAGATCACCAAATCGTGTTCACGAATGGCTTTAATGTAATCTCGCTGTCCTGGCCCCATTGGCCGCACTTTGCGAGCTTTGTGAAAGACGTCGATTGTCTCGTCGGGCGAAAGATCGAGCGGGAACTGGCCGCGCTGCAGGGCGCGGTCGAAGTCGTTCTCGTCCAGCAATCCCTTCTGTTCGATAATCGAGCGGAGTTCGGAGACGATTTCCGTCCCGAGATCAACCTGAGATTGTTCACCGTGCAGATGAAGTTCGTCACCCCGAAGCACCACGTCGAGATGCAAAACATCCCGCAATCGACGGAGATTCTTGTCGCGAGACCCAAACAGGGTGCGAACGTCGTCATGATTGCGGAACTGAATTCGTCCTTCGGACATAACCTTTTCCTGGGGTCACCAGTCGGTGGATTGCCAAGATTGCTCGTGGCGCCCCCCCAAGACCGACTGGAAGTCTCCGCAACTCGCTGTTGCGTAATACTCAATACTCTAGCGTGTTACCTGACCGCTCGCAAAAGCGCGGACGGTCCCGAAATCCAACTTTAGTCTAACTTTGTTTCCAAAGTTCTCCATTTTCCCGCGCCAGTGAAGCCCGGCGAACTCTACCGGACAGGTTCTCTGTGACATCCGTAGCGGTTGTGTTCAAGCCAACGACCTTAATCGTTCGATCAAATGCACCAGATGTCGCGTGCGCCGTCAACATCGCGAAAGACGGATTTCGAACCGTTTTGCCGCGCGAATTCCGAGGGCCAGTCTTCATTTACACAATTCCGCCAAATGCGGGCGGGAACACGGATGTTTGCCGATGTACGAAGCCAGTTTTGGATTGAAACGTCGCCCTTTTGCGGCCACTCCCGATGCCACGTGCTTCTTGTCCGCCGGGCCGATTCAGGCCGCGCTGGACGAAATTGTGGTGTGCGTGGAACAAGGACAAGGGATTGCCGTGCTGACGGCACCGGCGGGAACCGGCAAAACTCTCCTGTGTGAGCGCCTGCGCTCGGAACTGGACGATCGGTACGAAACCGTTTTTCTTCGTCATGCGAGCTTTCTGACTCGGCGGGCATTGCTGCAAACGATCCTGTGCGAATTGAACTATGCCTATCATCACCCCAGCGAACAAGAGCTTCGACTTGAGCTCTTTCCGGCGATTCGCGCCCTGCAACCCAAGCGCGAAGCCCTGGTTTTGATCTGTGACGAAGCGCATCAATTGACGGATAGTCTGCTCGAAGAATTGCGGATCCTCGCCGATTTTGCCGAATTGGGGCGACCCCTGGTCCGGCTGGTTCTGGTTGGTCAATTGTCGTTGGAAGAGAAGCTGGCTCAGCCCGGTCTCGAAGCCTTCAATCAACGTATTCGTGCGCATGTCAGTCTGTCAACTTTTGATCAGGCCGGTTCGATGGACTACATCGACTATCGACTCACTTGGGCGGGTGGGCGTACGGACGAAGTCTTTACCCCAGAAGCGCTCAGCATGATTGTACAGGCCAGCGACGGAGTACCCCGCTGCATTAATCAATTGGCCGATCACTCGTTACTACTGGCGTTTGTGGCGGAACAACGACCCGCGGGTGAGGCCCTGGTCCGTGAAGCACTGAGCGATCTTCGCCAATTGCCCTTGCATTGGAATGAACCGCATCAGTCTCTTTCTTCGTCCGATTACGTGAACCAATTTGATCACGAGAGTGGCTCGTCTGCCGCGCCAATCCCCGCGAGTCATGACTCCTCAGGATTTCTCACGGAATCCACAACAAGTGCTACGTCTTATTCCTATGAACCCGATTTCGATGTGTCCAAAAGTTCTTCCGGCTTTGATTCACCCGGTCTGGATTCACTGGTAACGGCAGCGATTCCACCATCCGATTCGCGTCAACCCAACGCCGCTGATTCGTTTCCTTCGAATGAGACCCATCGAGTCGAAGTGGGAAGCGATGACTGGCGTCATGCGGTCGAATTGTTCGCCGCTCGGAAATCGGGAGCGGACCTGATTGATGCCATGCAGGGAATCATTCCGGAACCACCGAATTCATCCGCCGACGAGCACAGCTCAAAGTTCACCCGTCGAATTCAATTTCACGATCTGCTCCAGGATGCTTATGCCGCGGCGTCGACCGCTCCGATCGATGAAACGGAACAGGACGAGTCGGTGGACCAAGACTTCAGTGAGAGTTCCAGCGGTGCTCCGGACTCTTGGAATGTGAATCCCGCATTTGACGATCATCGTGGTGCACCTCCTCGGACATCGCCGACGGTCTCCAGGGATCTGAATTCACTCTCCCAGACAACGACCAACAATTTTCAAGAAGAAGTTATCGTCGATCGCTACGCATCGATCGACGCGGGGTTTGAACCACCGAAAGTCTCGTGGACAGACACGAAGCCCGCCGGTGAGGTTCGCGCCGAGCAAGTTTCCGCGAGCGATTCTTCCTGGGAGGCTTCGCCGCATCACCGGCCGGTTGAATCGTCCGATTCCGAATCGTTCGTTGATCGGGGTTGGAATTCGGGTACCGTTTTTGGCGGTCGTTCCGACGACGAAACGGTCGAATTCGAAACGACGATTTCGACTCAGCAGATTTCCGCAGTGCGTAGCGAATCGCATTTGAAGGTCAATTCGTCCCGTCTTGGCGAGCAGGACTCGTCATTGCGAGAAGATGGACCGCACGACAACGTGGACTTTTCACGGATCAGCCGCGACACGCCCAAAATTGGTGGCGTCGAGCAGATTGCCGATGAGGTGTATTCGCTGGGTGATGCGTTACGGTCAAAGGGGGTTTTGAGTTCGAATAGTGATTCGATTCTTAAGACACTGCGGTTCGAAATCGACGGAGTCGACAGATCGACCGAACCGGAAGTCGCCGCCTCGCCCCATTCGGCACCGCCGGAAGCCGCTTGGGAAGCGATTGAAACGGCTCCAGTGGAATCGCCAGCGGTCGAGGCACGTCCTTTCCGCTATTTGTTCAGCATGCTTCGTCGCAAGCAGCAGGGGCTGAGCTAATTCCGATCGAAAGACGGGATGCCAGGTTTCGTTATCGCAATCGGTCGCGCGTGGGACGGACCTTTCCGATTCAGCGTCTTGATTTGCTTAAGCGCACAGACGGATCAGCATCGGGTGAGGTTCTGTTCGGAATTGATCGTAACGAACAATTGGGCCGACGGCCGATGCGAAGAAGTTATTCAGTGTCTGTAGGACTCTGACACTGTCTCTCTTCACGAACCCGACGCCGGTGTCTGACTGAAATTCTGTCGACCTGATCCAGGAATGGGACTAGGCTACGAACGTCGCGGAAGAGCCTTCGTCAACGGCCAGGCGTTCCTCGTTTCCAGTCGATAAAGAGGATATTGCGTTTGCTCGTTGCGTTTGACGCTTCGAGGGTTCGTACCTTAGATTGCTGGCAGCATTCGAGTGTTCAATCCGCCTCTCATACCAAATGTCTGCGAATCTATGCTTGCCAAACGCATTATTCCGTGCCTGGACGTTCACGCGGGTCGCGTCGTCAAAGGGGTCAACTTTCTGAATCTACGCGACGCCGGCGATCCTGTTCAGATTGCGGCTCAGTATGAAGAGGATGGTGCGGACGAACTGGTGTTTCTGGATATCACCGCTAGCCATGAACAGCGGGGAATTATTCTGGATGTCGTCCGGCGGACGTCAGAGGTCTGCTTTATGCCCCTGACTGTCGGTGGTGGTATTCGAACCCTGGAAGATATTCGCATGCTGCTGAATGCGGGCTGCGACAAGGTTTCGATCAACTCGGCGGCGGTGAAGAATCCTCAGTTCATTCACGACGCAGCGCTGAAGTTCGGCAGCCAGTGCATCGTCGTGAATATCGATCCGAAGCGAGTTCAGCGCGATGGCCGTGAAGTCTGGGAAGTGCATGTCAATGGCGGGCGCGTTCCGACAGGTCTGGAAGCGGTCGCCTGGGCTCAGGAAGTGGAGCGACTGGGTGCTGGTGAAATCGTGCTGACTTCGATGGACGCGGATGGTACACAGGATGGTTACGACTTGCCCATTACCCGCGCCGTGGCCGACGCGGTTCAGATTCCCGTCGTTGCCAGCGGAGGTGCGGGGAATCCTGAGCACCTAAGAACTATTTTGACCGAAGGTCATGCCAGTGCGGCATTGGCTGCCAGCATATTCCACTATGGCACGCACCCCATTGGTGAAACCAAACGCTATCTGGCCGAACACGGAGTTCCCATCCGGTTCAATACCTTGACCGCCGCTAGCTGATCGCTGCTGGCAATATTACTGTGGCAATTCCCACGTTTCTGCTTGCAGTTCCTTGAGGAATGTCTGTTCCGTCAAATCGAAATGCAGCGGCGTGATCGTGATATTTCCTTCTTGCAATTGCTTGATATCCGTTCCTTCGTCGAGCAGATGACTGCGAATCGGATTCAGGCCGCTCCAGTAATACGTGCGACCGCGTGGATCAACGCGTTTCTCAATTTCTTCTGCCACACGTCGAACTCCCATCGCGACAAATTGAATACCATTCGGCCAGTTATTTTTCGGCGGCGGAAAATTGATGTTCCACAATTGGCCCGGACGGGTTTTGGGTAGCAGTTGTTGACAAAGCGGAATCGCGCGGCGCGAGGTGGCAGCGAAATCCGGCGGACCGTCCATCCATTGCGATAGAGCGAACGACGGAATGCCGAAAAACGCACCTTCGATCGCTGCGGCCACCGTACCTGAGTACAACACGTTGATGCCGATATTGGCTCCGGTGTTCAAACCACTGACGATGACATCGGGCTTGGATGGGCAAAACTCCAGGACGCCCATTTTGACACAATCGGCGGGACTGCCTTCGAGCTTCCAGCCAAAAAACTCCCCATTTTTGTATTCTTTGTGGACCAAGAGAGGATGTCGATAGGTGATCGAATGGCCTACCCCGCTCTGCTCGATCGCGGGAGCGACAACTGTTACGTCACCCCATTGGCACAGTTCCGCGTGCAGGGCGTGCAAGCTCGGGGCGTGGATACCATCATCATTCGTCAACAGAATTTGCATAGAGCAGACACTTTGCAGGGAGAAAGTAAGCCGTGAACGAACTGGCCGTCGAATTGATCGTTAAGTCACGACCTGATCCGATTGTCGAATGCTCATGGCACAGGGGAAATGTGTCAAGCGACTCGCCGCCAGGACCCACATGAGTTGATGAACAGAAACGCTACTCAGTGAATATTTTTTGGTGGCGACGTTCTGGTAGACTTGTCTGCTTCGGTCGATTTCCGTTTTAAATTGGTTTGTCGGAGTATCACGGATCCGGAATGCCAAATTGGACGCAAGTAAGCGATGACAAGTTATGTTGTCAGGTCGCCTCGGAAACAGAGACAGGTGACGTCGCAGGTCAAATCGCGCGGTGCTTGCACGTGGGAGACGTCGTTTGTCTGATCGGAGATTTGGGTGCGGGAAAGACCTGCTTTGTCAAAGCAGTGGCCGCAGCCTGGGGAGTGCCGATTGATGAAGTCACCAGTCCGACATTTACACTGATTCAAGAGTATCAAGGCCGCGTTGTGATTCGCCACTGTGACACTTATCGTCTGCGAAATGCTGAAGAATTCGCCGACCTGGGTCTGGATGAGCTCTTTGCAACCGACTGTATCGCGCTCGTGGAATGGGCGGATCGAGTGGAAGAATATCTTCCCCGCGATCGGCTCGAAGTTCGGTTAACAATCGATAGTCCCACATCGCGGACGATTGAGATCTCGGCTTCGAGAAACCGATCACGTCAAATATTGTCGCAGTTGCGGCCCCTGCTCTAAGCCCCTGATTACCACCGACGGACCACGCCGCCGGGATGGTTGGCACTGGTGGAAAACTACGGCGAAGGGCGTTGAACGAAATTTGGGACGTCGCATCATCTTGTGGAAGATGGTTCGCTGTGCGAAGTTCGTGGCAGGTCGTCCGGAGTCTTCGTACTTCGAGCACGGGCTAATCCGCTGGGGCGTTCCAGCATCAGGTCGATGGCTTCGGAGACCGGCCGGGGCTTCGTCGGATCCGCTTCGGTTGGGATGGAGATACGCAGCGGAACCACAACGGTGAAGCGACTGCCTTTGCCAAACTCGCTTTGCAAACCGATTCCTCCGCCCAGTAGTTTCGACAGCTCTCGGGTAATCGACAGTCCGAGGCCGGTGCCTTCAAACTCGCGTGTTAGCGGATCTCGTTCACCAGACGTGGTCGAGCCTTGGCGGAATTTCTCAAAGATGCGTTCCTGATCTTCCAAAGGAATTCCGATCCCCGTGTCTTCCACCACGAGGACCAGATTGTCGTGGCGCTGGGAGGCGCGCACTCGGACTCGTCCGCCTTCAGGTGTGAATTTAATCGCATTTGACAGCAGATTATTCAGAATCTGTTGCAGCTTGCCCAAGTCCTGAAACGCGACCGGGACATCGGGGTCGATCTCCCAGCTCAGGTCCAGATTTTTCCGTTCGGCAAGTGGCGTCATGGCGCCGACAACACGCTCGATGAGATCCGTGACCGACATTTCCACCGGGCGCAATTCCATTTTGCCGCTTTCGATCTTGGCAAGATCGAGGACGTCGGTAATCAGACTCATCAGAGTGCGGCCAGACGCTTTGATGTGGGCGACATACCGCTGCTGTTTTTCCGTCAGATTCCCCGGATTCGTCAGCAGCACGTCACTAAAGCCCAAGATGGAATTGAGCGGTGTCCGCAATTCATGACTCATCGTCGCCAGAAATTCGTTCTTCAGATTGTTCAGCTCAAACAGTCGCAGGTTGGCCTGAGCCAACTCGTCGACTTTGTGCTCGAAGCCGCGATTCAGTTTTTGCAAGTCTTCCTGGACCGTCGTCAGATGCCGCAGCATGCGGTTGAATGCCTGGCTTAACTCTTCAAACTCGTCGCCCGTTCGAATGTCGGCTCGCTGTTCCAGATCACCACGAGTAATCGAGTCGCTGACCTCTTTCAGATGCAGCACCGGTTTCACGATGACGTAGCGCACGATGACATACGTCGCGAACCAGGCCATGGCCGTGGTAATGATCGCGGTCGCAAGCAACACGGCGTTGTTCCAGCTCAAGTCTTTGTTCATTTTCGCAAGGGGATAAGAAATCTTGACGATTCCCAAGACGTCCCCCTCTTTCAGAGACGGTTTCTTATTGTGTTCTCGGTGGCAGTTCAGGCACGACTCCGAAGCTTTGACTTGAGCGTAATACCGATACTCGTCTTTCAGTCGAGGTGGCACCCATTCATGCTTTGCACCGGGGTTGGATGCCGACAATCGATTGATTGCGAGATGATCGGTTTCATCCTTGGGACGAGAAGCAGCATCGCTGATATCCGCTTTCAACAGAGCCCAGCTTTGCTGTTTCAAACTTTCCGGTTTCAAGTCCTTCAGCATCGAAGAGAAGTTTTGATGCTGGTCGTAACTGCCTTTAAAATATTCGGCATGTTTGGCGATGATGGCGGTGGTCACCAGGTTGCGAGCGACCGCATCATTTTGGTCGAAAATGATTTTCTGGGTTTGCATCGAATAGAAGTAGAAGCTGCCCGAGATCAGCAGCAGCAAACCGCCGCCGAACAGCAGCCGACACTTTCGTTCCAGACTGGTTTCACCCAACAGCCGCTTGAACGTGCGATACGACATGACGAATCCAGATCAGGAAATGGTCGACGGAGTCAGGCAGAGACGGACGGTGTTGTTCATAGCTGGTGAAGGATTTCCGCGACACGATTGCCAGAACGTGTCGCCGCGTCCATCCCCCAGGGAAGGTTGTCGGCGAAAGAGCCCGCAAAGTGAATGCGACCGACCGGTTCCATCACCTCAGGCCAGAACTTTTTGAGTGTCCCCAGACGAAATGGATGCCGCTCGCAACTGAAGGCCCATGGATCCTTGGACCAGTTATGGACGTAGGCTTGTTCCAGCGTCTGGGTCTTACCGGGGTAAAAATTCTTGAATGCAGTCATCGCTTCGTCGGGTGTGACGTCTGGTCGACCGCTACCCATCAGGATGCAGCGATCGCCGGGGACTTCGTCGGCCGTTTCGTAGACCAAATACATGGCGCTATCGCCCGATTCGAGATTGATGCTGGGCAAATCGCTTTTCCAAAACCGGTTTTTTGCTTGCAGCAGCACGCGCGATTGTGAGCCAAAGACGATATTGTCGAGCACGTATTGCTTCGATTCTGGCCACGCTGGCGTCACCGGAATTTTCTTGAGGATCGCCAAGGGAATACAACAGACCAGATAATCAGCGTCCAGCGTTGTCGGTTGACCGAACTCGCTGCAGCGGACGGTGACCGAGTTATCGCCATGCTCAATGCCTGTGATCGGACAGCCCAGCCGGACTCGCTCACCCAGTTTCGCGGCCAGCGTATCGGTGAGTAATTGATTGCCACCTTTCAAGCGGAAAACCTCTCGTTTGAAAACCGGCAGGCCGCGATGTTTGACGATGGCCTGTTGCCACACGCGAAACAAAGCCGAGACTTCGCCGATGCGAGCGGCTGGTGAACCGTCGCCGCGACGAACGCCATTGAACCGGAGCGCGGCATCCGAAGCCCCGTCCTTGACGAATAACTCGCCCGCGGAAACTTCGTCGAGTTCATCGAGTCCCGCGTCGAACGGCTGATATTCATCCTGGAATGCATCCAGATACGGACCCAGGTACAGCAGAGGCAGGTCGGTCCAGCCGTGTTGAACGATGAAATCAACCTCGCGAGCGTTAAATCCGAAATCGGACAGAATCTTGCGGTCTTGAAGTTGGTCCTCGGTGAACCATTTGCCGTCGATCCTTCGCAGCATTTTCTGCCGGCGCGGATAGGCCAGCACGGGAAGGTTGAACTTTTCGACATACTTCCAGAATTGCTCGTACCCCGGTTTGGTGAAATGCTCGCCCCCAACATCGGCATACAATCGATCGGGCAGCGGATCATAAATCGTTTTGACATGCCCACCGGTTCGTCCCGACGCTTCGAGGACGGTGACATCATGGCCACGCTCCATCAGTTCATAGGCACAGGACAACCCGCCGATACCTGCTCCGACAACGATGATTCGCTTGGCCGGTTTGGTGGATGGGGCGGCTGCGAGCGAACCTGACCATACCCAACCTGATATCGCCGACGCACCGGCCATCCGCAGCAAGTCACGGCGATTCACGATCGGATCAATTTGATGTACGTCAAAACTCACGATGTGCATTCCCTTCAACACGTGGTGAAGAATAGCCAAGAGCCCCGGAAATGTCAGCCGCGACTTTGTACGGAGTTCTGCAAACTGCGATGAACGGGGCGCGTCAGTGATTCTGACAGCATCGTAGCGTGTTCGATCTGTTAACCGATTTCGTAAGACGAGTATCAATGCACAATCTCGCTGTTCTGCCAATGGGTATTGTCTGATGTCGCCTGAGATCGGCGGGGAAACTGCCTTTCATCGATGGAATTGTCAGGTAGGTCGATTTCGTGACGAACTCGAATTGCGTCTGTGTTCGGCGAATCACATACTGACGGACAGGTAATTCTCCGTACGCCTGCTGCGTTCCTGGTCGGAGAGGAGTTGAACATGTCAGCCAGTTCGACGGGCATTCCACCGTTGATCGAACGCCAATTGTTGGCCCTCGATAAACAGCTTCGCGACGCCGCGTTCGTACGGGGTTTTGGGCGAACGGTGTGTGGCGTTTGTTTGCTCTTAGGGGCGTGCCTGCTATTCGATGGGCTGCTCGATTTGAGTGGTTCGTTACGTATGGCATTGTTGATCGGGTGGATCGCGGCAGCCTGTGGCCTGCTCTGGCGATATCTGATCCGGCCAGCTCTTCAACCAACTTCGTTTTCCACGTTGGCCGCACTGGTCGAGCAGCAGTTCCCGGAACTTCGCGAACGGCTCACGTCGCTGGTGGAATTGCGGAGCGAAGAACAGGCCGATCTGGCACCCGGTGCCTCCAAGTTGATGCAAGATTTGCTCGCCCGACAGACGGTCAAAGCGCTTGATCAACTAAGTGGCGATCCAATCGGCTGGTCGCCTGCCTCTTCTCGGGCCGCATTTGCGGGTGTGATCGCGATCCTGTTGCTGCTCGCACCGTTTGGTTGGATGTCGGGCGGCTACGGATTGCTCTGGAGTCGATTTTTTGTTCCCTGGGGCAATTACTCCTGGGGATCGACGCTGGAGATGAAAGTGGTGGAAGGGAACCAGATCATTGCTCGTGGTTCCGATGCGACCGTTCATGTCTCCGTGACATCCCGGCGAGGACGTCGTGATGCGGATCTGATCCCACAGTCCACCGTTTGGCTTAACTGGAGCGACACCCAGGGATCGTCCGACAGTCGTCGATTGGAATGGGACGAATCGAGCCAGCAGTTCGTGGCGACGCTGCCACACGTGCGACAATCGCTGACCTTTCAAGTCACGACAGATGGGGCCAAGACCGGAACGTACCGCATTGACGTGTCCGATCCTCCTGCGATCACACAAATGACGATGGATATCGAACCGGCGGCCTATACTGGATTGCCTGCGCGGTCTCTAGCCGGCGTTCCCAGTGAAATTCGAGTTCCGGAATTCACCCGCATTCGAATCGCTGTCGAATTGAGCGAAGCGGTGTCTTCCGCTGAATTAATCTGGCCAGCAGCGGCGGGAATCGCACCAACGTCTTCGGGACGATCGGATCATGGGGCGATGACAGAGCGATCGTTTCCTTTGGACCTGTCTGATGACCGTCGTTCGGGATCAGTTCAAGTGATTGCCCGGCTGACAGGCGAATTTGCTGTTCGAGCCAAGAATGAATTTGGATTACAAAACAATGACGCGATGCGCACGGTCGAAGTCGTGGCGGATCAACTGCCACAAATTCAGTGTGCGGGAAGCGACGAGCCGAAGCTGGCCCGGCCGGACGATTTGATCGAGATCCCCGTCGAAGCGGGGGACGATTTTGGGTTGAGCATCGTGGAATTGCATGCAGAAACCTCTACCGGCAGCAAGGAAATCCTGACGGTGCCTGACGAACTGCGGCGTCAGTCCCAATTCGCGTACACATTCGTTTTGGATTTGTCTTCGTTGGAACTCAATGACGGGCAAGTTGTCACGTATCGCGTTCGCGCGGTCGACAATCGACCGGAACCGAATCCTCAGGAGGTTTGGACAGCGTCTCGCGCGCTGATGATCAACACCAGTCTCAAACAACTTCCTGATCAGCAATTGGCCGGCGAAGAAAAAAGCCTGGAAGAGGAACTGACCAGCTTGCGAAGTGAGCTGAGTGAGACCAAAGCGGAACTGGCCAAGCTTCATCAGCGAACGGAACAGGAAGCACTTGAACAGCAGCCAGAAGCCGACAAAACGGAACGATTGGACGAGTTGAAGCAAGCTCAAGAAAACCTGATGGAGCGGATTGAAAAACTGACCGATCGATTAGCCGAACGTCGGATGACGCGGGTTCTGGCCTCCAAGGCGGAGCAAATCGCGGAGAATGAACTCAATACGGTCCAAGATCGACTTGAGGAAGCCAAGGGTCAGAAATCTCGCGACCAGCTCGCACCACTGGCAGAGGCTCTTGATCAATTAGGATCTGTTGATCGACAACTTAATCAATTGGAGCAGCAGCTCAATGAGCTTAACAAACTTGAGCAAGATTTGGCTGAGTTGACGCGGATGGCTCAGCGAGCAGAGCGACTGGCGGAGCAGTTAGACAAATTGGACGCTCAGCAGCAGGAGGCAGGCTCGAAAGAGCAGTCAACCGATGCCATGGCGCCGACTGACAAGGACACGTTGACAAACCCCGCCAATCAATCCGTGACAAAGAAAGATGATACGGGAGCGACCAGCACTTCTCGCGACAACGCTTCGCGGCCCGAGGTACCGTCGGCGGAAATGGAGAAGACAACTGTACCCGAAGCCTCTGCGACGACATCTACAACCAAGGACTCTCAATCCGGCGAACTGCAGCGGATGAAGGATGCGGGGCAGAAACTGACCAATCAGATGAAAGAATTGTGGAACAAGCATCCGGAATTGCTCGAGACAGCCCGACGTGACCAACAGGACCAGCTTAATTCTCTGGCAGAACAGGCCGAGAACCTGGCGGGATCTCAAGAACGTCTCGCACAAGCATTGGAGCAAGCGGCCAACGAGGCCCCTGCGGTCGCGTCGCGGCCCGAGAATCGTAAGGAACCCTCCTCTGAGTCTCAATCTCCGTTCCAGTCGGCTTCCGGTGGTGCCGATTCGCGTGCAGCGGCTTCCGAGGACGGAGAAAAATCTTCGTCCGCTGCCGAAAAAACGCCTCAGCGAAGTTCCGGCGCAAATGAGAATCCGTCTACTAGTCCGCCGACCGCAGTGCCCGGCAATTCGAATGAACCTGACGCAAAGACTGCGTCGAGTCGCCCAGCCGCACAACCTGCAGGACCTGCTATGCAACCGACACCTCAACAAACGGGACGTGAAGTGGCCAGGCAACAGGAACAGCTTGCTCGCGAGTCTGCCGAGCAAGCACTTCAGCTGGCCCGCGAAACTGGTGCCGATTCTGACGTCACTCGAGCGGCCGCTGACTTCGCTCGTCAGGCCGATGCTGCGAAACAGCAGACGCAGTCGGGGCAGTTGAACGAAGCGGCCAAATCCGCGCGTGCGGCGGCCAAGGCTGCGGAGGAGTCGTCACGCCAATTGAATCCAGATGGTTCTGTGGATTCGCCGCCATCGCGGCAGGCGAAGATGCTGGCCGACAAACAGAATCAGGTCGCTCGACAATTGGAGCAACTGGCTGAATCGCCGGAAGCGTCTCAGGGAGCTCAGCAGCAAGGCCAGCATCGGCTGGCGGAAGCGACAAGCCAACTTGCTGAGCAAATGGGCCGTGTTGCCAAAACATTGAAATCGGAGCCACTCAATTCTCCGCAGGAAGGGGAGTCGGGTGAACAGTCGCAACAGATGATGAAGCAAGCCGAACGATCGATGACACAGGCCGAAGAGGCTAATCGGCAGCAAGATCTCCGACAATCGGCCGCGGCGGCTAGGGACGCAACTCAAATGCTGCGGCAGGCGGCTCAGGTCGCCAAGGCTTCCCGATCGACCAAGTCCGATTCGTTGCCTGTTCCGAAAGAAATTGGAACAAAGATGGCTCAAGCCACCAAACAGCTCGAAGCCGCGCAAGAAGAACTTTCACAATGCAATTGTGATCAACCGGGGTCGGGTAGGAGTGGATCTCGAACGGGTCAGCCAGCGCCCGGTCAGTCACCGTCGAGTCAAGCGACGAGCGAACAGCCGTCACCTGCAGGTCAGGGCCAGCCGTCACCCGCGGTACAAAGTCAATCTGCGACAGCCTCTGGATCCAAACCGGCAGGAACGTCCTCGGAGCCTGACGGCGAAGCAACGAGTTCGAAAGGAACAGGGCAACCAGAGATCGCCAATGGTTCTGCACGTCCCAGTGGTTCGAAAAACAATCTGCCGACCTCGGGATCGTCGCAGATGTCTCAAACTGCCGAGCGTTTTCGTGATGTCGCGGCGTTATTGAAACAAGTACGTGGTGAGCAAGCCGCTTCGTCTTCGTCTCAAGCAAAGAATTCTCGAGGTCTCGGCAAACTCAAATCGGATCCCACGAAGTCCGACTCATTTCCGATACCTTCCGATGCCAGTGAGGGCGGTGCCGATGGTAGTGGTGTCGATATGCCTGCGGACCTGAGTCATCTCGATGCTGAGCTGCAACAACAGGCTCGTCACAATTGGGGACGATTGCCCGGCCAGTTGCGGACCGAGATTCTTCAAGGGGCGGGTAAGAAGTCGCATCCCGAATACACTCAGCGGATCAAATCGTATTTCGACGAGATCACCAAACCAGCCAAGTGAGCATCCCCGATGACGCTGTTTCGCCGCTTATTTTTTTTGCTCATTTTTTTTGCCCCGGCCGTACCAGCGGTCGCCGTCGATGATGGTGATGTCGACGCAGCGATTGTGAAAGCGTTGAAGTTCCTGGCTAAGCAACAGCGACCGGATGGAGGCTGGGAAGCCGACAGCGGGAATGAGTCGACGGCCATTACATCGCTGGCGGTGATGGCCTTTCTTGCTGCCGGACATGTTCCCAGCGAAGGTCCCTACGGACAGATTATTGACCGAGGCATTGGTTTTGTACTGCATCATCAGAATGCGAATGGCATGATCGTGAACAAAAAGGGACACGGCCTGATGTATGATCATGGGATCAGCACGCTGATGCTGGCGGAAGTGGCAGGTATGACGAATGGAAACCAGTCCGAGCCGGTACGTAAAGCCCTGGAAAAAGCCGTTCGGTTGATTCTGCAAGCTCAAATGGTCCCTAAAACGCGACGTGATGAGGGGGGCTGGCGATATCAACCGGCCGGCAAGGACAGTGATCTGAGTGTCACTGCGTGGCAATTGCTGGCGTTGCGTGCTGCCAAGGATATTGGATGTGATGTTCCCGTTCAGAACATCGATCTGGCCGTCGGCTATGTGAAGAAATGCTCAACGGGCCAGGGATTTGGCTATCAACCTGGAAACGGCTCGACGGTGAACATGACGGCTTCAGGCGTTCTCGCGCTGCAGGTATGTGATCACCACAACGATGACTTGGTGATCAGCGGGATGGAATACCTGCAACGGCAGCCGCTCCAGCACGGCGAGACCTGGTTTTTCTATGGTGCCTATTACAACGCCATTAGCGTCTATAAATATGGCGGGGCCGATTGGGATCGGACGAAATCGCATTTGTTTGAAGAATTGTTACCCATCCAGGAAGCTTCGGGAAGTTGGCGGGCTCGTAATCAAAACGAGGAAACGCAAGGTCCCGTCTACGCGACGAGCCTCGGCGTGCTGGCCTTGTCGGTCGAATATGGGTATCTGCCGATCTATCAACGTTAAAGAAGCCACCAAGGATTGATCAAGCTCCTGCGAACCGTCCTCTTCCTGGTGCGGTGTTCCGCGACGTCCCCTATCGATCCGGCGGCGTCCGAAATCATTGAGAATAGATTGCGGCGAGAATTCATTGTCGCTCACTTTCCGATCGAATGTTTCGCTGGACTTCGTCCAGAGCTTAGATACCCAAGATCGGTGAACGTTTCTCCGAAGCGGATGACAAGATTTTCACAGATCGCCTCGCGTCGACCTTGGCTTGGAATGGAAATACCGACGTGAGCCCTTTGGCCGGCAGCCGCTGGAGAGTCTGGATGAAACTGAACGATGCCGATCGATATGCAATCCAGTTCAAATAAGCAGACCTTACTCAACTACTTTTTGACATATTTCCTTACCAGATCTTCGTCGATTTCGATTCCCAGGCCCGGTCCGGTTGGCACGTCGAAATAGCCGTTCTTCAGTTCGAATTTCTTGGTGACAATTTCATCACGGAACGGATTCTCATAGACATCGAATTCCTGCATCGGTTCGTCGCCACCGGCGAAGCCCTGAAAATGCGGTTGCAGCAGAGAATTCAATTGCAGCGTTGCGGCGATGGCGATCGCTCCTGCCCAGCAGTGAGGCAGCGCTTGGATACTAAAGAGACGGGCCATCTCGGCAATGAACAAGACTTCGGCAAATCCTCCGCATAAGGAGACGTCGGGCTGAATAATGTCAAAGGACCGCTTGGTCAGGTGGTCTCGCGCAGTGGCTCGCGAATCGAGGACTTCACCGCCCGAAATCGCGATGTCGAGTGATCGCGTGAGTTCATCATACCCGGCATAGTTGGGCGATTGCGGCAATGGTTCTTCGAAGCAATAGAAATCAAGCTTTTCCAGTTCTTTGCCAAACTTCACTGCTTGAGGCAATGTGAATGCTCCGTTGCCGTCGGTCAGTAATCGAACATCGGGACCGACCGCACCGCGAATCCTCTCCATCACGGCCAGGTCACGGTGATGGCCGTCGCGGCCGGTACGAATTTTTATCGCCCGAAACCCTTGCCTGACGAGCGCCGCCGCCTCGGGTGGATGCTGGATGTCGGGACGAATTCCTACGGTGTAATTCATCGCGGCGGCGTATCCCATGATGGTGTCGCGTTGTCGACCACCGTACATCTCGGCAATGGACAGGCCGAGTGCTTTTCCTCGTAGATCGTGCAGGGCCAGATCGCATCCAGCGACGGCCCGGCCGTCACCAAAATTGGCCCCCCACATCGCTCGCCACAGTTTACGATGTTCCAGTGGGTTCTTACCCAGCAGGACTGTCTTCAAATGTTCTTCGATAATGCCGTGGGTTCCACCGACGTCGGACGTCTCGCCCCAGCCAATCAGCCCGCTATCGGTGCTGATTTTTATCAGCAGCGCATCACGGATATTGGATTGCGCCACCGAGGGGCCGATGGCATTCGGTATTCGATGTTCGAGTGCAAACGTTTCGACTTTGGTGATCGTGAGAGAACTGGGCTTTCCCCGTACCTCATCTGCCTTGGCCAATCGCTGAAAACATGACCAGGGGGCCAATACACCGCACATTCCGCCTAAGCCACTTTGCAGCCAATCCCGTCTGGACAACCGTGTTCGCGGCATGTTCGATTCCTGACTTTAAGAATGGAATGAGGCGCGGCTGGCACGTCATGAAGGCAATTCGCCGCGACGGACTTGATGGATACTGGTGAACGACCGCTAAAAAAACAACCACGTATTTTGCAACGCCCACAGAATCGATTCTCTTCTGTGAGAAATACGGAAATGTGAAGCGATGCTGTTCGTCGACCGTTCGATGTTTTCGTTTCTCATGGAGGTCATTCGTGGACTGACAGGGAACCCCTCGGAGAAGAATGCGGAAGATCATTGAGCGGCTGCAGGCTTGATTGATGGTCACTTCCGTTTGTGAATGCCGAGGTTTCGGCACTCATGTGAATCGAGAAAAAGTCAATTAGCTACAGCTGTCTTTGATCACGAAATTGTTTGGGTGCATCACTCATTCAATCATTGCGATTTCCCAAATGTCGGGGTGTTTTTCTCATTCATCAATGAGGTCGCAAGGCGTCGCGAGATGTTGGCATCAGCGATCGTCGATGTCATGACGAGCAAGTGATGCAAAAGCTCAATGTCGATGGAGCGTTCTGCTTGATGTGAGTCCGATTGTTTCATCGTGGTTGCAGTTTTTCTGTGAGCCACAAAATTCTGTCGGTCAATTCACTTGAAATCCGGTGGCGATTACTTGCGGAAATGGGAGAGAAGGTCAGCACTTCATCGCATCCACGCGTCAGCTTCGCATCATACGAACTAAATTTCGCCTGATGGTGAGAAGTTGAACCAAAAATCAAGAGAACAAATGCGAAATGTCAGCTCGACATGAATGTTTTTTTCTGCGTAGCGATCATTGTTCGCAAAACGAAATATCAACATGTTTTGGTGCGACGATTGTGCAGCCTTTCTGAGCAAAATGCATAGTCACTGTGCAGAGTTGAGAAACTCAATACAGCAATAACAAGCTGATTTTCTCGCCTCTGATAATTCGGCACGGCGGGTGCAATGCGAGGTTGTTTTCTGTCGATCAGTCACTAGGATCCTCGCGCCGCGAGTCACATCTCAAGAGATGACATCGCAACAATGAAAGCCGAAATTTCGGCATGCCGAAATGTGAAAGAATGATGAACTGCTTTTTACCCCACCGTGATGCCACCCCCCTGTTAATTCCGCCATTAAAGATCGGTTACCACAGCAGTCGATGACCTCTCGCTTATTACGCCACCCTGTATTGGTGAGTTCAGCCAGGTATCGATCTCGCCGAAAAATGTTCAAGAATTGGTTTTGATGATGCATCGTTTTGTTTTTCCCGCGTGGGTCGATCGTGCGTTTCCATTCACGATTGCATTCGTTGTCGGGACGGCCGCTTATGTGACGGGAATGGTTGCCTGGGGTTTATCGCCATCGACGATTGATGTGGGCTATCAACCCAAGCAACCGGTCCCGTTCAGTCACGCGCTGCATGCGGGCAAGCTGAAAATGGATTGCCGGTATTGTCACAACACGGTTGAAAAGGCCGCTCGAGCGGCGATTCCTGCGACCGCAACCTGTGTGAAGTGTCACGCGGGTGCTGACGGAAATGGTGCTGTTACAACAGTTTCCGTGCATAGCCAAAGCCCCAAGCTGTTGCCGGTCCGCGAGAGTGCGGCCACGGGGAAGTCGGTGCTGTGGACCAAGGTGCATGATCTTCCCGACTATGCCTACTTTAATCATTCCGCTCACGTGACCCGCGGCGTGAGTTGTGTTTCGTGTCATGGACGTGTGGACAAGATGGAAGAAGTGGTGCAAGTGGCTCCGCTCAGTATGAGCTGGTGTCTCGATTGCCATCGCAACCCGACGCCTCATCTTCGGCCTCCCGAAAAAGTCACAGCTCTCGATTGGACTCCGGAAGAATCGCCCAGTGTCTTGGGGGCGAGAATCAAGGATCAGTTGCATATCGAATCGAAAACGAACTGTTCGACGTGTCATCGTTGATCCTGAAAATATTGTAAATCATTGTTGATTGTGAAAACTGACAGCGCGAATGCGCGACATTATTAAGCCTGTGATATTACATGACTGCAATTGGTGATACTGCCGAGAAGACTTACTGGCGAAGCCTTGAAGAGTTGGCGGCAACGCCTGAATTCACGGAATTTCTGCATCGCGAATTTCCTGTCGCCGCGTCCGAGTTTCCCGAGTCGATGTCGCGTCGTCGCTGGCTGCAGTTGATGGGCGCTTCGCTGTCGATGGCGGGTATCAGCGGCTGTTGGCAAAAGGAAACCATCGCACCCTTTGCTGTGCGTCCTGAAAATCGCATTCCTGGTATTCCCCAGCGGTTTGCCAGTTCACTCGAGATTGGAGGTGCCGCTCGGCCGGTGGTCGTCACCTCGTACGACGGTCGCCCGATTAAGATGGAAGGACACGTTGATCACCCGGCCAGTCTGGGTGCCACCGACACGTTCACGCAAGCATCGCTGCTGCATCTCTATGATCCTGATCGTAGTCGCGACGTGCTGCAGTTTGAACGCGATCAACGCTACACGCGGACCTGGGATGACTTCGCCGAGTTTGTGAAGACGTTGGCGGCATCGGCGCGGGAATCGGCTGGTAAAGGCGTGCGAGTCGTCGCTGAACGAAGTTCCTCGCTCAGTCGAGCTCGCCTCGCTGGACGACTGCTCAAATTGTTCCCCAATGCGAAATGGTATGAACATGAGCCGGTGTCGCGGATCAACGAGCGGCTGGGGTCGAAGCTGGCCTTCGGCAGTGAAGCGCGGCCCGTTTTTGATCTGGCTCGCGCCGACATCGTCTTGGCTCTCGATTCCGATCTTTTCGATTTTCACCCGAATTCGGTCACTCTGATTCGTGCGTGGTCGGAACGTCGTGTTCCCGAATCGGGGCCGATGAATCGCGTTTATGCCGTCGAAAGTCAGTTTTCGACATTAGGGACTGTCGCCGACCATCGGTTCGCTTTGCGTTCGGCCGATATCGCTGCCTTTTTTGCTACAGTTGCTCAAGCGGTCAATACGCTGGTTGCCAGTGACAAGCCAGCGAATGTTGACATGGCTCATGAAGACGCTGACGCGAAATTTGTCCGGGTGCTTGCCAGCGATCTGGTTGCACATCGCGGTCGCAGCCTGGTCGTGGTGGGGCCGACTCAACCTCCCGAAGTTCATGCGGCCGCGCATCGACTCAACAAACTGCTCGGAAATCTGGGTGAGACGGTTACGTTCGTTTTCGAGCCCGTCTCGGTGGCTGTCGAAACGACCGATCCCTTGGCAGATCTGACGGCGGAAATCGAACGCGGCGAAGTCGACGTTCTGGTCATGTTGGGCGGCAATCCTGCCTATGAATCAACTGCTTTAGCAGCGGCCTTGCCCAAGGTGACGCATCGCCTGCGTCTGGGAAGTTATGTCGACGAGTCATCGCTGGTTTCGACTTGGCACTTGCCACGCGCTCATCAGATGGAAACATGGGGCGACGGATATTCCTATGACGGAACTCTGACATTGCGTCAGCCCCTGATTGATCCGATCTTCAGTGGTCGATCTGACGAAGAGTTGCTGGGACTGCTGTGTAGCGGGGAGCATACGGGAAGTGAGTCCATTACCCGGGCCACATTGGAAGATGTCCTGTCGACTGGTAACTTCGAAGAGGCTTGGCGAAAGTTGGTCCACGATGGCTTCCTGCCGGACCGTGGATTGTCCAAGGTCACACCCGAATTGCAGGCGCCAACCGACGCTGCCGCCGATGCGAAGCGTCCAGCGGGATTGGAAGTGGTGTTCACCCCCAGTTCCAGCACCTATGACGGTCGGTTTGCGAACAATGGCTGGTTGCAAGAAACACCAGCACCTTTAACAAAAATCACCTGGCAGAACGCGGCGTTGCTGGCTCCGTCGACGGCTAAAGAGCTGAAAATCACTACTGGCGATGTTGTGAAGGTAACGATCCGTGGGAAAAGCGTTGAGCTTCCGGCCTACGTACTTCCTGGTCAGGCCAAGAATTCGATTGGGTTGGCGCTGGGCTATGGAAGAACGGCCGCCGGACATGTGGGTGGTAGTCTCGTCGCCGGAGTGGCTCCGGTCGGCGTGAATATCGCTCCACTACGGGTTCACAGCACCACCACCTTCGACGGTGATGTCCAGATCGCTCCCGTAGGTAAACGCGTGACGCTGGCGATCACACAGGATCACCATGCGATCGACACAGTGGGCCTGGCGGAAATCGCGGGACGCATTGGTCAACTCGTTCGGGAAGGGACTCAAAAACAATACGCCGAGCATCCTGATTTTGCTCAACACGCAGTGCACCACCCGCCGCTGGAATCGCTGTGGACCGAGCGATCATCGGAAGGCCATGCGTGGGGGATGTCGATTGACCTCAGCAAGTGCGTCGGTTGCAACGCATGTCTCGTCGCCTGCCAATCGGAAAATAACGTGCCGATCGTCGGTCCCGAGCAAGTTGCTAAGGGCCGCGAAATGCACTGGATTCGCGTCGATCGCTATTTCGCTGGCGATGTCGACAATCCCCAGATTGTGACTCAGCCGGTGACCTGTCAGCACTGTGAGAATGCCCCGTGCGAACAGGTTTGCCCCGTGGCAGCCACCGTGCATAGTCCTGAGGGGTTGAACGATATGGCGTACAACCGCTGTGTGGGGACTCGTTACTGTGCTAACAACTGCCCCTACAAGGTACGACGCTTTAACTTCCTCGATTTCACCGGCCACCTCGAGAAGGCGAACGAAGAACTGGCCCGATTGATTATCAATCCGGAAGTTACCGTTCGCAGCCGCGGCGTGATGGAAAAATGCACGTTCTGCGTTCAGCGCATTCAGAACGTCAAAATCCAAGCAAAAAATGACCAGCTTCCAATTGCCGATGGCGCAATCCAAACCGCTTGCCAGCAAGCCTGTCCGGCGGCTGCGATTTCCTTCGGAGATTTGCTCGACAAGCAAAGTCAGGTCGCCAAAGCCCATGCCAATCCTCGTGCCTATGCGATGCTCGCCGAATTGAACGTCAAGCCGCGAACGAAATATCTGGCCCGAATTCGAAATCCGCATCCTGAACTAGTGACCGCCGAACTTGAAGGTCACGGGCATGCACACGATCAGACTAGTTGAAAGCCGAATTATCGATCCGTTGTCCAGCCCGTTTTTGAGATCCGACACGAACCCTTAGCAGATTGAATCACGTTTCCATGTCGACCGTCACAGCCGACTTTCTGAACAACACTCAAGAGCAGCCCGGCGTTCGTTCGCCGCTGGTGTTGGGTAGACATGACAACACGACCGTTACCGAGCGGATTTGTCAGATCGCGGAATCGCCCAAGCCGCCGCGAGCTTGGTATATCGCGATTTCGATCTCGAGCTCGTTCACGTTGATGTTGTTTGGCCTGATCGGTTACCTGGTCACAACCGGTGTGGGTGTCTGGGGTAACAATGCTCCCGTCTTCTGGGCGTGGGATATTGTCAATTTCGTGTTCTGGGTCGGGATTGGACACGCCGGAACGTTGATTTCGGCCATCTTGTTTTTGTTCCGACAACACTGGCGTACGAGTATCAATCGCTTCGCGGAAGCGATGACGATCTTCGCAGTTGTCTGTGCCGGTATTTTTCCGAGTGTTCACGTCGGTCGCGTGTGGGTCATTTATTGGCTCTTGCCCGTTCCCAATCAGAATGCGATTTGGCCCAACTTCCGTAGTCCGTTGCTGTGGGACGTCTTTGCCGTTTCGACGTATGCAACGGTCTCGCTGCTGTTCTGGTACATGGGAATGATTCCCGACATCGCGACGTTCCGCGATCGAGCCACCTCGCGCTGGCGACAAGTCGTTTATGGTGTACTCTCGCTGGGTTGGACAGGCTCGGCTCGGCAGTGGCATCGTTATGAGAAGGCGTATCTACTGTTGGCGGCGTTGGCCACGCCACTCGTACTCAGTGTGCACACCGTCGTGAGTTTTGACTTTGCCGTGTCGCAGGTTCCTGGCTGGCACACCACAATTTTCCCCCCTTACTTCGTGGCGGGAGCGGTGTTCAGTGGCTTTGCCATGGTGGTCACGCTGATGGTGCCTGCTCGGGCCTTCTTCGGTCTGAAGGAATTGGTCACCTTGCGACACCTCGAGAATATGAACAAGATCATTCTCGTGACCGGTTCCATGGTCGGTTATGCGTATGCGATGGAATTCTTCACGGCTTGGTATAGCGGTAACCGCTACGAGCAGTTCGCGTTTATCAACCGCGCTTTTGGTCCTTACGCCTGGGCCTATTGGACGATGGTGACCTGCAATGTCATCAGCCCGCAGTTGTTCTGGTTCAAGAAGGTACGCACCACACCCTGGATGATGGTGATCGTCTGCATTTTCGTGAACATCGGAATGTGGTTCGAACGGTTTGTGATCACCGTGACATCGCTTAGCCGCGACTTCCTGCCTTCGAGCTGGGGTTACTACAAGCCGACCTTCGTGGACATTGGGATGTTTGTCGGCAGCTTCGGGCTGTTCTTCACGTTGTTTCTGTTGTTCTGCCGATTCCTGCCCATCGTTGCCATGGCCGAAGTGAAGTCCGTCATGCCGGCGAATCATGCTAACGAAGACCATTGAACAGAAGACCACTGGAAAGAAGTCCGACCCTTGAACGGGTCGGATGTTTGTGAGCCGTTTTAATTATGACTGCGACGATTGCTCCGAAAGAGAAACACCACGCCAGCCATCCCGTCGTGGATGAATCGCCGCTGTTGGCTGCCGTGATTGCCGAATTTCCATCGGCGGGAGCGGTGCTGACTGCGGCGAAAACGATCCGTCAGGCAGGATGGACCGACTGGGATGTCCACAGCCCGTTTCCGATTCACGGAATTGACGACGTGATGGGCATTCGGCCGACGCGCCTGCCCTGGATCACGTTGGGGGCTGGTGCGATGGGAATCACGGTCGCCCTGTTGATGCAATGGTGGATGAACGGCGTCGACTATCCGTTCTGGATCAGTGGCAAGCCGTTCTTCGGACTGCCAGCGGCCGCACCCGTGGCGTTCGAGTTGATGATTCTGTTCGCGGCTCTGTCGACCATTGCGGGCATGCTGTTGCTGAACGGTTTGCCGCGGTTTTCGAATCCGCTGTTTTCATCCGAAGGATTTCGGCGAGCCACCAGCGATCGGTTCTTCATCTGTATTTCCGCTCGCGATCCGATGTTCGATCGTGAAGTCGCATTGAAAGCGTTCAGCGATTGCCATGCGACTGCCATCGATGAATGCTGGGCGCCGCCCGCCAGTGAAAGGAAATTTCCCAAAGCCCTTTCCTTGGCTTTGATGGTCCTATTCACGCTGGCCCTGATTCCACCGGTTTTGATTGCCCAGAAGCGATCAACCACGACTACGGAACCACGCCTGCACGCCATTTCCGACATGGATTTTCAGCCGAAGTTCAAACCCCAACGGACAAGCACCCTGTTCGCCGACGGACGTGCCATGCGACCGCAGGTCTCGGGGACGGTCGCTCGCGGTGATCTGCGAGCCGATTCACGTTTGTTCAAAGGACTGGAGCCGGGACCGAAAGTTCATCGGACTTTGGCTCTTCTGCAAACCGCACCCGCGACACCGCCTGTCGCTCGCCTGGTTTCCGCAGAAGGCGGGCCGCGAGACGTTGCCGAACGGTTGGTGGCTTTGGCCGATCCTCCACCGGCAGATCCGCTCGATTCGCAGCCTTGGGTCACTTCGTTTCCGGTTCCGGTGACGTCCAAAACGATGAAGCGAGGTCAGGAACGTTACAACATTTATTGCGCGACGTGCCATGGGTTGGCCGGCGATGGCGATGGATTAGTCACGCGGCGGGCGTTGGAACTCGAACAGGGAACCTGGATCAAGCCAACAACGTTTCATAGCGACAATTTGCGGGCCCAGCCGGTTGGACGCCTGTTCCATTCGATCACAAACGGCGTTCGCAAGATGCCGAGTTACGCAGATCTTGTTTCGGTCGAGGATCGCTGGGCGATCATTCTGTATGTAAAGGCGTTGCAGCAAGCGAGGCATGCCGACGCCAAGGACATTCCTTCGGACCTCATCCCGCAACTTCGCGATCTGCCCAAGGAGTGACCTGTTAGATGACCACTGTTGTCGCTGAAATGACGCCTCATTCGCCGAAAGAGCTCGCCTCGTTTGCGAATCAGAACTTGGGCTTCCTGGAAGGGCGAGCCAATCAAGGTGCTTACATCATTGGAGGCCTGGGGCTGACCCTCGCCTTGGTGCTGGGGCTTTGCGCCGGAGATGGATTGCAGCACTTCTGGCACAGCTATTTGCTGGCCGTCTGTTTCTATACCAGCTTGTCCTTAGGCGGTTTCGCTTTTGTCGCGCTGCAGTATTTGACGAGGGCTGGCTGGAGCATCGTCGTGCGGCGGATCGCCGAGATCTTCGCCGTTTCAATCAAGACGTGCGGCGTGTTGTTTCTTCCGATCGTCCTGTCGGTGCTGATGGGCTCAAGCTCGTTGTACATCTGGAATAACCCGGAATTGGCCCGGACCGATGAATTGATTCGTAGCAAAGTTCCTTATCTGAATTCGTGGTTCTTTGCTCTCCGACAAGTGATCTATTTCTCGGCCTGGACATACTTAACCCAGCGATTTTGGAAAGCCTCTCTGGACCAGGATCGCAATGGCAACCCCGAGACGACGTTGCGACTGGAACGGCTGAGCGCTCCGACGTTGTTGGTCTTTGCGATCACTACCACATTCGCATCGATCGACTGGATGATGTCGCTGGATCCGCACTGGTTCAGCTCGATTTTCGGGATCTATTTCTTCAGCGGCTGCATGGTCGGATTTCTGGCCGCATTGAATCTGGTTGTGAATCTGCTGCAGCGACGTTTCGAACTGCTGTCGATGATCACCGCCGATCATCGACATGACATGGGAAAACTGTTGTTTGGATTCATGTGCTTCTGGGCCTATATCGGATTCTCGCAATACTTGTTGATTTGGTATGCGAACGTGCCCGAAGAAACGGTCTGGTTCAAGGTACGGCAATCGGGAACCTGGGGTGCGGTTTCTATCGCCATGATGATCGGTCACTTCGTACTGCCGTTCTTGGGGTTGATGCCCAAATCGATGAAGCGTGATCCCCAGATGCTGGCCGCCTGGTCGCTGGTGCTGCTGGTGATGCATGCAGTCGACTACTACTGGTTAATTTTCCCGACGTTTGAAATCGATGGCCCGACGCTGCCATTGCTTTCGCTTTCGTGCCTGATGGGAGTCGGTGGCCTGTATGTGGCTGCCTGGCTGTCCATCGCCGGGCAACGCTCTCTCGTGCCGCTCGCCGATCCACGACTACCGGAGTCGCTGGCCGTACACAACCTGATGTGATTTCACTCGAAGGTTCCGGCCTTCGCTTAGACCGCTATTTGATAGGAGTTTTTGATGGCCCGCTACGACGACTTGAACACTCAAAACATTTCTGTGATTGGGCTGTGTGGTGCCGTTGGCACCTTTGTTCTGATTCTGGGTTTGCAGGTGATGTATTATCACTACGAATCCCTCGAAATGTCTCGCAAAGTGCTGGCCGCGCCGCTGGCTGGTCCAGAGTCCGTGCTCAATGAACAACGCAATCGCCTGGCTTCGTACGGCTGGGTTGATCGTGAGCAGCAGATTGTCGCCGTGCCGATTGACGAAGCGATGTCGCAAGTCATCGCCCGTGAGCAACAGCTGGCCATGAGGAATTCGGCCAATGTCAATTGATTGTCGTCGCGGGCGACCTTTGATGGATGGGATGTGTTCGTGGTTGATCGCTCTGTTTGCCACAGGGCTGTTGATCGGTCATGCGCCACAAGTCCGCGGGGAAGCCTACGACAATCAATTACCGAGTGAATTGAAGGGGATGGGGGTCACAGAACATCTGTCTGACAAGATTCCTCTCGACCTGATGTTTCAAGATGACAAAGGACGTGACGTTCAACTGGCTCAATTCTTTCAGGCCGGACGACCGGTGATCCTGTCGTTCAACTATTCCAATTGTCCGATGCTCTGCAGCTTGCAATTGTCAGGAGTGGTGGCCGGTCTGAAAGAAGTGGAACTGACCTGTGGCAAAGATTTTGAATTTGTCTCGGTCAGCATCGATCCTCACGAACAGTCCTTCCGGGCAGCCCAAACACGCCAGCGCTACTATCAAATGTATGGTCGAGAGGGAACGGGGTCTGGTTGGCACTTTTTGGTCGGGTCAGACAAGGCGATTAAGGCTCTGGTCGAGGCGGTCGGTGTCACTTATCGATACCTTCCCGAACGTAAGGAATATCTCCATCCGGCCGTTTGCGTCGCCGTCACGCCCGACGGTCGTTTGTCGCGCTATCTGTATGGTGTTGAGTTTGCACCGCAGACGTTGCGATTGGCGCTGGTCGAATCGAGCGACGGAAAGATCGGCACAACGCTCGATCAGATTCTGTTGTTCTGCTTCCACTACGACAGCGGGACTGGACGCTATTCGCTGGCCGCGCGTCGCTTGATGACAACGGCTGGAATGATCACCGCCGTGGTGCTAGCTCTGTTTTTGTTGCGACAATTCCGCAGGGAATCACGACTGCGTCGATCCGTTTTGAGCGTTGCCAACAAGCGGGATCCGTTGGATTCCCCGTTACCGCCAGCTCCGGTGCTCGCCGGCATCGATCAACCGATATCGACTCTTCGTTTGCATCCGGACGTGGCCGGATCTTCCGTCAATTAAAGTGACTACGAAACTGATAGGGATTTTATGATTTTGGCAGAGGGTGGCGGGTCGGATAACGGATCATTCTGGTTCCCCGCGCCCAGTTCCAGCAATGCCAGCCAAGTCGACAGCCTGTTCAATTTCATTCTGTCGTTGTCGGCGTTCTTTTTTGTGTTGATCGTCGGACTGATGCTGATTTTCGTGGTCCGCTATCGCCGCCGTCCCGGCTACGTGCAGGCACCCGCGTCGGATCACAACAATACGCTCGAGATTCTGTGGTCAGTGATTCCCGGGATCCTCACGATCTTCATTTTCTTCCGTGGGTTCATGGGGTATCTCGACATGCGGACCCCGCCTTCGGAAACATACGAGATCAAAGTCAACGCAAAGAAATGGTCATGGGCGTTCCAATACCCCAATGGCTATATCGATAATGACCTGCATATACCGTTCAATCGCCCCGTGAAATTGACCATGACGTCGGAGGACGTCATTCACAGCCTGTTTATCCCGGCGTTCCGCACCAAGATGGATATCGTCCCCGGTCGGTACACCTCGATGTGGTTCGACGCGACGCGAACAGGCGAATTTCCGCTGCTGTGTGCCGAATACTGCGGAACAAAGCATTCGGAAATGTTGGCGAACGTCGTCGTGCATCCTTCGGGCGAATTCGAAAAATGGCTCGAACAGGCGTCGAACCTATTGGCGACCCTGCCACCAGTGGAAGCGGGCAAGATTCTTTTTACCCGCCGCGGCTGTGCCCAGTGTCATACGATCGACGGCAGCGCTCGGACGGGGCCCTCGTTTAAGGGGACGTTTGGCACCAAGCAGTCGCTAACCGACGGCAGTTCGATCGAAATGGACGAAAACTATATCCGCGAATCGATTTTGGAACCTTTGAAGAAAGTCCGGGCCGGTTATCGGCCGGTCATGCCTTCTTATAAAGGGCAGCTCAAAGACCCAGAGATTGACGCGATCATTGAATTTATCAAAAGCCTGAAGTGAAAAGGAAAAGGCATGTCCGTCGCATACGACGAACCAGAAGTGGGTGAATTACTCGCCCCGGTTCCCTCTGAAAACTATTTGAACTGCTCGCACGGGTTCTGGTCCTGGGCCGCTACGGTCGACCACAAACGCATTTCCATCATGTATCTGGTGTCGGTGCTGAGTGCGTTTCTGCTAGGGGGTATTCTGGCTCTGATGATCCGTATGGAGTTGTGGACTCCTGGTCGGACGATCATGGACCATGACACGTACAACCATACGTTCACGCTTCACGGGGCGGTGATGACGTTCCTGTTCATCATCCCCAGTATTCCCGCGGCGCTGGGTAATTTTTTGTTGCCGGTGATGATCGGAGCCAAGGACGTCGCCTTCCCCCGGATGAACTTGGGGAGCTACTACCTGTGGTTGGGCGGGGCTCTGTTTCTGCTGGCGGCGATTGTTCTCGGTGGACTGGATACCGGGTGGACGTTCTACACGCCTTACAGCACGACGACGAATTCGAGCGTGATCACAGCCAGTATGGGCGTGTTCATCCTGGGCTTCAGCTCGATTTTCACCGGACTGAATTTCATCGTGACGATGCACACGATGCGTCCGCCCTGGATGACTTGGTTTAAGTTGCCACTTTTCCTGTGGGCGATCTACGCGACTTCGATCATTCAAGTGCTGGCAACTCCCGTGCTCGGGATTACGCTGATGCTGTTGATCGCAGAACGAGCATTGGGCATCGGAATCTTCGATCCCAAGCTGGGCGGTGACCCAGTGTTGTTCCAGCATTTCTTCTGGTTCTATTCGCATCCCGCCGTGTACATCATGATTCTTCCCGCCATGGGGGTGATCAGCGAATTGATTGCCGTGTTCAGCCGCAAGCCGATCTTCGGTTATCGCTTTATCGCGTACAGTAGCCTCGCGATTGCCTTGCTGGGCTTTCTGGTCTGGGGACACCATATGTTCACCAGCGGCCAGTCACGGATTTCGGCGATCGTGTTCAGCGCACTGACTTTCACCGTCTCGATTCCATCGGCGATCAAGGTATTTAACTGGTTAGCCACGATGTATCGCGGCTCCATTCTGCTCGTGACGCCCATGTGTTACGCACTGAGTTTCATCTTCCTCTTCACGATTGGCGGATTGACGGGACTGTTTCTCGGCGCGCTGGCCGTCGATGTGCACCTGCACGATACCTATTTCGTGGTGGCCCATTTTCACTACGTGATGATGGGCGGAACTCTGGTGGCATTCTTGGGAGGATTGTTTTACTGGTGGCCCAAGATGACCGGCCGCATGTACAGCGAAACCTGGGGACGTATCGGGTGTTTGGGAGTGTTTGTGGCGTTCAACCTGACCTTCTTTCCCCAGTTCATCATGGGATCTCGAGGAATGCCTCGACGGTATTACAACTACCCGCCCCAGTTTCAGTTTTATCATCAGATGTCGACGGTGGGTTCGTTCCTGTTGGGACTTTCGCTGTGCGTCGTAGCTGGTGTGCTGATTCATTCGTTGTTGCGGGGGCGGAAGGCTCCTGCAAATCCTTGGGGTGCTGCCACGCTGGAATGGCAGACCAGCTCGCCTCCTCCGCTTTACAATTTTGACACCGATCCGGTCGAGGTCGATCCTTATGACCTCGAATCGCAAGTGTTTGACCCGTTGCTTGGCGGTTACCGACTGCGAGAATTTCCTGCTCGGAACCATCCCGATCACGATTTGGCCTCTGAACCGGCCCGCGTCTAAGCGAAATCTGAATCACGTTTTTTGACAGAAACTTTGACAAAAGTGCGGCCAGACGACCGCCGCATTGTATTTGGCTTTTGAGACACCGGTCGCTTTAACGGATTCCTCCGGAATGACACATACCCCAGTTCATCCTGCTCCTGCAGCACAACCTGATCAGCATGGTCATGCGGAAGAGCATCACCATTCTCCATTTCTCGCGCATCATTTTGAGAGCAGCGAGCAACAGTTTGACTCGGGCAAGCTGGGCATGTGGTTGTTTCTCGTGACCGAGATCATGTTCTTTAGCGGCTTGTTCTGTGCTTATGCCGTTTACCGGTCCAGTCATCCCGAAATCTTCATCTATGCTCACAAGTTTCTGGATACAAATCTGGGCGCGATCAATACCGTCGTGCTGCTGGTGAGCAGTTTGACGATGGCTCTGGCGGTGCGAGCGGCACAGATGAGTCAGCGGAAGGCCCTAATTATCAATCTCATTCTGACGCTGATCTGCGCGGGTGGCTTCCTGGGCATCAAGTACGTCGAATATTCGCACAAATGGCATGCCGGCCTGTTGTGGGCGGGGCAGTTTCATCCCGACTTCTCGCATCTCGAAGGGGCTCATCAAGAGCACGGTGAGCCGGCGTCAGCGGAGTCGTCTCATGGTCATACGGAAAGTAGTCATGACACAACAGATCCGTCAGCTCCGCGCAATGCCGGGATCTTCTTCAGCATTTATTTCTGTCTGACAGGCCTGCACGGAATCCATATTTTGGCAGGTATGGGTGCGATCATCTGGATTCTTGTTCGGTCTATTCGCGGAGATTTTTCCGCCGACTATTACGGCCCCGTCGACTTTGTCGGATTGTACTGGCATTTGGTCGACCTGGTTTGGATTTACTTGTTCCCCCTGCTGTACTTGATTCACTAAAGACGGCGGCGTTTGGGAAAAGTTGGCGGTCTCTTTCGATTTCGGAAATTCATCATGGCTCACAACACAATCACTACTTCGGACGAACAGGCTCATGCAGACGGTCACCCGCACGTGATGCCGCTGAGTGTCTTATTGCCTACGTTTGCCGCGTTGATTGCATTGACGGTGATCACCGTTTCGGCTTCGAAACTTTCGATTGGCGCTGCCGAAATCTGGGTCGCCATGGGAATCGCTACGATCAAAGCAACGCTGGTGGCGCTCTATTTCATGCACCTGCGTTACGACAAACCGTTCAACGCCCTGTTGATCCTGTTCTCGCTGGTCTTCGCGGCCATCTTTGTCGGAATGGCACTCGTCGATTCGCAGGCCTACCAACCCGAAATTAGCGCCTACGATCTTCAGCAGCCAAAATGAGACTCGTCTGTCGATGAATGACGGGAACACCGGGGCATGCATGCCAAGTGATCAGAATGCGTGTTAGGCGGCGAATCGTTCGAGCAATTGGGTGACATGCTCTTCGAGTCTGGGCAGCGCCTCTTCAGGACTGGCGCAATCAATGTCATGGATTTTCCAGAATTCAACCTGTTCCAGGCGATCCGGAAATCGCCGCTCGATTAACGGGCGGTGTTCCGCTTCTTTCACGGCAATCACGCAATCGGAAGCCTCGAAATCGTCACCGGTGACGTCCATGGGCAGGCGTTGGTACTGATCGAACGGGATGCCGCAGTTTTGCAGATGGGCTTCGGTATAGCGTGACATGGGGCCGACATTCAGGCTATCGATTGCCAATCCTCGCGAAGTCGCTCTCCACAGTAAGCCGCGCTGTTGCGCGTGCCAGTTGAAGTAAATCTCGGCAAAACGGCTGCGGTAGTAATTGCCCGTGCACAGAAAAAGAATGGTCTTCATCAACTTTACTCTTCGTTCAAAATCAGGCGAGTCACAAACTCAATTTACTCAGCACGAACTGTGCCGATTTAAACTGGAGAGGATGTGGTCCATTCATGATCCCGCTGAGTTCACGTCGGGCATCCATGGCACACGGGGCAACGAGGGACGTTCCTCGTTGTGAGGAACGTCTCTGCGATTCGGTTTTTCCCAATGACGAACTGGCTTACGAGCAAATCGCTGAACCGAGATGCTCGTAAGCTCCACCTTGAAACCAAGGACGCTATCGTCCAGGAGGTCAACCTTGGGTGGCGGGAACGTCGGCTTGCGTCAAGTTTCCGTCGACCCGCCGCCAGAGTGTTCCAGTCGGATTTTTGTTTTGCAATGCGGCTGGCAAACGATTGAGACGTACGGCGTCATAACATTGCAACATCGCAAAGCGTCGAATTGATGCGGGGAAGCCCACGGCCGTGAATCCCGAGTGACCCGTGGCGGGAAAGGGGCCGCCATGATTCATGGAAGCGACGACCGCAACTCCGGTTGGCATCTTGTCATTCAGCAGTCGTCCGACCTTCAGACGCAGTATGTTGACGACACGGTCATAGAGTGCGTCGTCCGACCCGTCGGTGGATGAATAGATGCTGCCCGTCAGGTTTCCCTCCAGGCACCGCGTGATGGCCAGAAGTTCGGCTTCGTCTTTGGCCACGACGATGAGTGATGCATTGCCAAAGGCCTCTGTTTGGAGAGCCTCGGAAGTTTTCACAAATCGTTCACCGCTGACGCGAAGCAGCGTGTTCTGACAGGAAAAGCCTGCCCCACCCCCGATTGCGCCGCCGGTCAATAACGTCGCTCCGTGCTTCACCAGGGTCTGGATGCCGGAATGGAGATTATTTTGTACCCCTTCGCTCAACAGGGTACCGACCGGTGCCGCTGAGAATCGAGCTGTCGTATCGCGAATGAATTCTTCGGTATGTGGACCCGCCAGAGCGATCACCAATCCAGGATTGGTGCAAAACTGGCCGACACCCATCAAACAGCTGGTGGCAAATTGTTCGGCCAGAGCGGCTCCGCGTTCGGCCAATGCCCCCGGCAGAAAATAGACCGGATTAATGCTCGAAAGCTCCAGATAAATTGGCTTGCCAACTCGATCGGCCGCTTCTTTCAGGACGACACCAGCTGATCGCGAACCCGTGTATCCGATCCCCCCAAGTAGCGGATGTGAAACCAGTTTGGCTCCATCGCTATGACCCGTGCGATAGATCAGTTGCACAAAGCCATTGGGCATTTTGGTGGCCACGGCGGCTTGATGGGCGGCTTCCGCGAATAATCGGGTCGTGCCAGGATGTGACGAATGTCCCTTGGCGATGACCGGGTTTCCAGCAGCCACTGCGGAGGCGAAATCGCCCCCGGCGATGCCGTTGTAGGCATAAGGAAAATTGTTGGGGCCGAAAACCGCGACCGGGCCGATGGGACCCAGGATTGAACGAATATTCGTCGCCGTATCGATGGTCGGTTCGGCCCATGATCCGTCTCGAGCGGCTTTGGCCGCTTGTCGCAGTTGATTTGTGGTTCGCGGCAGCTCGACGTCTTTGAGTCGTGGCTGTACGGGCAACCCCGTTTCCTGATTCGCCATGGCAATCAGTTCTGCCGCTCGTTCTTCAATCAGGTTGGCATAAGCTTCCAGGAAGTCGGCAAAGCGAGATCCGGGCCAGTTGCGAACGGTTTCGGCCGCTCGGGCTGCAACTTGAATCACTTCTTCCACTTCGGACCAAGGGCTGACGGGATAATTTTCTGGCAGTGGTTCCTTCGTCTTGGGATTCACTGCTTGAAAGACCTGTGTACCTGCAGAGGGGCGCCATTGGCCATCGATCAGTATGGGATGCGTCGTCATATCAGTTTCCTTAGGGGTTCGCCGAATCGCGAACCGTCAACATTGAAAATCGCTGGCGAATTATAGACCAACCCTACGTCAAAAGCTCATGCACGACGCGGGCAGGTTCAACGCCGGTCAATCGGGAATCCAATCCCTGGAATTTATAGCTGAACTTGGCGCCGTCGATGCCCAGTTGGTGCAGCAACGTCGCGTGAATGTCATGGACCGAAACCCGATTTTCGATCGCATGATAGCCAAATTCGTCGGTCGCCCCATAACTGAAGCCCGGTTTGAACCCACCCCCAGCGAACCACATCGTGAATCCGGCCAGGTGATGGTCGCGCCCATTGCCTTGGGCCATCGGAGTCCGGCCGAATTCGGATCCGAATACGATCAGCGTATCCTTCAGCATATCACGTTGTTTGAGATCGGTGATCAGTGCCGCAATCCCCTGGTCGACTTCTTTGGCCGTACCGGCGGAATGTTCTTTTACCGCGCCGTGGTGGTCCCAATCACGATGGTAAAGCTGGATGAATCGAGTTCCTCGTTCTGCCAGCCGGCGCGCCAAAAGGCAGTTCGACGCGAACGAGCCATCACCACCTTTCGTCCCATACAATTCGAAAATGTGTTGTGGCTCGTTACGGACGTCCATCAGTTCAGGGACACTCGATTGCATCCGAAACGCCAGCTCGTATTGGCTGACCCGAGTCGCAATTTCGGGATCGTCGAACGTCTGATTGGCCAATCCGTTCAGTGCCTGCACGGCATCGACGACCTCACGCTGACGTTTGCTCGTGATCCCTTTGGGATTTCCTACGTACAACACCGGATCGCCCGTTCCTCGGAATTCCACCCCTTGAAACTGTCCCGGCAGAAATCCGGAATGCCATTGCCGAGCTGCGATGGGTTGCCTTTGCCCGTAGTTCCCCGTGGATACCATTACGACGAATCCAGGCAGGCTGTCTGATTCGGCTCCCAATCCGTACAGCAACCAGGAACCCATGGCCGGCCGACCGGCGTTCATCGAACCGGTGTTCATGAATGTATGAGCGGGGTCATGATTGATTGCTTCAGTGAACATCGACCGAACGATACACAGGTCATCTGCACACTTCGCACCTAAATGCGGCCAGATTTCAGAGATCGATTGGCCCGATTCACCCCATTGTTTGAACGGATGCTGAGGTCCGAAGCAGTTCAGCTTTTGTCCCTGAAGTTGGGCAATCTGCTGGCCCTTTGTAATCGATTCGGGCATCGGCGTGCCGTGCAGTTCGCCCAGTTTTGGCTTGTTGTCAAACGTGTCGATATGGGTCATGCCGCCGGCCATATACAGCCAGATGACTCGCTTGGCTTTCGGAGCAAAATGGGTGGGATTCAGGACTCCCGTCCATTTTGAGGTCGGCGCTTCCGATTTCAGATCGGCGGCAACGCTGTCCCTCTTGAGCAGCGACGAAAGCGCGATCGAGCCCAGGCTGATGCCTGTCGTTTGCAGGAAGGAGCGACGAGCGATGGGGGTTGGAAGAGTCATCAGCATATTCCCGAGCAGTAAACGACCGCTGTTCGACAGAACCGCGGCCAATCGGTCTCAGTTTCGCGTAATCGTTTCGTGAAGATTCAGGATCGCGCGTGCGACGTTGGTCCAGGCGGCGAGTTCCACCTTGTCGAGATCTGCCGGTACCGGTTTCGCCCCGACCGACAGAAGTTCGTCGGCTGCAGACAAATCGGTTCGGTAATCGTCCATCTGTTGTTGTAGCAGTTGCTGCAGAACCTGCGACTCGGCGTCGTTGATGTCGCGTGACACCGCACGATGGAAAGCGAATTTCAACCGTTCACCGGATGATTCTCCGCCCTGTCGAACGATCTGTTCGGCAAACGCGCGGGCCGCCTCGACGTAACTGGGATCATTCAGTAGCACCAGTGACTGCAACGGCGTATTCGAACGGGGACGATCGGCCGTGCATTCTTCCCGGCTGGGAGCATCGAACGCCTGCAGGCTTGGGTGCAAGTATTGTCGCTGCCAGTGTGTATACAGTCCCCGACGATACAAATCCTCGCCATTCCCGTTCTGCCATTCCCGAGTCGGGAAATTGAGATGTGCCCAATAACCCGGTGGTTGATAGGGTTTCACGCTGGTGCCACCGAGTTTGGTCACGAGCAATCCGCTGATGGCCAGCGCATTGTCCCGTACGAGTTCGGCTTCCAGGCGGAAACGTCCCTGCCGTGCGAGCCAGCGGTTGTACGGATCGATCTCACGCAATTCGTGAGAGGCGAGCGACGTTTGTCGGTAAGTTTCCGACATCACAATCGATTTGATCAGATTTTTGATATCCCAACCCGAATCAATAAACCGACCGGCCAGATGATCGACCAGCAATGGATGGCTTGGTCCATCTCCCTGCGCTCCCAGGTCATCGACTCGCCGTGACAAGCCGGCTCCAAACAACAGTTTCCAGATCCGATTCACAAACACGCGTGCTGTCAGCGGGTTTTCGTTCGACGTCATCCACTTAGCCAGATCCAACCGAGTCAGGCGGGTGTCTGCAGGTGGTGTCGAAGACAGGATTGCTGGGAATGCCGGGCTGACGGTCTCACCGGTCTCATCCATCCAATTGCCACGTCGCAACACTCGAACCATTCTCGGCGTGACCGAAGCCGTGATCAGTGATCTCGGAATACGTGCGTCGAGTTCTTTACGTTCTTTTTCCAACGCGGCGAACTGCTGTCGCGTTGATTCCAGTACTGGTGCCACGGTGCGGTAAAAGGCCGCCAGTTCAGTTTGCTGTTCAGAAGTTCGCTGATCGGCAACCGTCTGCAGAATCGCCTTGATCTTGGGAGGGGTGGATTGGTCAACGCGAACGGGACGGGGCGCATTCGTGACAGCCAGTCGGAAACGACCAATCGTATGCTGCGCATTGTCCAGGTTTTGCCGCAGTGAAATTGTGATTGAAGAACCTTCGCCACGATTCAGGTTCTCAGACGTTTCAAAGATCGCGACTTGTGGCTGGCCGACCTTTTCCATGACGGCCCAGCCCCAGTTCTTTCCTTTCACATCGCCATCGATGGCCGCAGCCACTGCCCATTTTCCGTAGGGATTGCCCTCTGCCGCTCCGGTCTGTTCGTAACTGGCAGTCGCGTTTTGCAGGCTGATTGGCAGTTCGGCACCGTCGGCGGTCTGTTGCTGGACGAGAATTTCGCTGAGGACAAAATTTCCGTTGGCCGCTCGACCAGGGCCTTTAGCCGGGAAGGAATCGTCGGGCAGGACTTCGAGACGAAAGGCGGTGACATCCGCAGGAAGCTGGGTCACCTTAAGAACGTAGGTATCCGTCGGCGGATTGGTACCGCTGGCCAGGATCGAGCCATCCTCCTTCAGTGTGAGTGTGGCGCCCTGTTCCGAGGTGATTGATTCAGGTTGTAGAACCAACCAGACGATCTGTGACTTTTCCCATTCGAGTTGGGCGACCGCCAGTTCCGGTGTTGCGGTGTCCAAGATGGTTTTCGTGGCGGCGATTTGCTGGCCTAGCATGGCGAGTGCGGTTTCCTGCTCGGTCGTGGGGACCTGAATGCTACGCCCCCAATTACCGTCCTGGCTGGCGCCCGAATAAAGGCCCCGCTCTTCGATGTCGGCGAAGAACGCCTCAAAGCGGTAGAAATCGCGAGTCGTAAACGGATCGTATTTATGGTCGTGGCATTCCGCGCAACCCAACGTCACTCCTAACCACGTGCCACTCGCGTTGCGAACCCGTTCGGCGATGTACTTTGCCAGATATTCTTTGTCTTGAACGCCACCTTCGGCCGACATCATGCCTAGACGGTTGTAGCCCGACGCGATCTGTTGCTCGCGAGTCGGATTGGTCAACAGGTCACCCGACAGTTGCTCGACGGTGAATTGATCAAATCGTTTGTTCGCATTGAATGAATCGATGACATATTGTCGAAAGGGTGACACGCTGACGTCCTGGTCACCGTGATATCCGACACTATCGGCATACCGCACGAGATCCAGCCACCAGATGGCCAGACGCTCGCCGTAGTGAGGCGAATCGAGCAATCGGTCGACGACACGTTCATATGCGTCGTCAGATTTATCATGCACAAATTCGTCGACTTGTTCGGGCGTGGGAGGCAGTCCAATCAAGTCGAAGCTCAGTCGTCGAACGAGCGTCACCCGGTCGGCTTCGTTACCCGGTTGAAGTCCCACCGCAGTCAGGCCGTCGCGCACAAACGCATCGATCGAGTTGGCTGGGGCGAGCGGTTTCGCAGTTTGCTCCTGAGCGACTCCAACCGAGGGAACGGCGGGGCGTTTGATTGGAAGAAAGGCCCAATGGCCTTCGTACGGGGCGCCTTGTTCAATCCATTTGTTCAGCAGTCCGATCTGTCGAACGCTAAGCTGCTTACCGCTGTCGGTCGGCGGCATGATTTGTTCGGGATCGGTGGAACAGATGCGGCGAATCAGTTCGCTGTCCGCTGGTTTTCCCGCAACTACGGCACCCGCTTTTTGGCCGCCATTTTGACCGCCGAACAATCCCGCATCCGTATCGAGTCGCAAGTCGGCCTGCCGCTTGTTCTTGTCAGGACCATGGCAGAAAAAACAATTGTCCGACAGGATGGGGCGGATATCTCGATTGAATTCCACCGTATCGGGCAGCTTGCCGACGTCGGCCGAATAGACAGACGTTGGCAAAAGCAGGACCACCCAAATCACACTAGAGAATTTCCGCTGCGTCGGCATGCCCAGCATCGTCTCGAACCTTTTGTCACATTCGTTGTGGTTTGGCGGGCGATAACGGGACAACCCGTCACCAAAACCGCGCATCGACAGCCATTACCGGAACGGCTGTCCCAGAATGGAGATGATATCAAGAATCGTTGATAACTGATGCTTCGATTCAGAATTTTGAACCGACGAAATGTGGGAAGCATTCCAGAGGAAATCGCGGCCCGAACTTAGCAGACGGTCTGAATCGGGCGTTCGTTCAAGTGACAAGAAAATGTCCGCTTTTGCCGCCCATTTTTTCTAAGAGACGTGTAGGACCGAGTGTCATTGTGCGATCAATCGATTTGCACATGTCGTAAATCGTCAATCCGGCAACCGTGACCGCGGTGAGAGCTTCCATTTCGACACCGGTGCGACCGTGGACGCGCACCGTCGCTTCAATTTTCACTGTCGTGGCGTCGACGGCACGCAATACGAGATCGACGCCATCGATGCCCAGCGGATGACAAAGCGGAATCAAGTCAGCCGTCCGCTTTGTGGCCATGATTCCGGCGAGCCGAGCCACTTCGAAGACGTCTCCTTTGGCCACCTGCTGATCGAGGATGCGGGTGAGCGTATTGGGTTGCATCTGGACGAAACTTTCGGCACGGGCCAGTCGAAACGTGACCTCCTTTGTGCCGACATCGACCATGCGACTGGCGCCCTGTTCGTCAAAATGCGATAATTGCGACATCACGCGTCTCGTCAAACTTTTCGAATGAACTGAGCGGCGAAGCTTCGTACCTGTTGGCCGTTCAACACGTGGAAGACTCGTAATTGTTGAATCGTCTCCTGGCTGAACTTCGCCAGGGGAACATGGACCAGTTTCTTGCCGAATTTCTTGGCCAGTTGCCGCCAGGCCGGACCGGGTGGTGCATGACTAAGAAGTGCAACATGTCGTTCTTTGGCATGGAAGCAGGCGGCCGCCAATAGTCGCTCTTCCAAAGTGTCCGTGAAGTCGAAACGCGGGTTTGACCAGATGTCAGTCACCGGACGTGGCGGAAACCAGAACACCGATCCGCCGTAAGTGGCTTGTCCGATCCCGGGGCCAACCAGATTTTCGAGGTAGTTCGTCGCGAACAGGGCCAACGTTGATTCGTCATGATGCTCGGCATGCCATGTGACCCTCCATGGATAATCGCGAGGATCCGCCGGACTATCGAAGATCATGATGACGCAGTCGAGCGCGCCGCGACTGGGTGGAAGCACCTTGACGAACAGATTTCCAGTGTGCCAGTTCCGTAATGTTTCGCGGATGTCGAGTCCGTCTTTCAGGCTTGTGGTGAATTTTTCGCTACGAGCCAGATCCGTACCCAACAATTCCAGTGCAGAGTCTTTCACGTGAGTGCGGAATTTCTCGATCGCCACATCTTCCGGAGGCCAACTGCACTGACGGTGCGGATTCCACCGCATCAGCCAATCCTCCTGTTGTGGTTTTGGTGGATGGGGCTTCAGTTGGCATGTCCGCCATTCCAGTGCCTGGCCGGGCAGCCGATTCTTTAACGTGACCATTTCGCCTTGCGGCAATCGGCCTCGGTCAATTCCGAGCTGGATCTTTGGAAACGGGATCATTCCGGTATAGGGGTATTCCCGCGCCGCTTCGGCCAGGGCGATCGCGAACTGATCACCGGCGATTTGCTGGGCTGCGATGATTAGCGAATAGAGCGTGGGTGACAGCCGTCGTTCGATCAGCGTCAGATTTCTGACATATTGCAGATACAGCCGCAGCAATTTCGGCGTGATCTTCCTCGCCCGCTTGCCTAGATTGGCTTGATACCGATCACGAGCCGCGAGCAACATGGCCTTCACGCCATCAATTGACAAGTTCTCATCTTCTTCCAGTTCCGCTCGGGCCCGTTCGTAAAGCCCCGTGATATACGGAAGTTCGCCCAGCCCGAAGAGCAGTGTTTCCGGGGCGACCGCGAAGATCGATGTTGGTTCGACATCGTCATCCGGCGCATGGCTCGGTGCGTGTGCGATGTACGCTTCACGGATCCATGGCCAATCCAACAAAGAACATAAAAAGAGCACCTTTCGGTGCCCCCGCTCCAGTTCTCGCAACCGCTGGGCCATATGGACCACTCGGTTGGAGGCTTGGCCCTCGTTGACACGAGGAATCGTGGGCAGGATTGCGGCGGCAAATTTCTCGGGCGAGACATGTTTCAGTGCATAGGGATCCGGTAACGCAGCGCAATAGCTTTCGAAGGGGGATGTCTCCAGATCCACAAATTCGCGCGTCATTCGCTCATCAAGAGCGATTCGCAAACCGGTGATGACTCCCTGGCAGGGGTCGATCGGAACGTAGCTTGCCATTTGTGGCTTATCGCCTGGATCATCCAAATCCTGATCCGATTCGAATCCGGTCCACTCACGGATTTCGATCGGAGGGGATTCTTTCTGCAATACCAGCGAGACACTGGGCAAGAATCGGATGGCTCGTTCGACATGCTCTTGAAATGACGGCGGCAAAGGAACGGCCAGGCAATCGAAGCGATCGGACAACATGGTCCGCCGGACTTCGATGGCGAAATCGCCGCTACCATGAATTATCGGCAGGCACGTGATTCGGTCGCTGAATTGAAGAGCGTTCATATTGATGAAGTATAACCATCAAGGGCACTTTCGTCGCCAAACGATCAAAGCCAAAGTCGAGAAAATCCAGATCCACGAAATCCAACGAAACCGGTTCGGTGGCCATTTTTCCCGTATCGGTAGTGGGAAAAAGCGACACCTTTGCGGACGTTGATATTGACCATCTGTCGACGATGGCTAAGCTTCCGCCGCATCCTATCGGCAACAATTGCTCATTGAGACGGTTCTCGTCACCAATCGACCACAATTCGTCGCAGTTCCAGGGAAGGAACATCATGCCACGTTGGTTCTCGAACGTCGTTATCGGGCTGTATTTGACCGCCATGTCGGCGGGGATTGTCTCTCACACGCTCAAGTTCGGGTCGGCGTCGCATCCGTTCATGTACTACTTCGTCTGGGACATGTTTTGTGGCTGGTCTTCGCACGAGATTCGGTATCACCTGGTCGGCGAAGGCGAAAGTGGCACGTATTATGAGTTGGCACCAGGACCTTGGACCCGGTTCATGCCTTATGGTGACCTGGATCGCCTGCACTACGACGTTTTGGGCAATTCCCATCGCAAGATGGCTCTGAATGTCCTCAAACGAACTGAACACGAGCCGATTCGTCGCATCGTGGTCGTCGAAGAAGTTTGGCCCAAGAAATACAACCTGTCCGATCGCATCTGGGCGATGCGATTTGACGAGCCTAAAGATCCCATGAGCTATTTTTGGCAGCGTTCGGAAATGACGGAAGATGGCCGCGTGATCAGTGCCGTTCCTGACTATCTGGCTTACCTCACGCAAAAGAGCATCGCCGACAATCCTCGTCTGGTTAACGACACTCATGCCGGGCGAGAACACTATGTTCTCAATCCGAGTTATCGACGTGGTTCGTCCGACTATGAATCGGACGGCACGGAATAACGAGCCGCTCTGCCCGAACGAACTTCGAGAAAAAACCAACCCGATTTGGACGGAGAAGCTGGTTTCATGTCAAATTCCGAGTCTGTGACGTCGCGCATCCGCCATTTCTTCTATGACACCGAAGTTCCCTTCGCCTTGGCGATGATTCGCATTTCCTTGCCGATCATCCTGATGGGATTGGCGCTTCCTCGCTGGGTCGTGTGCCGCGAACTTTATTCGTCCGATGGAGCCACTGGTCAGTTATCGGCGGGCTTTTTGGGCGTCGACCTGCTGCCTGAATTCTCCGGTGATGTTGTCGCTTCGCTGTACGCCGTGATGCTGTTCGCGATGGTGTCGTTGAGCATGGGTTGGTGCAGTCGCGTTTCCGCCTTCATTTCGTTTGTCCTGCTGACTTATTTCAGCATGCTCGATGTTGTCAGCACGATGACCAAATACCTGGTTATTTCGTCACACTTGTTTTTCCTGCTCTCGTTGTCGGATTGCGGGGCGATCTGGTCGGTGGATGCCTGGTTTGCGAATCGGAAAAGAAATCTCGATCCGACCCAGCCAAGAATCTCGTATCCCCAATCGGCTGCCTGGCCGCGACGCCTGATTCAACTGCATATCGCGTTTGTCTATTTCGGTGCGGCCATGACCAAGATTCATACGCCGGCCTTCTTTACCGGTGACCAGTTGCAGTACTGGATGTTGACGCACCTGAATTACCAGCATCCCGTGGGCGAGTTCTTCAGTCTTTACCCGATTTTGCTGGTGGCGATGGGCTATGTCACCGTTGTCTGGGAGGTCATGTTTATCTTCTGTGCCTGGAAAAGCTCGTGGCGGAGCATCATTCTGCCGATCGGAATTTTCTTCCACTTCATGACAGCGTTGACGCTGGGTTTGCTGATGTTTCCGATGGTTTGTTATTGCGCTTACCTGTCCTATCTCGACGATGATGACGTGCGGCAGTCATTTGCCTGGTTGCGTCGAAGATCTCGCCGGTTCACTTGGTTGAAGTCGGTCAAGAGGATCCTTGTCGACGGGGCAAGCCGATGGAGCGAACATCCTGAATGGCGTAGGCCAGCTCAAATCGCATTTGCGGTTGCACTACCCACGATTGCGTTCCTGGGATTGGAACTTGAGCATCATTGGGATCTTTACAATGAACGAGGTCCCGGTGGAAAACCGGAACTCGTCGCGATTGATCCTGAGCATGCCAATCGACTCTTGGCCCGAGTCACACCCCAGCGCGATATTGACAAGTTCTTTGCTGTGGATATGGGAACGTTTCTGGTCAGTGACTTGCTCGCCGACCGACGGAACTCGTTTCGTCAGGGTGAAACGATGATTGCCCAATGCAATTTGGTTCCTCCTCATGAGGACATGGTCGTTGAATGCAAGCTGCGCGACGACGCCAATCGAGTTGTGAATAGCATGGTGGCAGTCGGTACGCGCGAGATGTTCCGTGTGAACATCAATTTCCCAATTTCTGAGAACATGAAGCCGGGCGAATATTCCATGACGGTTGAAACTGCCGGGCGTCATGTGATGAAGAAGAAATTCACTGTCCTGCCGAAATATGGAACCGTAGCGACTCGTTGAAAAAACGGAGTCGGGGGAAAACGGGTTCACTGTCCCGTTGAACGCGGAAAAATCGCGGGCGATCACCAGAACCCGTTCATCACGTTTGTTCTCAGGGCAGCGGATGTCCGGTGCAGCCTGTGTGGCGATGAAGAACAGTTGCACGACGTCGTCCTGATCGACCGTCGTTCAATCACAAGGCCGTCGTCAATCATTTCTAGATGATTGGCAGTGAAGCTCTGTGTGACCGATCGTCGCTTCCGTTGTCGGGACTTGTGTCACGGTCTGAATAATGACCGCAATTTCTTTGCAGTCGTGACCATGATTGAATCTGACGACGGTGCTTTCGGACTTTTGTCCTTCGTCGATCTTAGTGGATCTCGCAAGACTCAACGCGGAATCGTTCCGCTTTTTCGTCGTTGAACTTGATGTGGGTCAGCGATGATGATTGGCCGACTGCTCTCGGTCGGCCAATCATCAGGGACACGGACTTCGTTCGTCCAAAAAGTGTCGCGGCCAACACGATGCACGAATACCGATCCGACGACTTGTCCGACTGTCAGGTGAATTGGCTGGCCCCAATCTCAGTTGTGGTTTTCCACGTGTGTTCTTCGCGGGCACGAAGATTGTCAAACGATCTTTGTGGTTCGGCGTTGTCTCAAATCACGACTCACCACTGGTTGAACGAATATGACAGTCGTAGGAGAACGATTCCTCACGATTTTGGGCTTATTGCAACGACTGATCAAAAAGTCAGTGATAGGTTTCCCGCAGAGATCAAGAAACCAAGAACAGACGAAACCTTTTAGACCGTGAGGATGATGATGTTAGCAACGATGAGTCGACCGAGTTTCGTAGAAGTCATGGACGCCATTGAGGGGCTCGGACAATCCGCCGCGGCGGATCTGCGTGACAAGGAGCGAATCGTTGTCACGATTCCAGGAGAAATGAGAATGGCCGACGGCAGTCAAATGCCGGTCAGGCTCCGAGATTTAAGCGCGAGTGGGATTGGCTTTTTCCATTACGGAGTCGTCAAACCGGGTAATGTGGCGATCAAACTGGCGGTCAATACTTATTACGTGGACCTAAAGTGGTGCATGCATTGGGAAGATGATCTATACCTGAGCGGCGGGCCCATTCTGGGGGTGCGACGCGGTCAGAATCGGAAGGCACTACCAACATCGGCACAACAAAGCGATCAGCAATAGGTCGGCGGAGTGAGAGGCCGCGACCGGCGAAGGAACCACAGGCGGCAATCAAGCCATTCGAAGGGCCTGTGGTTCAGGGCAACTCAACAGACCATCTGCACGCTCGTTGTTCTTCCACTTGGACTGTTCTAGTCAACGATCATGTATCCCTGCCCCTTGCGGGTCGTAATGAAGCGATACCCAAGTTTCTTGCGGATGTTAGAAATGTGCCCGTCGACACGAGCGCACAATGAATCATCGTCCTCTTGATAGAGTTTCTGGTAGATCATTGAACGGCTGACGAGTTCTCTCCGGTGCAGCAATAAGAGTTCGACGAGCGAGTATTCGATTTCTGTCAGCGACACTCGGTTGCCGCGGCGCGTCACCGTTCGATGCAATGTGTCGATCATCGCGTCGCCAATTTCAATGATCGGCTGCAATCCGCCCGCCGTTCCTCGCATTAATGCCAGTAATCGAGTCAGCAATTCGGGCATCTGAAACGGCTTGATCAAAAAATCCTCAGAAGCTGTGTCCAAACTACGCGCTTGATCATTGAGAGTGTTCTCCGTGATCAGCATCAAGACTGGCGTGGATTTGAACTTCCTCAACGACGACAGCACATTCCAGCCGTCCATGGCCGGAACCATTGCGTCGATCACGAGCGCGTCATATTTCTGATTGACCGCTTTGAAAAGCCCCTCCTTACCGTCTTCGGCGGCATCGACATCGCAACCGACTTCTTGAAGACTTTTCGAAAGAGCCCGTTGCAACTCTGGTTCGCTTTCCACGACCAAAACTCGCATTCCGATATTCCTTAACCAATAATCAATTTGTCTGACAATCCCGTTCAAACCGGAAAGCGGAGTGTCGGAAGTCGGCTTGGAACTCTTACCGTGGCCGAACGAGACTTTCTCCGTTCTGTTCCACGAGTTCGATCGCAATCGGCGCCTTGAGTTCATCAATGGCCACCTTAACCCCTCGGTGTCTCGGCGCGGGGTGATGCCAACAGAGTTTGAAAGTCGTTCTCGATTCGTCCGCTAACCATGCCGTTTCCGCTCGCTGGCCAATCCTTCAAGCAGGACGAGCAGCAAAGGAATCGCATCCTCCATTCAGCACCTCATTTGTTGTTTCTACGGACAAGGCGACTGTCGCTGAACCACTGAATGACGTAGTAAAACACCGGTGTCAGGAAGATGCCGAACAGCGTTACTCCTAACATCCCGCCGAACACGGCTGTACCGAGCGTACGGCGCATTTCGGCACCAGCACCTTCAGAAATCATCAGCGGCACCACACCCAGGATGAATGCCAGCGACGTCATCACAATCGGGCGAAGACGCAACTGACAGGCTTCGAGCGTTGCTTCACGCCCCCCTGCACCGCTCTCACGACGTGCCTTCGCAAACTCCACGATCAAAATCGCGTTCTTACAGGCCAGACCGATCAGCACGACGAAGCCGATTTGGGTAAAAATGTTGACGTCCATGTCGGCCCACAACACGGCGACAACCGAACACAACAAGCACATAGGCACCACGAGAATTACCGCCATCGGCAGCGACCAGCTTTCGTATTGTGCGGCCAGCACCAATAGCACCAGGACCACGGCCAGCATGAAAACGATCATCGCGGTGTTGCCTGTTTGCAGCTGCAACAGCGCCAGCTCGGTCCATTCGGCACGCATCGAACGGGGTAGTTCGTGTCGGGCCGCTTGCTCCATCAGTTCCAATGCTTTGCCAGAGCTGACACCTGTGACAGGACTGCCATTGATTGCCGCGGCCCGGTAGAGATTGTAACGCGTGATCATCGTCGGACCGTCGACCTCGCGCACATCGCTGAACGTGGCGAGAGGCACCATCTGACCTGTGGAGTTGCGGACCTTCAGTTTCTTAAGGTCCTCGATGTCACCCCGGAAGTTGGCCGCGGCTTGGACATTCACCTGCCAAGTGCGACCGAAACGGTTGAAGTCGTTCACGTAAAGCGAACCCAGGTAAACCTGCAATGTATTGAAGACTTCATCCATGGCCAATCCCATTCGTTTGGCTGCGGGACGATCAATATCCAAAAACAGCCAGGGACTGTTGGCTCGGAAGCTGCAGAACAAGTCGCGTAGTTGCCCAGTCTTGTTCGCATCGGATACGGTTCGATCAGCGGCCCGCTGCAGAGCTTCGGGACCCGAATCACCGCGATCTTCGATCACAATTTTGAACCCGCCCGCGGTGCCCAGTCCTTCGACGGGCGGGGCGCCGAAAATATTGATCACTCCGTCACTGACTGCGTGCTGCAATTCGGCCTGCAACTTCGCCGCGATGACGTCACCCGTAAGTCGTTCTTTCGCACGATGGTGGAAGTCATCCAGCATCACGTACATCGCGCCGAAATTCGGAGCGGTTGCTCCCAACAGGATCGATTGGCCAGCGATGGCGACCGTGTGTTTGACACCAGGGATTTTGGCGGCAACCTGTTCGATCGTGTGCATCGTCGTACGCGTCCGCTCGAGCGAGGCGGAATCGGGCAATTGCGCGTTGACTAGCAGGTATCCTTTGTCCTGCGATGGAATGAATCCCTTCGGTGCCATCACGAAACTTTGGTAGGTCAGTACGAGCAGGCCGCCATAAATCAGCAGCACGACCAGGCTGACTCGTAGTAAACCGCCCACGATCCGGGTGTAAATGCCCGTCGCCCAATCGAAACAGCGGTTGAACAGGCGGAACATCCAGCCGAGCAGTCGGTTCAACCAGGATCCGATCAGCCACCCGACGATCGACAGGGCAATTGCCGCGAGGACGGGAAGAGTCCATATCGGCAAGGACAACGTCGTTGTGGCGGCTGACGATTGGGTTTCCCATAGCGAGACCAATCGAGGTCCGATGATGGCCCAACCAACCCAGCCACCGGCGATGGGAAAAACCAGACCCGGTAGCGGCGGGGCCATCCCTTTGTCGCGAGATCGAAGCAGCAGCGCCGTCAGCGCCGGGCTGAGAGTCAGCGAGTTGAACGCGGAAATCACGGTCGAGACCGCGATCGTCAGCGCGAACTGTCTGAAGAATTGCCCCGTAATGCCAGTGATGAACGCACACGGGATAAACACCGCACTTAATACGAGACCGACGGCAATCACCGGCCCGGACACCTGTTCCATCGCGAGCAAGGTGGCATCACGAGGCGACAAACCATGCTCGATATGATGTTCGACGGCTTCCACGACGACGATGGCATCGTCGACCACGATCCCGATCGCCAGGACCAGGCCGAACAGCGTCAAATTGTTCAGGCTGAAGCCCATGATCGCCATCACGGCGAACGTGCCCACGACGGCCACCGGGACCGCCACGAGGGGAATAATTGCCGAACGCCAGTTCTGCAAAAATAATAGCACGACCACGGCCACCAGCAGCACCGCGTCGCGCAGGGTGTTGAAGACTTCGTTGATCGATTCTCGAATGAACGGAGTCGTATCGTAGACAATTGCGTAATCGAGTCCTTCGGGGAATCGGTCTTCGAGTTCGGCCATCTTGGCTCGTACGCGATCGGCGACGTCCAACGCATTGGATCCGGGCAATTGATAAATCGACAATGCGACCGACGGTTGACTGTCAAAGGTGCAACTCTGGTTGTAGACCAACGCGCCCAATTCGATGTTCGCGACATCGCGCAGACGAACGAACCGTCCGTCGATGTCGGCTTTCAAGATCATTTCGCCGAATTGCTCAATGTCGATCAGCCGTCCCAGGGTACTCATCGTAAATTGAAAGGCCTGGCCCGAGGCGATCGGCGGCTGCCCGATCTGACCCGCCGCCACCTGCACGTTTTGTTGCTCGATCGTGCGGACGACATCGCTGGTCGTCAATCCGCGATAACTCATTCGTTCCGGGTCGAGCCACAACCGCATGCTGTAGTCGCGCTGGCCAATATAAGTGATGTCGCCCACGCCATCGAGACGTGAAAGTTCGTCCTTCAGTTGGATTGTGGCATAGTTGCTCAGGTACAGGTTGTCGCGGCTATTATCGGGAGAAAACAGGTTGACGATCATCAACACGCTGGGTGACTTTTTCTTCACCATAATGCCACGCCGCTGGACCAGGGTGGGCAGGACAGGCTGTGCCAGCGCCACGCGGTTTTGCACCAGAACCTGAGCCATGTTCAAGTCGACGCCGTGCTTGAAGGTGACCGTCAGCGTATAGGTGCCGTCATTGGTGCACTGCGACGACATGTACAGCATTCGCTCGACGCCATTGACCTGCTGTTCGATTGGTGCTGCGACGGTATCGGCAAGGACTTGCGCGTTGGCACCCGGATACACGGCCGAAACTTCCACCGTCGGCGGCGTGATGTCTGGATACTGGGCGATCGGTAACGTCAGCAACGCGACGCCACCGGCCAGTGTAATGATGATCGACAGTACCGAAGCGAAGATCGGACGATCGATGAAGAATCGCGAAAACAAGGGACGACCTCAATTCTTGGCGGAATGACGAATCCGGTCTGCCGACTCTCGCCCCTCAACGATGGCGACCGCCGGGACGTGCGGGGCGAGTTCCTGTAAACCGTCGTCTCGCCGCGTCGCCAATGTGACGTCGGGCAGTTTCACCGGAACGGTATTCCGCGGGATCGTATGAGCAAGCTTGCCTGTCAGGCTGATGCCCCAGCGTCGCACCTGGCGAAAACTGAGAATCGCGATCACAAAGTCACTGACACGTCGTAAGTGTGACGATGTGAACAGCGGCGTATGCGATAACCAGTCAATGGTCGCGAAGAAAACCGGTGTCAGTGCCAGGCCAAATAGTGTCACGCCTAGCATTCCACTGAACACCGCCACGCCAAGTGCTTTACGCATTTCGGCACCCGCGCCCTGGGAAAGAATCAACGGTACCACTCCCAGAATGAATGCCAGACTGGTCATGATGATGGGCCGCAGACGCAGCCGACAGGCATCGAGCGTCGCTTCGCGGCGCGATGCGCCCGCCAGCCGACGCTGTTTGGCGAATTCGACGATCAGAATGGCGTTCTTGCTGGCCAATCCCACCAGGACGACGAACCCGATCCGCGTAAAGATATTCACGTCCATTTGAGCGATGCTGACGCCCACCAGCGCACTCAATAGGCACATCGGCACGACCAGGATCACAGCCAAAGGCAACGACCAGCTTTCGTACTGAGCCGCCAGCACCAGGAAGACCATGACCACGGCAAATCCAAAAATCACCGTGGCCGTGTTACCCGCGAGCAGTTCGAGATACGACATGTCGGTCCATTCGAAGCTCATGTTGCGCGGCAGATTTTCTTTGGCGAGTCGCTCCATCGCTTCGATCGCCTGGTTCGAACTCACCCCGGGAGCCGCCATACCATTGATCGACGCGGCCGGGTACATGTTGTAGCGCGTCAGCACCAGCGGACCGTTGACTTCCTGCATGCTGGCCAGTGAACCCAGCGGTACCATGGCCCCTTCGGCATTTCGGACTTTCAAACGCGGGACATCATCCGAGTTGTCGCGGAACTGCTGTTCCGACTGCACAATCACCTGCCAGGTGCGCCCGAACCGGTTGAAATCGTTCACATACAGCGATCCCTGGTAAATCCGCAGCGCTTCGGCGAAGTCGGACAAATTCACATGACGAATGACGAGCTGCTTGGAATCGGGCACGATGCGATATTGCGGTACGTTGGCACGAAAGACGGAAAATAGCGCCATTAATTCTCTGGATTTTGCACCCAGCCGGGCCAGATTCTCGGTCTCTTTCTGCAACACCTGCGGGCCAACGTCGCCGCGGTCTTCGATCATGATATTGAAACCGCCGGCACGCCCCACTCCACGGATTGGAGGTGGCGGGAAAACCTGCACATTGGCGCCCACAATCTGCTTGCCGAATTCGGTTCGCAGATAGTCTGCAATCACGGTACTGGACAGCTTCGGATCGCGTCGCAGGTGATAGTCCTTCAAGTTGACGAACATCGAGCCGAAGTTCGACCCGAAGGCATTCAACACGAATGACTGGCCCGAAATACCGGAACAATGCTTGATGCCGGGGTGAGCCATGGCGATGCGTACGATATCGTCGACAACCTCTTGCGTGCGCTCCATGGATGCTGAGTCCGGCAGTTGGATGTTGACCATCAGATATCCCATGTCTTGCGACGGGATAAATCCCTTTGGGGTTTCGACGAATCGCCACCAGGTCACGCCCAGCAATCCGACATACACGGCCAGCACCAGCACGCTCACGCGCAGCAAGCCCGCGACGCTTTGTGTGTAAACGCCCGTGACCCATTGGAATCCGCGATTGAACCAGCGGAAGCCGGCACCCAGCAGACGATTGAGAGAATTTCCCAGCACGGCCATGGCTGTCGCGGCCAACACAACGATCGTCGTCGTGAGATGCTCCTCGAGCGTTCCCGCAATCCGCTCTGGCAGCAGCGTGATCGCCCGGCTGAAGAGGTGTTCGAATTCCCCCGCGAGAACCCAGCCCAATGCCCCACCAATCAAAGGGAAGGCCAGCCAGGGCAGCGGTGGGAGAGCCTCTTTGCCACGAGGTCGCAGCATCAGTGCCGTCAGCGCCGGGCTGAGTGTCAGCGAATTAAAGGTCGAAATAATCGTCGAGATGGCGATTGTCATCGCGAATTGTCGGAAAAATTGCCCCGTGATTCCGCTGATGAAGGCACAGGGGACGAACACGGCACTGAGTACCAGGCCCACGGCGATGACCGGCCCCGAGACTTCCTCCATGGCCTGAATCGTGGCTTCGCGAGGTGCCAATCCCTCCTCAATATGGTGCTCAACCGCTTCGACGACCACAATCGCGTCGTCCACGACGATGCCAATGGCGAGAACCAATCCAAACAGCGTCAGATTGTTCAGGCTGAAACCGAAGACCGCCATCGCCGCAAACGTGCCAATGATCGCCACGGGCACGGCCACCAGCGGAATGACCGCCGACCGCCAGTTCTGCAAGAACAGAAGCACGACCGCCGCGACAAGAATGATCGCGTCCCGCAGCGTGTTGAATACCTCGTGGATTGATTCCCGCGTGTATGGAACCGTGGTGAAACCCACATCGTAGGTCAATCCTTCGGGAAAGGCTTCCGATAGTTCGGCCATCTTGGCCAAGACGCGGTCATGTGTATCCAAGGCGTTGGCGTCGGGCATCTGGAAAATGGCCAGAAAGACCGTTGGCATTCCGTCCATGCTGACGTTGACGTCCTCGTTCTTCGCGGCCAGCTCAATCCTTGCGACATCCTTTAGTCGTGTAATCCGCCCTTCCGGTGTCGCTTTGAGAATGATGTCGCCAAACTGCTCCGGTTCTGCCAGCCGCCCTAACGTGCTCAGGGTGATCTGAAATTCCTGTGTTGCAGGGGCGGGCTGTTGTCCAATGGCACCGGTGGCGACAGGGATGTTCTGTTCGGCGATGGCGCGGGAGACATCGCCCGCGGTCAGGCTGCGAGCCGCTAATTGTTCCGGGTTGACCCACACGCGCATACTGTAGTCGCGCTGGCCAAAGACGAAGACGTCGGCCACGCCGTCCATTCGCGCCAATTCGTCTTTAATCTGCAGAATGGCGTAGTTGCTCAGGTAGAGCTGGTTGTAGCGTCCATCGGGCGAGAGGAGCGCCATCCCCATCAGAATGTCGGGCGAACGCTTGCGCGTGCTGACGCCGGTTTGCTTGATGACGTCGGGCAGCATTGGCACGGCGAGGCTGACGCGGTTTTGGACCAGCACCTGCGCCATATTCACATCGACAGAATTGTGAAACGTGACGGTCAGGTTGTATTGACCGTCGTTGGTGCAGTTCGACGACATGAACATCATGCCTTCGACGCCATTCACCTGCTGTTCGATCGGTGCGGCCACCGCCTCGGCGACATCTTTTGCGCTGGCGCCCGGATAGGTACAGGTCACGTTCACGGTCGGTGGTGAGACCTGTGGGAACTGAGCGATCGGCAGATTGAACACGGCCACCCCGCCCGCGAGTGTGATCATAATTGATAACACTGCGGCGAAAATCGGCCGATCAATGAAAAAGCGTGAAATCATGTCCGCGCCACCGTCTTGACTGAATCGTTTGATCGCCTACTTCGCCGGCACGGTTGATCGAGCGTCGGCCGTGGCGTCCGGACCAACCAACATCGTCGGGTTGACCTTGATACCGGGGCGGACGCGTTGAATTCCTGTGACGACCACACGTTCTTCCGGGGAAAGCCCTTGAGTGATCACGCGCTGCCGGTCGTGAACTTTGCCCACCTGAACGGGGCGATACGCAACTTCGTCATTCGCTGTTAAGACGTAAAGGAACTTTTGTCCCTGATCGGTTCCCAACGCTTGTTCGGGCACCAGCAGCGCTTTGTGCGGTTCGCCGATGGGCAAACGCACCCGCACAAACAGGCCGGCCGTCAGCATCCGATCGCGATTGTCGAAGACAGCGCGTACGCGAAGTGTACCGGTACTGGGATCGAGTCGGTTATCCTCGAAATCCAGGACCCCTTCGCGCGTCGAAGTCTGTTCATCGGCCAACGCCATGAGTACTGGCAACTTGGCGGTGGTCTCTGCCCCCGACTCGATCTTCTGCTCGAGCCGTCGCAGACGCAGCATTGTCCGTTCATCCAGGTCGAAGTAGACCCACATCGGATCCTGACTGACGATGCGCGTCAGAACGGTATCATCGGCTTTGACCAGATTGCCTGGATCGATATACGGCCGGCTCATCCGACCGGTAATCGGCGCCCGGACTTTGCAGTAACCCAGATTCACTTCGGCGATCTTCTGCGACGATTTCGCCGAACGCAGTGTGGCCACCGCTTGAGCCGTGTCACCTGACACCAGGTCGAACTGTTCCTTGGCCATGATGCCGGTGGAGTGCAGCTTCTTGGCGCGTTCAAAGTCGAGCGTCAGTCGCTGTGCGCGGGCTTCGGCTTCGGCGACCACCCCGGCCGCCCGATCGGCTTCTGCCTGGTAATAGGGCGGATCGATCTCGAATAACAGATCGCCCTGGTTGACCTCAGCCCCGTGACGAAAATTGACGGCGGTTAAATAGCCTGTGACCCGGGCGCGGATATCAACGGTTTTCACCGCTTCGGTCTGACCAGTGAACTCTTCGCGATCAGTGACTTCTCGATAGACAGGCTGGCAGACCTCAACCTCCGGCACCGCAGCCATGGGCGGTGGCGGGGGCGAGTGATTGCAGCCGAGTAGTGAGAGACACCCAATGACGACGATCTGCAACATCGCGGCCGAATAAGTTCGGCCAGGAATCACACCCGCTAAAGGAAGCCGTTGAAACCGCGCGGCGAAAGCCTGTTTCAAGAGTTCAGGTAAATGGGGAGGTGATATGTTCATTCGGCGGGTCTCCGCTGTCTTCCCACGTCGTTCAGAATGCCATGGAAGAAGATGTTGAGGATGCCTTGAGTTTGCTCTTCGACAGAGGTCTGCCGATTACAAAAGTAGTTGGTAAACATCGTGCCGTAGAGCAGATCTCCCAGCACATCCAGCAGTTGATCGACCGGAATGTCTCGAATCTGCCCTTCGGCAATGTAGGATCGGTAGAGCAATCGCAATCGCTCGCGATGGGCTTCCCGATGCTCGATGTAGGTCGGCTTCTTGCGATCTTTAAACAGAGCCCGCTCGTGAATCAGAAGTTCGCACAGTTGGGGGTGTTCGGCAAAAAATGTCAGATACGACCGCACCACTTGTGCAATCCGTTCCGGTGGGTCTTCGATCGGCTCAACACTGGCGTCGATCGATGCACACAGTTTGCGCATCCCCCGATCGGCAGCGGCCAGAAATAACTCGCGCTTGCTTGGGAAGTAGCGATACAGCGTTCCCTTCCCCACGCCGAGTTTGTCGGCCAGCTGCTGCGTATCGGTTTCCGCATAGCCTTGCGTGGCAAAGAGCTGTGTGGCAGCTTCCAGAATCTCTTCGCGGCGCTCAGCGCACCGGTCGATTTTGACGTCGCTCGTACTGGTGCCGATCGAATTCACGATGCCTCTCCAAGGCGGACTGACTGGTCAGTCCGTTAAGTTATCGTCAGATTTTCGATGAGGCAAGTGGAATCTTTCCCAGGAATCCTTGCGATTCCGTTGGGTCAAGGATTTGAACCCTGCGGGGATCTCCTGCGGCGATGCTTGTCGTGTAGATGAACAGTCTCGACTTGTTCGGGGCGGATATTTCGTGAGCCAGCCAGAACTTCAACGCACCGTTCGATAACGATCTTGACGCTCAAGGCAAATCGTCTGAAAATCTCGCCGTGGTAGTCGGACTCATTTTGATCAAGGATGTTCAAATGAAGCGGAATCTGATTTTGTCTGCGGCGGCCTATGCGTTAGGTGTCTGCACAGTGCTCTTCGTTCAAGGCAGATCCAACGTCGAAATCGAAACGAATCCCATTGCCTCAACTCAATCGACGGAAGCGACGAACGAAGTGACCAAGGTGCCTGAAGTTCTCGACGAAGCGGATCTCATGGTCCAGATCGTTTCTGAAACAGGCGAGATTTCGAACGTTCGAGTGAATTCTCCCTGCGCAGTGACCCGGGTCGAATCAAACAACGGTGAAACATCGAGTGTTGCCGTCGTGACGTTCACGGACGGATCTACGGATTTAATCCATTCGGCGGCCGGTCCCGTGGTGGTGACATTCAACAATCAAGCCGAATCAATTCAATCAGCAATCGGCGCCCCCATTTTTAATTCATACTCACCGTGGATGTTTACTACTAATGCAACTAATACAATTGTGAACGCGTTTAATGCCCCCGTGTACGCGTGGTTTGGGTTGGAGATATCCCCCGACTCTACCGTGGCACCGCTTGAACCGGCCGGATTGGAAGTTGAACTTCCGAACTCCTCACCCACAACCGATGAATAGGTCGCGAGGAGGATTGGTCCTATTCGTTCGCTCGCCAGCCGAGGTTTGTGTCCGAAACGGCCCCGAGATCGTTTTTGGCGATGCCGCATCCGATTATAAATTGCATTTTGTGGCGCGCGTGGTCGAGCGGTCCGGTCCGTTTTCGAATGAATGAAACGATCCTGACGGCGAATAAGGGCGTTCTGTCCTGCAATTTCGGATACAAGTTGAAAAGCGGAGCATTCTCGGATCGAATCGGCACTGATCGCAACTCGAATGGAGCGGCACGATCATGCACGTCGTACGATTGAAACGATCTCTACTGCTCTTTTGGGCTGTTTGGTTGAGTGTGGTTTTTCTCAGCAACCTGGCCGACGCCGGAAAAGAGTCCGGTCTACTGGGTGAATGGTGGATCTTCGCTTCGGGGAATTTGAAGTTCATCAAGCAGACCACCGCGCTCTACGGCAACCTCGAATTGGTGAACGCGCTGCTCTTTGCAGGCGTCATCGTGTGGGAAGGAATGGCCGCATTCCTGTTCTGGCGAGCCGCCTGGACCTGTCGAGGCAAGAGATCGGGACGCAATCATCTGTATTTGGCCTTCACGGCGTCCCTCTGCTTGTGGGGAGCGTTTGTGATCGCCGACGAGATCTGTATCGCATACGCCTTGGAAAGCACCCATCTTCGGCTATTCACTGCACAACTGGTGACGCTGTTGGTAATGGAATTGTTGCCCGAGGATTGAAGGTCGCGAAGGCCCGCAACCTGTTTCTGCATCGTCGAGCCGATGATGTCATCCCGTTGCACATTCAGCGGAACGGCCCGGTCGTTAACCGTGCTCTGTCCCGCTGAACGCTGTTCGACATTGGCAGCGATCAGCGGCTCGTCGATTGCAAATCAGAGGTGGTGACGGCGGAGTCGTCTGGGTGCGAGTGGACGGAGGCAGGTTGGGGGGCATCTGTCCGCCACGGGGAAGTTTTTTTAAAGCCGCAGCGCATTCGGCTGACCTGCCCCAGATCAGAATTGTTGACGTTATTCTTCTGTGACCCAAACTCGCAGATCGCCATCCCCCGCAACTTCGACATGAATCGGGCTGGGGTGACCGCACACGAACAGGTGCTTCACATACACCTGTTCGGAACATTCCGACGCGTCATCCGGAATGAACGTCTCTTCAACGGAGAGCGAGCCGTCGTCGAAACTTTGTTTCCTGAGCGTGGTGCCGATCCTGTTCGAAGTGCTGGGCCGCAGCAGCCAGTCCTGGCAAGCGGAAATCATCAGAATGGGTGTGACCGATGCGGAAAGTGGATCCGAGTTCATCATGATTCGTCCTTGAAAATGAGGTTGAACGTCTGAGTTGTTCACAAAACAACACTCGTTCGAGTTCTGTGTCGAACAAAGGGGAGCTTCGGAAAGGAACGCCTTTGTCAGGAGGTTGCCAGCGGCAAACGAATCCCGTTCGAATAGGGCAGCCAGCCGTTGGCCGTCAGTACCTTTGTTGACTCATCAGCAATGGGCTTTCTTCCTCACGTTGAGTCAGAAAGCTCGCCGCCAAATCGGTTACGCGGGGACAATATCAACTAAATCGGTCGCGTCGAGATGAGCCAGCAAGAGTCTGGCTGACTTGTAAGCGAGCCCACTCGGTCCCGTGATCGAAGGCCGATTTCCCGGCAGAATTTGCGCACTCGAAAGGACAATTCTTAAATCGGCGCAGGGTTACTCTTAACCAGCGATCTGGTGTCGAACAGTCGCTTCGTCGCCTGACGGAATTGAGACCTTAACGGCGTCGACAGGAATCACATAGTGCCGTAGAGAAAGATTCCTCTCGGTCGATATCTGGCGAGCATGCAGCCACTTGTCACAACTCAACGTCGGGGACGATGTTTTGGTCCCACTTTGGTGGTCGCACATATTTTTCGTCTGCAGGCCTGCGCGGTGGCAACTTCAGCGGTGGTGGAGTCGCATCTTCATAGGGAACCATGCTCAGGATGTGGGCGATGCAGTTCAGCCGGGCTCGCCGCTTATCGTCGGCCTCCACGGTGTACCACGGCGAATGCTTGATGTCGGTGTGCATGAACATGTCGTCCTTGGCCTTCGAGAACTCCACCCACTTTTCGCGTGACTGAACGTCCATCTCGCTCAGTTTCCAGCGGCGGGCGGGATTGCCGGCCCGCTCATGGAAGCGACGTTCCTGTTCCTCATCGCTGACCGAGAACCAGTATTTCAGCAGGATGATCCCGGAACGGATCAGCATCTGTTCGAAGTCCGGACAAGACCGCAGGAATTCCACGTACTCTTCTTGAGTGCAGAAGCCCATGACATGATCCACGCCGGCCCGGTTGTACCAGCTGCGGTCAAACAGGACGATCTCTCCGGCCGAAGGCAGATGGGAGACATAGCGTTGGAAGTACCATTGCGTCCTCTCTGTATCTGAGGGCTTGGCCAGGGCGACGATGCGACAGCCACGCGGGTTGAGCGGTTTGGCGACGCACTTGATGACCCCACCCTTTCCGGCGGCATCACGCCCCTCAAATAGCACGACGAGTTTTTTGCCGGCCGCTCTGATCCAATACTGCATCTTCACCAGTTCCATATGCAATTCGTCCAGCTTCGCCAAATACGCTTCATGATGCACCTTGCCATCCGGCGACACGGATTCGGACGACTCCGCCTTCATTGCTGCTCGTCCTTTCTTTTTTTCCATGGTTGTCTCCTTCACGCGGCATGATCTGGAAATGAATTTGATTTGGCGGTCTTCGTGGCGCGACCATGATGCCATCATCACCGTACGGTCATCCGAAACGGTGGACTGCATCCTGCTCGACTTGGTGATGCCCGGCATGACCGGTGAAGAAGCCTGCCGGAGGATTAAGACGACGTCGATATCAAAAGATATCCCCGTACTGATCTTGACGGCGCACAAGGACCAGGAAGCTGTCTTGAGTTGTTTGAAGGCGGGCGCCGATGACTATATCCCGAAAGCCGCCGAATTCGACGTGCTGAAAGGACGAATTCGGGCACAACTGCGACGCAAACAATACGAAGGAGAAAATCGCCTGATACAAGAGGTGATCGAGACAATGCGTAAGAGCGAGGCACGTTTCCGAAGTGCCTTCGAACATACCAATGTCGCCATGGTCCTCATGCGTATCGACAATCAGATCATTCGCGTGAACAACGCCTTCGCCGCGCTTTTCGGTTATTCAGCGGACGAAATGATCGGGCTGTCGATGATTGACCTCACCCATCCGGAAGACGCCATCGAAAATCAGCTCCGCAGAGAAGGATTGCTGGCCGGGCGGTCTAATCATTTCCAAATGGAAATGCGCTATCTCCAGAAAAATGGACATTCGTTCTGGAGTTTGACAAACATCTCGCTGGTGCGATCCTCTGATGGGATGCCATTGAAGTACGTTGGTCAGGTGCAAGACACTACGGAACGCAAGCACGCCGAGGAGGCGAATCGTCGTTACAACGAGCGATTGAAGATTCTTCACCAAATCGATCGGGCCTTGATCGCCGGGGAAGTACCGGAAGCAATTGCCGCGGGAGTGCTTCCGCATTTGAGGGATCTGTTGGACGTCCGCCACGCTTCGGTCAGTCTATTTGATCTGGAACTGGGCGAAGCTGAGTGGCTGGCAGGGACAGGCCCCAATCGAGTTCGCCGCGGTCCAGGTGTTCGCTTTTCCCTGCGATTCATGGGGGATGTCAATGCTTTGAAAAGGGGGGAATTCCAACTGATCGACGTCCAAACATTGCCGCCAGGCCCTGACTTTGACGCCCTGGTCGGCTCCGGAATTGACAAATATATCGTCGTGCCAATGATCGTAGATGGTGAATTGATCGGCGCGTTCGGCTTTGAAGGCACATCGGCGCCGCTGCAGCTGGAAAAGATTGGAATTGCACAAGAAGTTGCCACACAATTCGCCATTACGATTGCGCAAGCTCGGATGAAAGAGCATGTCCGCGATCGGACGAGCGAACTAGTCAACGCAAATCGCGAGCTTCGGCAGAAAAATCAAGAAAACGAGATGTTTGTCTACAGCGTCTCCCATGACCTGCGATCGCCGCTGGTGAATCTTCAGGGCTTCAGTAAGGAACTGAGCATGGTCGCAGCAGAGATCAGTGCCACCATCTCTGACGAATCTGTTCCACAGCTGATTCGCGAAAAAGCGAACTCGCTGGTGCAGGTCGAAATGCGTGAATCCATTCGTTTCATTCAGTCCGCCGTGATGCGGCTGAGCAATACCATCGACGCGCTGCTGCATTTGTCACGCGTGGGGAGAATTGAATACCAGTGCCGTGAAGTCGACATGCATGAATTGATCAGAAACCTTGTCGATTCGATGAGCGTCACGGCGCACGAAAAGGAGGTCGTTATTCAAGTTCACGAGCTGGCACCCTGCCAAGGCGATGCGACGGCGTTTGAACAGCTATTCTCCAATCTCCTCGGTAATGCTCTCAAATATCTCGATCCCCAACGTCCAGGGTCGGTTGAAGTTGGCGAGATCCCTGGCGATCCACAATATCGTACTTATTTCGTTCGAGATAACGGATTGGGAATTCGCAAGGCCTACCAGGAAAAGATCTTCCTGGCATTCAAGCGTTTTCATGCGGATGCGGCCACGGGCGAAGGAATGGGACTGGCGATCGTTCGGCGAATCGCGGAACGTCACGGTGGCGAAGTGTCCGTCGAGTCGGAAGAAGGTGTTGGAAGTACGTTTTTTGTCAAATTGCCGAATCGATCTGCGACGTGCCCAGTCGCGTCGCAGATCGATCGTTCTAGGGAAGGTGACCTCAATGCAAACCGAACCGATGGCCATCGTGTTGGCGGAAGATGATGAAGGGCACGCGCTGCTGGTCAAGCGAAACCTCGCGCGAGCCAATATTGCGAATCAGATTGTGCATGTCACGGACGGACAAGAGGCACTCGATTATTTCTATCGTGCGGGACGATACACGAATCGACCGATAGGCATTTCTCTGTTGCTTGTGCTTGATATCAATATGCCGCGTATCGACGGTATCGAGGTTCTGGCGCGATTGAAAGGCGATCCTGCGAAGTGCCGAATTCCGATCATTATGTTGACCACGACCGATGACCCACGCGAAATCGAGCGTTGTTACGATCTGGGATGTGGCGTCTATGTCACGAAGCCCGTTGAGTACGAAGCGTTCGTTGAGGCCGTTCAGCGATTGGGATTATTTTTGCAAGTGGTACAGATTCCGGCGGAAAGTGATACGAAGTGTTGAGAGAGCCCATGTCGTCGGATCGTGAATCAATTCTTGTCGTGGAAGACGACGAAGGCGTCGCTCTGCTGGAAAGACGCGCATTAGAGCGCCGTGGCTACAAGGTCTTTAGCGCTACAAATGCTCACGAGGCGTTGACGATCGTTCAAGATCGTTCGATCGCACTGGTCGTTTGTGATTTCCGGCTGCCGGACGAGGCGACGGGACTTGAATTGTGCCAACATCTTCGAACGGCGGGATTCGAGCTGCCCTTTATTCTGGTGACCGGTTTCAGCAACGAATCAACCGTGATCGACGCGATGCGCCACGGCGTACGCGACTTCGTGCCCAAGTCGACCGAATATCTGCAATATTTGCCCGAGGCAGTCGAACGGGTGCTCCAGGCTGTTCGGCTGGAGCGGCAACTCGCGGAATCCGAGGCGCGTTTTCACTTATTTATGAACCACAGTCCGGCATTGGCCTTCATTAAAGACGACGACGGTCGATTTCTTTATGCCAATCCCAGCATGCGACGTCTTCTTGTCCCTTTTGATTGCGTCGGAAAGACCGATTTTGATTTATGGCCCGGTGAAACAGCCTGGCAACTGCGCGAAAACGATCTCGCTGCGATCCGAAGCGGCGATGGCGGTTTGCAGTTTCTCGAGACCGTCACGATGTCTGACGGGGCCAAGCGCCATTTCCTGTCGTATAAATTTCCCCTGCGAGATTCGTCGGGACAGAAATTATTGGCCGGAATGGCGGTTGATCTGACTCAACAGCTGGCCGCAGAAGAAGCTCTGCGGCAACGTGAAGGCGAGTTGCGGCAGGCTCAAAAAATGGAAGCCGTTGGACAATTGGCGGGAGGAGTCGCGCACGACTTCAACAATCTGTTGACGATTATTATCGGCTACAACGAATTGGTTCGGACACGCATTGATGAGGGCGGAAGAGCTGAGGTATCGCACCTAGTTGAGATTTCTAAGGCGGCTAACAAGGCCGTTTTGCTCACCAAGCAGCTGCTGGCCTTCAGCCGCAGGCATGCGTTGGAGCCGCAGGTCCTCGACCTGAATTCGATTATCAAAGACTCCGAGAACATGCTGCGACGTCTGATTGGCGAAGACATTTTCATCCGAACGGTATTGGAATCGTCCCTCCATCGAGTATGGCTCGATCAAGGACAGGTCGAGCAGATACTGCTGAACCTTGTGGTCAATGCCCGTGATGCCATGCCGGAGGGAGGGGACCTGAGCATTGAAACAGCGAATATCGATCTGGATGCTGAGTTCTTACGGTCGCATTCCGGGGTAAAGCCCGGTTGTTTCGTCATGCTGACCGTGAGAGATAGTGGCTCTGGTATGGACCAGACGACGATGTCTCGAATCTTCGAGCCGTTCTTTACCACAAAAGAATCCGACAAGGGGACTGGTCTGGGACTCGCTACGGTATCCGGAATTGTCAAACAGTGCGGCGGACTGATTTCGGTCGACAGCGCGATCGGACAAGGTACGACTTTTAAAATTTACTTTCCGATGAACGTGGCCCAGGCCGAAGTTCGCCACGTGGCCGCCCAAGTACCGGCCCATCTTCGAGGATCAGAAACGATTTTGCTTGTCGAGGATGAAGAAGGTGTACGCGGACTATGCCGTCACACTCTTCAGTCCTACGGATACCAGGTACTTGAGGCACGACATCCGCTGGAAGCAGTCAGACTGAGCGAAGCGCACAAAGGCGAGATTCAGCTCCTGGTCACCGATGTCGTCATGCCGCAAGTGAATGCCCGACGATTGGCGGAAGTACTGCAAGCGCAGCGATTGGAAATGAAGGTGTTGTATATCTCGGGCTATACCGAGGACGTGGTCATCCGCCAGGGAATACATTCCGACAAGGTCAGCTTTCTGCAAAAACCTTTTGCTCCCACTTCTCTGGCGGCAAAGATTCGCGACGTGCTGAACGGTCGGTAGTTCCGCCATACCACAATTCGAATGGCAAACTTGGTCACTTCATGCATGCAAATGTCTGGTCCTTCCGTTCCGCGGATGTGCGACTCGCACTAGTGATTCAATAAGACCCATTGGGCTGCTGCACAACTTAACTCGGCCGCATTCTGCCGATTGAGTTTTCCTTTAATCTTCTGGCGATGCGTTTCAATCGTCTTGATGCTCAAGTACAGTTTCATGGCAATTTGATTCGTGGTGAGGCCGGCACCAATGCAATTCAGAACTTCCAGTTCACGTTCGGTGAGTAGTTGAATGCCGATCGGTTTTGACGAGTCCGTTCCCGTCGTCTGTCGTGTCCCGAGTCGATCTGCCAATTCGTCACTCACATAGATTTGTCCGTTCAGGAGACATCGAATGGCGTCAACGATATTCCGGCAGGCCACTTGCTTGTTGAGATAACCCATCGCTCCGACCCGCAAGGCCCGTTCGCCGAACAGACCCTCGTCGTACATCGAGACGACCAGCATTCGAACGGATTTATTCCAGTCCTTAATTCGCCGGATCAGATCGAACCCGCTTTCTTCGTTCAGAGATATGTCGATCACGGCAACGTCGGGAGGATTGACTTGGATTTGCTGCAATGCCTCTTCAATATTTTCGACCAGAGCGGTCACCGTCAACTCGGGATGTCCTGCAAGACTTTGGAACTCAGCTGATGGCGAAACGGCCTGAGCGAGATTTGAGGTATCTCATTTAACAACGTCTTGGACTGACCCACGTTTTGTCTCACGCAAACCGCAGGTAAGAGCCTCGGGAGTAAAGGATACCGTTTGAAGCGGCCAACCGGTGGTCCTGTTTCAATCGCCAATTGACACGATGCAGATCGCAAACATTCATCAGGCCAAAGTGAATCTCTCTGAAGCTGATCCGTCGCGCGATTGCAGGCGAAGAGGTGTCCTGGGAGTTGGGCATCAAGGAAGCGGCTAGCAAGCTCAGGCTCCCCGAGCGTCTCCGAGGCGACACGATTTTAAAAAATCGCTATTGATATACGATATGACGTAGTGTAGTATTCTCATCTGAGATCTTTGACAGCTCGAATGAAAATCAAACTTCCGTGGCTTTGAAGTGCGGGCGATATGGTCTGCCTCCAAGGAACGGGATGCAGCTCGGCGTATTCGATGATCGTGTCGGCGGCCACGCTCATCGACGATTTCCCATCGACGGGTGAAATCCATGGCCCGTTGTTGCGCCGGATTGTGGATCGCGAACCCGTCGATTCAAAACGATGAATCGTGCGGATCCACAACTCCCCGCGGCGGAAAAGAAGATGTTCAAGGTGTCCACCGTGGACATCTTGAACATCTGGTTCAAACGCTACGAAACAGGGAAGGTGCTCAACATGTCCAAGATGTCCATCGGTTTTTCATGAAGACGGGGCTTCCTCGAAACGAGCAGCATCCGCCGCCACATTCGGCCGACACTGATGTCGTTGAACTGGGCAAAACTCACCGGTCCTGGTTCGTTCGATCATCAGAAGTTGAGTTGGTGGCTTGATTGTTTGTCCCGTGGCGTACGGCAAGTCGCGCGGACGAACCGATCAGGAGAATTCCGACCAGAATTGCGAGGAGTGACAACACATCGATGATGACCGATGACAATCGAAGAGATTCCGATTCAGGCAATAAAAAAGCCTTAAACCATTACAGTTTAAGGCTTTTCCTAGTGGAGGATGGGGGATTTGAACCCCCGACCTCTTGCATGCCATGCAAGCGCTCTCCCAGCTGAGCTAATCCCCCGTTCGGAGAACCGATTCAAACGGTTCCATCGTCAAATCGAGACCGGAAACTCAATTTCTTTTGTTCAAATTTCCGAAGTCGATCCGTGGCGGGGAACGTATCAGGGCGTCACAAACGAGTCAAGCGACTCTCACTACAACATTTGGCCCAATTTTTGACCTCATCGCCCGCGGGCCACCCACTTTGCTTTACCCATTTGCCTGTTGATGCTTCGATCGACGTCTCCGGTCCGTTTTGAAGGCCAAATTCGGCCGAAATGGACTGCCTTGTCTGCCGTGCGAGACATCCGATGTTTTTCGAAAAGGCCCGCCAGCGAACTGCGGTGTCGAGCGGAATCTTTTTCGAAATTTCTTCAAAATGATTGCGGATAGAATCCAAAGTGGCCTGCGGTTTGTTTCAACGCCTCAATCCGCCACAATCAGGTCCGACCGTGGTCACTCCCGCCTGAAACTTCCGCGAGGATTCTCATGTTGTGTACCCGCCTGCCTTGGTTCCTGCTGATTCTGCTGGTGTCGATCACGCTGCTTTCGCCGCGGAATGCGAACGCTCAGTCGCAGGACTATCTGATCGGGTACATGGGAGTCGGCGGAACGCCTGGCGAGGTGGCTCATGTCTTAGGATTCATCAAACCGGATGGAACCGACGAACGGTATCCTGATTTTGGACAGCCGGAACAGCGAAGCTGGGTCTTCGGACCGCAATTTTCCGATGGTCGGCGGGTCATGCTGTGCAGCTACGCCGATGCCGATCGGGCGCGAGTCCGCTCTGGCAAAGTCGTCACGCGGGATTGGATCTACGATCTGCAGACCGGCCAGCTCCAGCCGGCTTCGGAAAAAAATCGACAGGCCGATCAGCAGCGTCCGTATGAGATGTTGCCCGGCGATCAGCGGATCATCGAAACGGCCATCATTGGATCCGAAGAACGAATTTTCATCAAGGATCTGGATGGTGACAATCCAATCGAGTTGACCAAGGCCGGCGGCGGTTTCCATTACGCGTTGGCACTCAGTCATGACGGGACTCGGCTGGCGTGTCATGTCACAGGAGGGGCTCCCAGCTTCTACAATGTCGGCATCTACTCGATCAACGTATTCGATCTCAAGTCGAATGCACGGATCCTGGTGGCGGGGGTGTCGGAACACCTGATGTTCGGTCCCCACTGGTCTCCCGATGATACTCAACTGGCGTACCTCGATTGCCATGCGGCAAAGGATACGGCCCATTTCCGAGGTGATGTCTGTGTCGGCCGCGCGGATGGCACGGAACACCGCGTACTCACCTCGGGGCAAACACATTGGTTCGGCACACCGTTTGGATCGAACATGGTCGAATGGGCTCCCGATGGTCAAACCGTTACCTACACCCGGTTACGAGACAATTCCACGCGAGACATGGCGGCGGGAGGTTCGCAAATTTGTCTGATCAATCCGGTCACCGGCGCGATCACGGAACTGACTCCATCTGAGGAAGGCACGTGGGATTTCCGGGCAGTCTGGTGTCCTGACGGAAGCCGGATTGTGTTTGCTCGCGTCCGAAAAAACCAACCTCGCGAACTGTGGATCATGAACGCCGATGGTTCCCAGCTGCGGCGGTTGACGGACGGATCTCAGCACAAAGGTGCCGATCATTTTCGCTGGCTGCGCGTGCAGGCGAGCGGCAAGCCGTGAAGGTTTCAGGCTTAAAAACGGAGCCACTGTTTGACCTCATCGGGGCAAGTTGTACTCTTCTCTTCGGCGTCGTGCGAAAAAAGCTCGGCGTCTCCGGAGGCGCCGATGCGGCGCTACAGACCCAACCTCAGATGTGACGAATATTCGGTTCCCCCCTCCCCCAATAAAGTTCAGGAACGATCTTCATGATTCGTGCAACGCGGCGTGACTTGCTGAAGAGTGGTATCGCGGCCGGTTTGGGAACGTTCTTACCGGCTCGGCTCTGCACGTCTCGAGCCGCTGATACACCCGCTGGACAACGACTACCCGTTGCAGCGATTGTGACTGAGTACCGCAAGGACAGTCATGCCGACGTCATCGTCGGAAAAATCCTGGAAGGCTATCGTCAGGACGGTGGACCCGGGCCTCGACTGAACCTGGTGTCCCTTTATACCGATCAGGTTCCCGCGACCGACATGAGTCGGGCTCTGGCGGAAAAGCATGGATTTCGCCTGGTCAAGTCGATCGACGAAGCGATCACCCTGGGAACGAATCAGGTTCAGGTGGCCGGCGTGTTGAGTATCGGCGAACATGGCAACTATCCCATGACGCCGGACACCAAGCAGCACATGTATCCGCGACGGCGATTTTTTGAGGAGATCGTGGCGTCGTTTCGCCGCTGTGGGAAATCGGTTCCGGTCTTCAATGACAAGCATCTGGGGTATCGCTGGGACGACGCGAAATTCATGGTCGACACGGCTCATGAAATGAAATTTCCGTTGCTGGCGGGATCCTCGCTGCCGGTCGCCTGGCGTCAGCCGATTCTCGAATTGCCGGATGATTGCGAGATCGAGTCGGCGCTCGCCCTGGGTTACGGCGGCTTGGAAGCCTATGGGTTTCATGCACTGGAGGCACTGCAGTGCATGATCGAAAAGCGACGTGGGGGTGAAACCGGTGTGTCGTCGGCTCAGGCCGTTACCGGCGACGCCATTCGCGTGGCCGAAACCCAGGGACAGTGGTCGCAGGAATTGCTGGACGCCGCATTAAAAACGTTGCCAGGCTCTCCGAGTGCGACCGATGACTGGACCAAGAATGATCAATCCGCCGCCTACCTGTTGCAACATCGCGATGGACTGAAATCGGCCGTGCTGATGGTGAATGGGCTGGCGGCCCAGTTCGCGGTCGCCGTCAAACTGAAGGGGCGCTCCGAGCCACTGGCAACCTGGTTCAAATTACAGCCGCGCGCTCCGTTCGGGCACTTTGCGTACCTCGTTCAGGCGTTCGAACAGACGATTCAGACGGGGCATGCTGCCTATCCCGCTGAACGAACATTGCTGACTACAGGGGTGCTCGATCGTGTCATGCAAAGTCTGTCTCAAGGCGGCGTCCTGATGGAAACGCCGGAACTCGATGTGGCTTATCATAGTGTCCACTGGCCGTTCGCCAATCATCGCGATGCGGTGATGACACTTCCGAACGATTGAGCGGCAAATGCAGCAGCCGAATTAGTCGTCCCTGAAAAAAGGCCCGGCTGATTTTCCGCGGACGGGGTGCGTCGATTCAGATGAAAACCGGAGCCGGGTTTCGCGGCTGACATTGGTTTTTGTGTATGAGATCGATGAGTAGCCGCCAAAATGCGTGGACAA
>CAIQIR010000071.1 GCA_903871875.1 uncultured Schlesneria sp.
GACTATGCCGAAGCTCATAACAACCTGGGTAACGCCCTCGTCGAACAGGAACACCTCGAAGAAGCTGCCGACTGTTGCCGACGCGCCCTGGAACTCAAACCCGATTACGCCGTCGCCTACAACAATCTCGGCAACGCGCTCGTCGGTCAGGGGAAGCTGGATGAAGCGATTGCCTGCTATCGACGAGTACTCGAACTGACACCCGACGATGCCCAGGCCTACACCAATCTGGCCAACCCGCTGCAGGTGCAAGGACAATGGGAAGAAGCCTTCGCCTGCCGTCGACGGGCTCTGGAACTGAAACCGGATTTTGCCGAAGCTCACAGCAATCTGCTGTTCACACTGCAATATTGTGACGGAGTCTCGCTGAAGTCGTTGTTCGACGCCCACGCGGAATTTGATCGCCGACACGCGGAACCGCTTCGACAATCCTTCATTCCCCAACCGCCTTCGAATGAGCGTCTACGCGTGGGATTCGTCTCGGCCGATCTGGGACGACACCCAGTGGGTTACTTCTTGATCGGTGTCTTAGAACATCTTCGCCAGCAGTCGATCGAAACGATTTGCTACTCGGATCGACTCGTCAAAGATGAACTGACCCAGCGCATTCAATCCGCTGTCACTCAGTGGCACGATGTGCAGGGGACCAGCGACGAACAATTGGCCGCGCAGATCCGCGCAGATCAGATCGACATTCTGTTTGACCTGGCGGGCCATACAGCACGCAACCGGATGCTGGTGTTCGCTCGCAAGCCAGCCCCGATCCAAATCACCTGGGCCGGCTACGCGAGTACCACCGGCCTCCAAGCGATCGACTATCTGTTGGCGGACCGCTTCGAGATCCCGGCCGAGTCTGAGGCCTACTATCAAGAACAGATCCTGCGAATGCCTGATGACTACGTCTGTTACGAGCCACCCACCTACGCACCTGCGGTCGCAGCGCTTCCAGCACTGGCTGCTGGACAGATCACATTTGGTTGTTTTAACAATCCCACCAAAGTCACGACGCAAGTGATCGAAGTTTGGGCCAGGATTCTCCAGCAGCTGCCATCAGCACGGCTGGTTCTGCAATATAAGGGCTGGAACGATTCCAGTGTCGCTCGTCGATTCACCGAACGGCTGACTCAATTGGTGGCCCCCAGCCGGTTGGAGTTCATTGGCCATGTCCCGCACGCCGACTGCTTGGCGGCTTACAATCGGATCGATTTGGCCCTCGATCCTTTTCCCTACTCAGGTGGTCTGACGACATGCGAGGCACTGTGGATGGGAGTGCCCGTCATCACTTGTCCGGGCGAAACGTTTGCCAGTCGACACTCACTGAGCCATCTTTCCAACGTCGGCCTGACGGAGACGATTGCCCAGAACCTGGACGAGTACGTGAATCTGGCGGTGTCCTGGGCCAGTGATTTACCGCGTCTGGCGACACTTCGGGCGGGCCTACGTGATCGAATGGCGGCCTCACCCTTGTGTGATGGAAAACGATTTGCGGAACATTTGGCAGCGATCCTGCGGGATGTGAGGAATAAAGCCATCGCGAGTTCGAACTAAGGGATGCACCCTGCTCTGTCGAAACTCGGCTGGAGCGCAGTTTCGTGGATTGGAAATTAAAGCATGTCCCCACTTTCCGAAGCGTTGTCGATCGCGATCGAGCATCACCAGAGCGGTCGGCTGCCGGTGGCGGAACAGATTTATCGTCAGATTCTGCAGGCGGACCCGAATTGTTACGACGCCATTCATTTACTCGGGGTCATCGCCCGCCAGGTCGGAATGCACGACGTCGCTGTCGAACTGATCAGCCGCGCCATCCAAATCAAAGGCAATGTCCCCGAGTTTCATAACAATCTGGGCGGCGCCTATCTCGAC
>CAIQIR010000072.1 GCA_903871875.1 uncultured Schlesneria sp.
CGAAAACTGCTGAGGAGGTTGTTTTTTGTCCACGCATTTTGGCGGCTACTCATCGATCTCATACACAAAAACCAATGTCAGCCGCGAAACCCGGCTCCGGTTTTCATCTGAATCGACGCACCCCGTCCGCGGAAAATCAGCAGGGCCTTTTTTCAGGGACGACGAAATAGTGTTGAGCCAATAGTTGAGAGGGATTTCATCTTTGGTCGTGCAGTCATCTCCCCAATGCCGATCTTTGGTGGCTCGTCCTGACGGTCAGTTGGTCGATGGCCTGATCGAGCCGGTGGTGCACCGCCGTATCATCTACGACAGGATCAGATAATCGCCAATGGATTGCGGCGTTCCTCCAGCGTCCCTCGCGTCACGCCGACTCGGTTGGCGGCGTTCAATCGCCGCCAGACCTCTTCACCGCGGATGCGATCGTGATGCAAGTCGCGGTATAGATGAAGCACTCGTTTCAATTCATCAGGCTGTTCATCGAGGAATTCAATCCGCAGATTGCGAAGCCCCTGTTCCAGCAGGGCCGGGATGACTTCGGCCGCACTTTGTGGTACCGCGTTATACAAAGTGTTGCGACAGCCGACATCGGCCTTCAAGGGATGCTCGCTGCCGACGCGATCTCTCAGTTGGACCAGATGTGTGTCGCACGGCCGGCCGCAATTCGTCTTGTTCGTCCCCGGGGAAAGCACGGCACAGAAGACGCAGTGTTCCATATGGAACATTGGCATATGCTGATGAACAACGACTTCCAGATGCGATGCCGGCGCCGACGAAACGAGTTGCTGTAACTGATCTCGATTGAGATCGTACGAGGTCGTGACTCGTTGAGCGCCCTGATCGAGCAGATACTGGACAGTCAATTCATTCGTCGCGTTCAATGAATAATCTGCCACAAACGGAATCGCGCGATCGGCACAAAATTGCATGCCCGCCAGATTTCGAGCGAGCATGCCGTCGGCGCCGTATTTGAGTAACGCGAGAAACAGTCCCGCTTCGTCCGGTTTTTGGATTCGAGGTGGTGCCAAATAGATTGACAGTTGCGCTTCATGGGCCATTTCGACAGCGGCCCGGTATTCGCGAAGATCCTGGAAATCAGCATAAATCAGCGGCTTATCACCGGGATCCTCGAATTGAAGCTCCTCGATCACCGTTTCAATCTGGGCCAAAGTTCGACACAGCAAATGGAGCCGCGGTGGTCTCTGATTTTGAGGGGCAGACGGGGCGATCTCGTTCTTTAAGGCCTGTCGTGCCGAACCCGTGAAGAGTAATCGTGAGCGTGGCGCCTTGGCCGCCTGATCGAGTTGAGCGATCAGTTCCTGCCGCAATTTTGACAGGACGCTCAGCGGAATCATGGGACCACCGACGATTTCAGCATCGAGCCGACTCAGTTGATATGCCGTATTTCCCAGGCGGCTGAGTTGTTCTTGCAGAAAATCCTGGGTGATGGCATGCTTCGTCGCGACAGCCAGCGGTGTGGCCGATACGACACGAACCACAATTGGCGAATCTTTGTCGTTCGACGAATCGGAATTCAGCACACCGGTGATTTCAACGGGCTCGCCAGCCACTGCACGCACTCGCACGACGAGTGGCCGCTTCCGCAACGGATCGGGGCCGGTGAACGTCTTTCGCAATCGAGAGGTCAGTTGGGGATCGTCCGTCTTCCAGACCGATTGCCCGATTTCCACGCGAGAGAAATCGATCGCATCGTGCTGGAATTCCAGTTCCACCAGCCCACTGGCCACGGTTTCTTCCAACAGCCTGCCATTGCGAAGAACACCGAACAGACGACCACCTTGTTCTGTCTTCGTTTCGCGATCGCCTTCGAAAACAACGCCGTCCCCACGTGTGACGGGGCCATCCAGCTGAATTTCGACCGCATCCGCGAACACCTGCGCTACTGTTCCCAACAACACGCCGCGCTTCGCCGAGGTCAGTCCCGGAACCAGCATTTTATGGTCGTCACCCTGGAGCCAGCCAGGAGAGAATCCCCGCGAGAACGACAATTCCATTTCGCGAACTTCGTCCCGAGAAAACTCCACCAATTGGCCGCGCATAGTGGCGTCAATGGCCTCACGATAATGACGAGTGATGTTCGCCACATATTCCGGGGTTTTCAGTCGTCCTTCAATTTTGAACGAGGTAATGCCCGCGGCGATCAAATCGGGCGTCAATTCGTAAGCGGCCAGATCCTGGGGACTGAGCAAATATTTCTGATCACCCAGATCGACGTCGCTGCCATCACAAATCAGATCGTACGGCAACCGACATGCTTGAGCACATTGTCCTCGATTGGCGCTGCGGCCGCCGAGCGACTCGCTGGTCAGGCACTGTCCTGAATAGGCCACGCAAAGCGCGCCGTGGACAAAACATTCCAATTCCACCGAAGTCGAATGCCGGATCTGAGCAATCTCGCGCAACGACAGTTCGCGAGCCAGCACAACCCGCTCGATGCCCAATTTCTCCGCGACTTGAATACATTCGGCGCTTGTCAGCGTCATCTGCGTCGAGGCGTGAATCGGCAGATCGGGACAGGTCAAGCGAATCAGCTTCATCACGCCGATGTCTTGCACCAACACGGCGTCGACATCCGCTCGGGCGATCGTTCGGATCAACGATTCCAGTTCCGACAACTCATCGGTGAATGCCAACGTATTCAGGGTGACATAACCCTTTACGCCGCGATGGTGCAAGAACTGCATGACGTCAGTCAATTCGTTCGTCGCCAGATTTGATGCTCGGGCACGCGCGTTAAAGCCGCAATTCAAACCGAAATAGACGGCATCCGCCCCATTTTCCACCGCCGCTCGCATGCATTCTCGGTCTCCTGCGGGAGCCAGAAGTTCGGGGCGAAGAGAAGTGGGTAAAGTCATGCGGCAGCCAATTCGATCAAAAGTCACTCGCGGAATCAGAGAGAACTCTGAATCATCGGTCTAACTTCGGGCAGCGTCAACCCGTAAGGTTGATTGAGTAGGAATATGCCGAGTCGAAGCGGATCTTCGGGGCCAGACGATCGTTTTTCAAATCCCAATGTGCGTTTTCTCTGAACCGTGACCGTCGCAAGAGTCCTTTCTTTTGGCGAAATCCATTAGATGAATGTCTTCAATTCCAGCTGTGCCTTGGCTCGGGAGAAAACGGCGTCGAGCATCGGTTCGGTCAGGCGGCCTGTGAACGTATTTCGGGGACTCGGGTGAAAACAACCGATCAACAAACGGCGATGTTCGTCGAGGGGGGCTTCCACTCCATGACCGAATTTCGGTCGTCGCCCCGTGAGCCATCCCATTGTGCTTGCGTGATCCGTCACTTTTTGCCAAGCCGTCTGGCCAAGTGCGACGATGACACGAACCGGCAATAGTTCGAATGTCCGCGCAAACCATTCTGAGCAGTTCGCCAATTCTTCCCTCGCCGGTTTGTTCTCTGGCGGCGCACAATGGCAAGGGTTCGTGATGGCACAATCCGTCAGTTCCAGACCATCATCATTGGAAACGGACGTCGGTTGATTGGCGAACCCTGCCTTGTACAGAGCGCGATAGAGCCAGTCTCCGCTGCGATCTCCCGTAAAAACGCGCCCCGTCCGGTTACCACCATGTGCGGCGGGCGCCAGGCCGACGAGAACCAGCCGGGCCGCGGGGTCACCGAAATTAGGAACAGGCAATCCCCAATAATCCCAGTCCTGGTAGGCGGCCCGCTTCTGTTGGGCGACTTCCTGACAGTATTGCCGCAATCGCGGACAGCGTTCGCAGGCCACGATGCGCTGGTTCAGGTCGTTCCACGCCCTTCGGTTTGATGATCTCATTGTGGCGTTATTGTCTCCTCCGAGAGGTCAACGCAGCTTCACGATTCCCTCGGGAAGGCATTCATGGTCCACCAAAACGAGTTTGAAACCTGTTTGCGGCGAGAGACCAACTTCAATTCGATGCGCTGCCTTCTATCCGTTCGTTACTTGCGCAGCTGGCGGCATTTCCGGGAAAATCACCCCAAACTCGATCGACATCAATGGGTTCGACGCAAAGCCGTAACACAGATGTCGTCTCGTTGTGATCGGCCTTCGCGAAATGTTTCGACGGCGTCAATCAGCTTGGGAACCAATTCTTCAACGGATTCGGGCCCCTCATCGATCACGGTTCTGACCCGCTCTTTGGCGAAGAGCTGGCTGCTGGGGTTCAAGGCTTCGGTGATGCCGTCGGTGTAGAAGATGACGGCGTCGTTCGGTTCCAGTCGGATAATGAACGAGTCATATTTCTGGTCGGCCATGACTCCCAGCGGCATTCCCGATTCACGGACGCCGACAAATTCCGATCGACGGCCCGGACGGCGGACGATCGGGGGCAAATGTCCCGCGCTGGCCAATTGAATTTCGTGTCGGGTCGGATCAAGAATCGCAATCGATAGCGTAATGAATCGATAACCCAGTCCGCTGTCGGACATTTCAAAATTGAGACTCGTCAACGCCCCTTCCGCGGACGATGCACTGAAGAGGTGATAGCGGCAAGAGGCATGCAGGCGAGCCATCAGGAGCGCTGCGGGGATGCCTTTGCCCGAAACGTCACCGATGACGACGGCCAATCGGCCGTCAGGAATTCGCACATAGTCAAAATAATCGCCACCAATGCTTTGGGCCGCTTCGTAGTAATCCGCGAATTCATAACCGGCGACGACGGGCGCCGTACTGGGAAGAAAGCTCAATTGCACCTGAGCGGCGATTTCCATATCGCGGTCGAAATCTCGCTGCTTCAAGAGCGATTCGTGCATCGCCCCATTTTCCACGGCCAATCCCGCCTGCGCGCCCACGCTGACGAGCAGGTCAAGATCGTCCGAATTAAACGGTTGCGAAATGTCCAACGTGCTCAGTTGCAAGACTCCCAGCGCCCTTCCCGAAGTGTCGATCAGCGGGGTGCACATCAACGAGCGAAGCTGCATTTCCGCCAGGCTTTCGCTGCTTTGGAAACGCCGATCATCGCCGACATCGGCGCTCAAAATCGCCTGACCACTTTCCATGGCCTGCCGCACTACTGTCATGCTGACCGGAACATCGTCGTCTTCCGGTCGCCGAGTGTGAGAGGCACGGACTCGCAAGGTGTCAGAATTGTTGTCTTTTAGCAGCACAAATCCCGAATCGGCCTGCGGGAAAATCTTGAACAGCGATTTCAAGATCACGGGCAGCATGTCGGCCAGTTTCACGACTTTGCCCAGTGCCATGCTGATTTCCAGAATGGCGCGTAGTTTTGCTTCGGGACGGATGTTGAGCCGCAATCCCTGCTCTGAGGAACCGGCCGACATCGAGGCGAGAACAGCAGAATTCTTTAAGGACTCTGCCGCGGCCGGTAAATCCTGGTCCGATCCAGCGAGGTTACCGGCCGCGGAAGGACTGATCTCGACCCCCGCAGGCCCGGCGAATATTCGAGAATCTGCTGTGACGGGAATTGAAGGGCCGGAGGCCTTTCGCATGAAGACAAATGCATAGTCGCAAACTCGAATTTCGTCACCTTCGCGTAACTCGGTACGGCCGCGAATTGATTGACGGTTGACTTGAGTCCCATTGCGACTATGGAGATCTTCCACCAGGAAAATCCCATCATCTTCGACGATTTGGGCGTGTTGGCGGCTGACGGAGGCGTTGTCGAGTACGATCTGACAAGACGGATGTCGCCCCAGCACCACCTTCCCACCCGTCAGGGCAAGAACCTGGCCTGAAGAACTTCCTTGGATGACCTTCAGAAATGCCACGGTCGAAAACACCCCGACGATTCGAAAAGATGTTGACGAAATTGAAAAACCACCCACTCAAGCGGAATGCGAAGAGGCAGCTTGTCTGCAGAGACTAGCACGCACCTGAAACCCCGGCAATCTGGCAGACCGGCTTTTCTGACACTGATCAATCAATAGATTCCTGACAAACCGAATTGCTGCTCGAAAGTGACCGGGATGGTGGGCGAGATTTTAATTCGTTGGACGGCTCGAGCGGCTGTCGCCTGTTATGCGGTACGACTGTGGCGCGATGCCGGCGGCGTGGGTACGGACTCGTACAGTCGTCGAACTCGCTGGTGGTGGACCATGGGTTGTGGCTGGTTTGCCGTACATGTGGCCACCGCGTTTCATTTCGAACACGGCTGGAATCACTCGGCGGCATTCGAATACACCGCCAAGAGAACGGCTGAGATGACGGGTTGGAACTCGGGGGCAGGGCTTTATCTCAACGAAGCATTTCTATGTCTTTGGTGCGTAGACACGATCTTGTGGTGGAGCAATCTTGCCTGGCCACGCAATCGTCGCGCTTATTGGGCCATCCAAGGGGTTTTTGCCTTCATGATGATTCAGGCCACGGCCGTCTTCGGCCCACCTCTCTGGAAGCCGCTCGTACTGCTGCTCACAGGGCTGGTAATGTGGCAAATCGTCCGCTCACGCCGGGGGCGTCGACACGCCAAGTTGTTGGATCCCACCGAATCGCTTCACAGCGGCAATCAGTCATCTGCCGATTGAGAGGATGGTTCCGCAGGCTTGCGGTAAACGACGCCGGCATCTACCTGTTGAAATCCGGCTGACTTCAGCACGGCAATCGCTGGCAAATCGGTTTCCAGCGTATGGGCCTCGGCCAATTGAATCATGTCTTCTCGGACCCGCCGACAGACCTCGTCGAGCAGCAATTGTCCGTAACCTCGTCGTCGCTGCTGCTCGTTGACTTGCAATCCACGAATGCCGATCGCACGGACTTTCCAGCCTGTTGTATAAAGATCCAGGCCGACCACGCATACCCGGGCCATCAGGGAGCCACCGGCCTTGGGTAAAAGGCCGAGGTGCATGGAGTCCAGTCGACCATGTCGGGTTGACCACCACCAGTCTTTAGGTTCATAGGCTGCGGCGGCAGCCAGTCGCGATTGGCGTTTGGCATTCAGTAACCGAACGCACATCACCTCCGGACCACCCGGTCCGAGGGATCGCTGGAAAACCAAGTGACGTTCGACGGGCAGATAGTGAAGGGCCGTGAAGAACGGGGCCGCTGCCATATCAGATTCCAGAAATCCTGCTGGCTCGCTTCCGCCGTATAATCCGCAATAAAACGGGTCGCGAGGATCCGCCCCGCCTGCGTAAATCGCTTCCGATCCCGACTGCCGCAAATATTCCTCGGCCCGACGGACCAATTCCCGGCCGATTCCCTGTCGGCGATATTCCTTGTCGACGATGACCGCGCAAATCACACCTTCTTTTTTCGACAAGTGCGATTTGGTTTCGTCTGCGCCAAATCCTGCATGAACGAAGCCTACAACCTTTTGGTCATCGGCGATCGCGAGAATCATCCCGGCCGGATCGAAATAGGTTTGGGCGATAACCAAGCTGTCGAATTCGTCGCAACTGACGGCTTGCGCCGCGCCTCGTCCTAATCCGGATTCGTTCCAGAGCCGCAAAATATGCGGCGGATCAGAATTTCGGAATTGGCGATAGGCCACCACGATTCAACAACCTTCCAAATCATTCGGGTCGAACGGAAATGTTGCGACAGTCGCTATCACTCTATGATCGGCTGAGCCAAGGCAGAACCTGTATTTGCAAAAGGAACCCGGTGTCGCAGACACCGGGTTCCTTCTCATTATATCGGTTAGTCAATGCTCATCGACTTCGAACTTTCTTCACCGCCGCGACGATTGCTTCTGCCGTCAGACCGTATTTTTGTAGCAATCCCAAGGGATCACCGCTTTCCGCGTAGGTATCACCCACATTGACGAACTCCATGGGAACCGGTTTCGTGCGAGCAACGACGGTTGCCACGGCGGATCCCAAACCGCCGGCCATCAGGTGCTCTTCCGTCACGACGATCCGTCCTGTTTCCGTCGCCGCCTTGACGATTGCCTCTTCATCCAGTGGCTTGATCGTATGCATATCGAGAACCCGAGCTTGAACGCCCGTTTTGGCCAAAGCTGCCGCTGCATCCAGCGCGATACCGACCATCAAGCCATTGGCAATGATCGTAACATCTTTTCCCTCTTTCACCGTGTTGGCCTTGCCAATCTCAAATGGAGAGTCGGCGGTGTAGATTTCGGGAAGCTCAATTCGTCCGCAGCGCAGATACACCGGTCCGACATGTTCCAGCATCGCTCGGGTCGCTTTTTTTGCCGACATTGCGTCGGCGGGAACCACCACTGTCATGCCGGGCATCGAACAGGCTAATGCCACGTCTTCGATCCCCATCTGCGATGCACCGTCTTCACCGATTGAGATCCCCGCGTGCGAACCGACCAACTTGACGTTCATGCCGGGATAAGCGATCGACATTCGGATTTGGTCAAAGGCATTGCACAACAGGAATGCGGCAAAACTGCTGACGACTGGAATCTTACCGGCAGCGGCCAAGCCACCCGCCACGCCGACCATATTTGATTCGGCAATACCAACATTGAAACCGCGAGTGGGAAAGGCTTTGGCGAAGACTTCGGTGCGGGTGGAATTGCCCACGTCACCATCGACGGTGACAAGGTTGGGAAACTCGTTTCCCAAATCCTTCAGAGCGGCACCGAAGGCATCTCGGGTCGCTTTCCCCAGCTTCAAACCAGCCGCTTCGCCAATCGCCATCATCAGATTCCATCAGTAAGACTGTTTTCGATTATTCGCCGCACTACTTCAGCAACGCCAACGCTTTCTCGGCCAATTCCTTCGAGAGCGGTTTGCCGTGGTAGTTCAGATCGCCCGTCGGTTCCAGCACGGGAAGAATTCCGAAACCCTTCTTGGTTTGCGAGATGATCGCCGTGGGCCGATCGGTGACGGCTCGTGCTTTTGTCAGAGCTTCGACGACACTTTCCATCGAGTTGCCTTCAATGACCTGGGTATGCCAGCCAAAGGCGTCGAACTTGGCTGCGAATGGCTTCAGATCGAGAACATCTTTGGTTGCGCCGGTCTGCTGGTACCCGTTCTGATCGACGATCGCAGTCAGGTTGGCCAGCCGATATTTTTCAGCCGATGCCAATGCTTCCCACACCTGGCCTTCGCCCATTTCGCCGTCACCCATCATCACGTAGGTATGTGAATCGAAGCCGTCCAGTCGGCAAGCCAGGGCATGCCCGACGCCAAGCGAAAGACCTTGACCGAGCGAGCCGGTCGACGCTTCCATCGTGTCGAGCTGCTTCATGTTCGGATGTCCCTCAAACGGACTGCCCAGCTTCCGCAGAGTCATAATCTGTTCGAAGGTGTAGTAGCCGGCTTGACAGAGGGCCGAATAAAGCACGGGGACCGCATGTCCCTTGCTCAGAATAAATCGATCTCGCTTGGGATCGCGGGGATTCACTTTGCTGTGTCGCAGAAAACCGCCGAAATACAAGGCGGTAACGACTTCGACTGCCGACAGGCTGCTGGTCGGATGCCCACTGCCGGCCTCCGTGGTAATTTGAATGATCAGTCGACGAATGGCCTTCGCCGTCTCCTTCAGTTGATCAATACTCTGTTTCGTCGCGTCGGCCACGATTCAATTCCTTGCGTGCGGTTCTCAATGATCGCATGAAAATAGCGAGATTTTCCGGCAAAAGCCGTGAACGCGCTTCTCGTGTCAAAATGATTCCCAAGGCGGGCGTATGCTACCGATCGGTTTTCGACCCGGCAAGGAACGATACAGGTTTCTTGCGCTCTGCGAAGGGCGAAACGTTTTTTTTCGGATTAAGCTCTTCCCCACGGGCGTCCGATCAGCGAATCTATTAGATATAACGACGTTGCGTTCACTCGAACGGTGACTCGTTATCGGTCGTTCAGAAAGAAATTCATGAAGAGCCTCTCTGGTTTGCTGAGCATCCTGACAGGATTCATTGTCATATCGGGCGGAGCTTTCGCCGCCGAGCCCGCAGTTCTCCAGGCCGAGCAGACTCGCACCGAAATCGTCAAAAAAGTGGCCCCGACTGTCGTGGCAATTTTTTCGTCGGACGGTAATGGTGGTGGCTCAGGAGTACTGATCAGTCCCGACGGCTATGCGCTTTCGAACTACCACGTCACCAGCGCCTGTGGCGATTTCATGAAATGCGGTTTGAATGACGGCGTGCTCTACGATGCCGTGATCGTGGGAATCGATCCGACCGGCGACGTGGCCCTGATCAAGCTGCTCGGTCGAGATGATTTTCCTAGTGCACCACTTGGCGACAGTGACGCACTGGTGGCCGGTGACTGGACATATGCCTTGGGAAATCCGTTTCTACTTGCGACCGATTTCCAGCCCACGGTGACATTTGGAATGGTGAGTGGCGTACACCGTTATCAATATCCGGCCGGGACATTTCTGGAATACACCGATTGCATTCAGGTTGATACTTCGATCAATCCGGGAAACTCGGGCGGCCCGCTGTTCAACGCTGCCGGCGAACTGGTGGGAATCAATGGGCGCATTGCTGTCGAGAAGCGGGGACGCGTCAACGTCGGAGCCGGATACGCCATCTCGATTAATCAGATCAAGCATTTCATGGATCAACTGCGGGGTGGCCATATCGTCGACCATGCCACGCTCGGTGCGACCGTTCGCTCGGGGCCAGATCGGATTGTACTGGTGGATTCGATTCTGGAATCTTCGGACGCTTATCGGCGTGGATTGCGTGAAGATGATGAGATCATCTCGTTCGCCGGTCGTCCAATCGGCAGCGTCAATCAATTCAAAAACATCTTGGGCATCTACCCGAAGGGGTGGTCGCTTCCTCTGGTCTATCGCCGAGACGGCAAAAAGCAGGAAATCATCGTCGAGTTGCCAGCATTACACGGCAGATCGGAACTGGCACCGTCGGCCGGCCCCAAAACACCACGCCCTCATCGGCATCAACCGAAATCACCCGACGAGAAAGATTCCGCAGAAGCGAAATTGCCGAAGGACGAATTGCCTGCGGAGTACAAAAAGCTGTTCGAGAAGAAGGCAGGATTCGCCAACTATTACTTCAACAAGCAAGAGCAACAACGAGTACTGGCAGGATTGGTGCCGTTTGCCGGTTGGCAGGATGCTGCCGGAAAATGGACGTTAAGCGGAAAAAGTGCCGATGGCGACAACCTTCAAATTAAATTGTTTCCGCAAGCGCTCAGTGCTCAATTCACCAAGCGAGCCCCCGGATTGCAAAAACTCGACGACACCGACTTTCTTGATGAGCCTCCCGGTTCGGGCGGGTTACTTGCCGCTCTGTATCAGTTCAAATTGTTGTTGACCGAAGGGGCACCGGCATTCACCGAATTTTCTTATTACGGCAGTCAGCCGTTGGACGGTCGCGCGACAACCGTCGATGTGCTGATTACCAAGAAATCGACGATCGAATGCCGTTGGTATTTTCGAGTGACCGACGGGGCGCTGGTCGGGTTCGATTCGTATCTGGGGCCGGACGTGGATGGCTGTGAGATTCGATTTTTGCAATTAGGCGATTTTCAGGGCCGCCGTTTCCCAAATCGTCTTTCTGTCCGTTACGGCGATACGCAGTATGGGGTGTTCGATTTGCTTTCCATTGAGACGACATCATTGAGTGAAACGAGTAAGCAATGAGGCATCGCTGTTCGTCAAAAAATAATTCCGCCGCCGCTTGCGACAGCGGTCTTCGGCGGATTGAAGGCCCTGTGAATTTTCTGCGCGTCCCGCTGTTTCGATCGCTCATCGTGGGCATGAGTGTCTTGGGATTACTGATCGTTGCCAACACGGCGTCGGCTCAGTCGACCTCGGAGACGATTGCCAGCGTATCACCGAAAGTCGTCAAGATCTTCGGTGCCGGAGGATCGAAGAATCTCTACGCCTACGGTTCGGGGTTTCTGGTGTCGCCACAGGGACATATTGTCACTGTCTGGAGCCATATTTTGGATAGTGACACCGTGTCTGTCGTACTCAACGATGGCCGACGGTTCGAGGGCAAGGTCGTGGCCCCGGAACCTCCACTCGATTTGGCCGTGTTGAAAATCGAAGCCGAAGGCCTGCCTTATTTTGATCTGAATCAGGCGATCAGCGTGGGACCGGGTACGCGAGTTCTTGGTTTCAGCAACGCATTCAAAGTGGCAACGGGAGACGAACCGGTCTCGGTCATTCACGGAGTGGTCGCCGCGAAGACTTCACTGGCGGCCCGACGTGGGGCTTTCGAATCTCCCTACACCGGTCCTGTTTATGTCGTGGACGCGGTGACGAATAACGCCGGTGCGGCTGGAGGCGTGTTGACGACATGGGACGGTCGTCTGGTGGGGATGATCGGCAAAGAGTTAAGAAACACGCAAACCAATACCTGGTTGAATTACGTGATGCCGATCAGCGAATTGCGGGAAACGGTCGAACAGATCATTTCGGGACGGTTCAATTCGAAAAAGCCCGACGACGATGACGATGAAGGGGGGCTGACCAAGAAACGGCCAAATCGCTACGACGCCGCCGATTTTGGGATCATCACCATTCCGGATGTGGTCGCACGAACTCCGGCCTATATCGACCGTATTCTTCCCGGATCACTGGCGGAAACCGCCGGGTTACACCCCAACGATCTGATCCTGTTTGTCGGCGAGAATCTGGTTCAAACCTGCCACACATTGAAGGACGAGTTGGGACGGTTGGAAAGCGGCGATCAGTTGAAGATTGTCGTGCGTCGCGACGACAAATTGGTCAGTGTCGTGATCTCGGTTCCGAAGAAGATGACCGAATGAAATAGGCGTCCGTGCCGGGACGCTTTCCGCAGACGTCAATCTTCCGTAAAGTGGGGCGCTGGAAGGCTCGTCTCCGCTGGATTTCTTTGGAAAGGTTGACGTACGTTGCAAGCTCAAATTGTTCTGCTGCCCGGTGATGGGATTGGCCCCGAAGTTGTCGCTCAGGGTGAGCGGGTATTGCTGGATATTGCCAAGAGATTCGGACATACGTTCAAATTCACGACACACCTGATCGGCGGATGTGCCATTGATCAGTGTGGAAACCCACTGCCTGACGATACCTTGGCCGCTTGCAAAGCATCGCAGGCCGTGCTGCTGGGCGCTGTGGGCGGGCCTAAATGGGACGACCCGAACGCGAAAACGCGCCCCGAAGCCGGGCTGTTGAAAATCCGCAAGGAATTGGGCCTGTTCGCCAATCTTCGTCCCATTTTCGTTTCGCCACATCTCGTGTCGGCGTCACCACTGAAGACTGAAATCGTTTCGGGAACGGATATTCTCTTTTTCCGCGAATTGACGGGCGGGATCTACTTCGGTCCCTCGGGGAAAGAGACGATTCCCGGCGGCGAATCGGCCTTCAATACGATGGTTTACAGCACTCAGGAAGTTGAACGAATCGTTCGTCTGGCCGGTCAGGCCGCACGGGGGCGACGCAAGAAGGTCACTTCGGTCGACAAAGCCAACGTACTGGAAGTGTCGCGGCTGTGGCGGAAGACGTTTGAGCGGGTCATGAAGACCGAATTTCCTGATGTGCAGTTTGAAAATGTGCTGGTTGATGCCATGGCCATGCATCTGATTTCCAAGCCTCGAAGCTTCGATGTCGTCGTGACGGAAAACCTGTTTGGCGACATTTTGACGGATGAAGGATCGATGCTTCCCGGTTCCATGGGAATGCTGCCATCCGCTTCGATCGGTTCGTCCGGTCCTGGTTTATACGAACCGATCCACGGCTCGGCACCCGACATCGCCGGCAAGGGGATCGCAAACCCGCTCGCCACGATCCTGGCATCCGCGATGCTGTTGCGGCATTCGTTGAAATTGGAGGCCGAAGCGGCCTCCATCGAACAAGCGGTCGATCGGGTGCTGGCCAAGGGGCACCGCACGGCTGATCTGGCGGCCGGTGCGGCCAGTATCGGAACGTCCGAAATGGGATCGCTCGTTCTCGCCGAGCTCAATTCCTGAGTGCGGGTGACCGATCGTATTCTGTAAGTGATCTTCCTCCATACTAGGACCATTTCATGCCGAAGGTAGTTTGTACGGCGCTCAGTTCTGGCAGCGGACCGCATTTTGACATCCTGCAAAAGGCGGGTTTCGAAGTCGTGGAAGTTCGACGAGATGTCGACATTTACCAGGCCGCCAACCTGCTGCCCGCCGTGCGGGACTGCGTCGCCGTGATCGCCGGTTCAGAGCCGTGGACCGAAGAGTTGCTGGCCGGATGTCCTCAGCTTCGCGTGATTGCACGAACGGGGGTCGGTTTCGACGCCGTCGACGTCGCCGCCTGCAATAAACGCCGGGTTGTGGTCGCAACGACTCCGGGCGTCAATCACCATGCGGTTGCCGAACACACGATCGCATTGCTGATGGGGGTCGCTCGACTCTTCCCCTCGCGAGATCATTTCGTGCGTACCTGTGACTGGCAGCGTTTTTCCTCGCCGCGCGTGATGGGCCGCACGATTGGCATTGTGGGTCTGGGCCGTATCGGCCGTGCGGTGGCAACACGTGCCGTGGGGCTCGGAATGCGGGTCGTGGCCTACGAGCCGTATCCGCAACGGGAATTCTGCGAACAGTGGAATGTCGAGTTGGCGTCGTTCGAAGACCTGCTTTCGCAATCGGACTATGTGACGTTGCACCTGCCGATGATGGCCGAAACAAAGCATGTGATGAACGCCAAAACCTTCGCGAAGATGAAGCAGGGTTCGATTCTGATTAATACCGCTCGCGGGTTGTTGGTAGACGAACCCGCATTGATCGAGGCGTTGAAATCGGGGCACCTGAGCGGCGCTGGCCTGGACGTGTTTGAAGTCGAGCCGCTACCCAGCACCAGTCCGTTGTTGAAAATGCACAATGTTCTGCTGAGTGGTCATCTGGCGGGTCTGGACGACGAGTCACAGCGTGATACACTGACAATGTGTGCTGACACAATTATCTCGCTGTCAAAAGGCGGGTGGCCGACCGAAGCGATCCGCAATTTGGCCGGTGTCACCGATTGGAAATGGTCTGAAAAGGGCTGATCGTGACTGTCGATTGGCAATATGTCGTCGTTTTTGCTTGCGTCTTGTGGGCCGGAGCCGTGCTCATCCGGCGAAGCTATCGCCTGTTTCATGAACCGCAGGCAGGTGCCTGTGGTTCTGGCGGGTGCCACGGCTGCTCGTCGAATCCTGAGAAGAAGGCCTCCGGCCTGATTCAATTGCAGATTCCGGCAAGGCCGTCATCCCGTTCCGCTGCCGAGTAACTTCGTCTCGCAAAGAATGGCGGTCGGAGTAGTTCGCAGGGGCGATGCCAGCCAGTCAACGGGCTCGATTCCTGGGATGAACATCATCGGCATCGGACGACCGCCCATGTCGGCAGAATTTGCCCCCGGACGGTCGTTCGGAACAGCGGCGCAAGCTGCGAGACGTTTGTGACTACTCGGCCACTTTTTTCTTCGTGGCTTTCTTGGGGGCCTTCTTCGCCGCTTTCTTCACCGTTGTCGTGGCCGCTTTGGTGGTTCCCGCTGACGAACGTCCGCGTGATTTTTTCGGAGCTGGTCCTCGAGCCACGCGCTCTGCCAGCAATGGTAAGGCCTCCTCCAGCGTGAAGGCCAACGGATCGCTGCCCTTGGGCAACGTGGCGTTCACCTTGCCATGCTTAACGTAAGCCCCGTAGCGGCCGTCGAAGATTTGGACCGGTTCTTTATCTTCTGGGTGAGGTCCCAATTCCTTCAAAGGCACCACGACCGCTTTCACTTTGGCTTGAGCCAAGAGCTCGATCGCCCGATCCATGTTGACGGTCAGCACGTCATCGGTCTTTTCCAGCGACTTGAAGGTCTTTTCATGCTTCACGTAGGGGCCGTACATTCCGACCCCTGCATTGACGACATGCCCGGTGACGGGATGTTTGCCCAATTGACGAGGAAGCGACAGGTAAGCCAGGGCTTCGTCGAACGTGATCGTGTTGGGATCGCGAGTCTTCGGTAAAGAAACTCGTTTCGGTTTGGCTCCGTCGTCGCCTTTCTCTCCCAGTTGCAGATAAGGACCGAAAGGGCCTACCAACAAGTAGATCGGTAAACCCGTTTCAGGATGTTCTCCCAATGATTGGGGACCTCGCTGCTTCAATTCGATCAGATTGTCGACCATCGCGTTCGTGATGTCTGCCGGAGCGAGACTGTCGGGCAGCGATGCCGTGACCGTCTCGCCATTTTTTTCGGTTTCGATATACGGACCGAATTTTCCGACGCGAATCCGGGACTCGATTCCGTCAAAGTGCAGCGTGCAAGCCGAACGAGGATCGATTGATTCTTCATTCGCTTTGACCTGGGCGTCGAGTCCTTCCGCGCCGTTGTAAAACCCTTGCAGATAGGGCAACCGGTCACCTTGACCATTGGCAATGTCGTCCAGATCCTGCTCCATCTTGGCGGTAAAACCAAAATCGACCAGCTTGGGGAAATAGGTTTCCAGCAACTGATTGACGGCGAAAGCGGTGAATGTCGGAACAAGCTGCGATCCCATCTTCACGACATAATCACGATCGATAATCGTATCGATGATTGTGGCATATGTACTGGGGCGGCCGATTCCGTCGGCTTCGAGCGCTTTGACCAGCGTCGCTTCTGTGTATCGAGCCGGGGGCTTCGTTTCATGCCCCACCGGTTCCAACGTCTGACATTTCAATCGATCTTGTTCGCTGAGCGGAGGCAGTGCCGCTTCCTGGTCATCGAGTGCCGCATCGGGATCGTCGACCCCTTCGACATAAGCACGGAAGAAGCCGGGAAATTCGACATGACGGCCGGTTGCTTTGAATTCCGCATCTTCCACGGTGACCGTGACGGTTTGAAATCGCAGCTGGGCTTCAGCCATCTGGGTTGCGACGGTTCTTTTCCAGATCATGGCGTAGAGTGCGGCTTCGCGTCCGGCGAGACCTTGCTCTTCCGCCGTTTTCATCTCGGTACCAGCCGGACGAATCGCCTCGTGTGCCTCCTGGGCATTCTTGGTTTTGGTCGTGTACTGGCGTGGTTCCGGGCTGAGATAATCTTTCCCGTAGCGGTCGAGTACCGATTTTCTTGCGGCGCTCAACGCCTCTTGAGAAAGATTGACGCTATCGGTACGCATGTAGGTGATGTAACCGTCTTCGTACAGACTTTGTGCAATCCGCATCGTATCTCGGGCCGTCAACCCCAGCTTTCGGTTGGCTTCCTGCTGAAGCGTACTGGTCGTAAATGGCGCATAGGGTTTGCGTGTCTGCATCCGGGTTTCGACGGACGTCACGTCCCAAGGCTGGCTTTGCAAACGTGCCTGAAGGCGTCGCGCCGTCTCTTCGTCCAGCAGCATGGCCGTCGCATCCGGCTTCAGCTTGCCGGTGTGTTCGTCGAAATCCTTGCCGGTCGCCACTCGTTGCCCGCCAACCGTCGCCAACGTGGCGTCAAATTCGGTCCCGTCCGCGGTGGCCAGGGTGGACTTCAAATCCCAATAGCTACCGGAACGAAACGCCAGGCGTTCGAGTTCGCGTCGCACCAAAACCCGCACGGCGACCGATTGAACGCGGCCTGCCGAAAGTTTCGGCCGGACCTTTTTCCAGAGCAGCGGACTTAGTCGATATCCGTACAGGCGGTCGATGATTCGTCGCGCTTCTTGAGCCGCGACCAGATTCATATCCAACTCGCGGGTGTGCAGAACCGCTTCTTGAATGGCTTCCTTTGTGATTTCAGAAAAGACCATCCGTTTCACGGGAACTTTGGGAGCCAGCAGTTCGGCCAGGTGCCAGCCGATACTTTCCCCTTCGCGGTCTTCGTCGGTCGCGAGTAGCAGTTCACCAGCCCCTTTGAGGGCGTCCTTTAATTCTTTGACGAGTTTTTTCTTGCGATCGCTGACGACATACAGTGGCTCAAAGCTGCCGTCGACGTCCACTCCGTATTTTGCCAGATTCGATTTAGTCTTCTTGATTTCCTCCGGGACATCCTTGGCGCTTTCGGGCAGATCCCGAACATGGCCCATGCTGGCCATCACGGTGTAATTGCTGCCGAGATAACCCCCAATTTTTTTGGCTTTTGCAGGGGATTCGACAATTACCAGACGTTTGATCGACTTTTCTGTCACCGGAAGGCTTTCCGTTTGCGAACACTTTAAACGCGCAAGCACACCCTAACCGCCTGGGCATCTTCCATTCGTTGTCTGAAATGAACAACCCCCCGCGACGCAAATGCCGACGGCAGCACGTACTGGGTGATGGATGGAGTTTGGCAATCCCTTGTGTGCCGAGCATGTCTGGCTACAATGCCGACGACTGCACGGGAGATTCCAATAAGGAATCGTGACAGGGTCTGTCAAGCCTCGGGCTTGGCAGTCACTTCGTCCAGGTCGGCTGGCGGGACGAAGACGTTATCGGTAAAAGGACGCCGTTGATGAGTACCAGATTTTTCGCTTCAGTCCGTCAAAATCAAAGACAATGGATGGTCGTGTTGACCATTTTGTCGTTGGTATCTTTCCTGTTTCTCGATGATTTCGGTCGCGGAAAGGGCCCCATGTCTCCGCTCGGCGGTGGCTTGTTGATCGGGTGTCTTTGTGCCGCCGGCCTGTCGATCATCGGTTACTCACGCGGGCTGACAGCCGAATTTGGCGCCGGGGGCTTCGTCGTCGGATTTCTTGCCGGATATCTTGGTTTCGGAGCGATTGGAGCGAACAAGCCCATCGTTCGTACGTCGATCGGAAATTTCTCACAGGCCGATTTGATCCATTTGTCTCGAGAACGTCAAAAGGCCAATCAGTTCGTGTTTTCCATCAGCCGCAAAACGCAAAATCCTCAAATGGGATTCGGCGGAGCGGACGAAGATTCGATCATTCAGCACGAGATGCTGTTGGCCGACGCTCGAAAAATGGGGATTCAAGTCTCTGATGAACGCGTGAACGAGTATTTGAAGCAAATCAGCCAGGGACGTCTGACACGACAGGATTTCAAAGATAGTCTGCGTGAAGCCAAGTTGGGCGAAGGCGAGATGTTTGAGCTGCTGAAAACGGAATTGGCGGCGAATCTGGTCGTCGAATTAACTTCGCCTCCGGCCTATGTTCCTCCAATTGCTCCGGGATTCGAGCGATTTATCAACCCGCAGGAATCCCCACGCTACATGCAGGAAACGCCCTATCAGCTTTGGACTTCGTTTGAGATGCTGAACGTCAAGGAATCGCTGCAGGCCGTCGCGATTCCCGCGAAAGAATTCGTCAGCAAAGTCGTCGATCCGTCCGACTCCGAATTGTCCGCGTTTTATGAACAATATAAGAACCGGCGCTGGATCGATGAATCGCGTCCGGGTTTTGCCAAGATGCCACGCGTTCAACTGGCCTATTTGTCGGCAGACTTTGAAAAGTTCGAGGCAGGTGCCGATCCGACAGACGCAGAGGTGCAGGAATACTTCGACAAAAATAAAGATCGCTACCGGGCTCCTTTGCCGAAAGAGTCCACCGCGCCTCAGCTTCCCGACGGAGATGCAAACCCGCCAAAATCGGAAACCCCTGCGGAGCAGCCCCCCAAAACCGACGATTCGGAGAAGCCGAAAGAGCCAGAACCGAAATCCGATCCGGCTCCGGCAGTCGAGGACAAGAAGCCCGCTGAAGGTGATGTGAAAAAGGACGCACCGGCCGAACCCAAGTCCAATTGCGGCGAGGAAGCGACTGCGACCGAAAAGCCGGCCGACAAACCGGCCGAAGCGAAAGAGGCTGCGGCCGACCCCAAACCGGAATCGACAGCGGCGGTGGAACCAGCTGCGGAGAAACCGGCTGAGCCGACCGACGCGAAGCCCAAAGACGAGGACGCTCCCATTGTGCCAAGTCTGAATGCCTCGCCGGAATCATTGCCCGCTCCTAAATATCGCGAAATGAATGACGATCTGAAGCTGGAAATTCGCGAGGCAATTCTGCGTGAACGTGCTTACGCTCGCATCACCGCAGAATTGGATAAAGCGTATGACGAAATGGTCAAGCTGGGACTGGACTATGACACGACGACTGATGCCGCTCAGAAGGCCGATAAGGCCAAGTCAGTTGCCGAACAATTGAAGGAATATGCTCAGGCTCATAAGCTCGAATACAAAGAGACGCCTGAAATCACTTTTGAAGAACTGTCTGCAGAACCGATCGGAAGTTCGACCGAAGGGAAAAGCTCGGCCACTGTGGCGAATGATGTCTTTATGCAGTCTGCTACGGGTGACGCCCGCCTTCCGCTTTATGCACCTCGTCGAGCCGATTCGAAGTCGCGGAATGCGGCATTTGCATATTGGAAGATCGCCGAATTCCCGGCCGAAGCTTCTGATCTGAAAGAAGATGCCGTGCGTGCCAAGGTTGCCCTTGCCTGGAAGTTTGATCAGTCTCGACCGCTCGCCGAAAAACGAGCTCAAGAGCTGATGGCCAAAGTGAAGGCGGAAGGAAATGATCTTCCCGCCGCGTTGTCGACTGAAACGGTGACTGGTGACAAGAATGATCCCACGATCACCGTGATTGCGACTGATGAATTTTCCTGGTTGACCACGGGACGAAGCGTGCCGGGGGGGGCTCAGAACCCCACGATCTCGACGATTCCGCTAATTGACAACATCGGTTACGCCTTCATGAAGACGGTGTTCGAGGACTTGAAGGATGGCGAAGTCGGGATGGCCCCGGACGAACCGCGATCCGTCTTCTACATTGTCAAGGTTTTGAATCGTGACACGGCGAGACCGGATGATGGCGGAGTCGAAAAGCACGAACGCCAACAGCGTTTTCTCAAAGAGGAATTTGCCTCGCGGCTCTTCCCGTTGATCAAATCTCCGTACCAAGCCTTGGCCCAGTTGCCCCAGCAGCAAATTGACATGCTGTGGCGTCAGAATTTTGGCCAGAATCATAGCGTGGATTGGGATAGTGACCCCGAGTCGGCGCCCCGGCAACGGCCTCGTCAGCGGCGATGAATTGGATTCACTGGAACGCTGGTTGCTGTTATCGTCAAAATGGTATTAGTCTGCCAATTTGACGGTGTTTCGAATGTCACCACACTTTGAGTGAGATGTGACTGAATGAGTAATTCGTCTGGTGCGATGATCGAGGCGATTGGCCTTAGCAAGTTCTATGGGTCGTTTGCGGCCACTCAGGATGTTTCCTTTTCGGTTCCTCGGGGACAGGTCGCGGCCTTCCTCGGGCCGAACGGTGCCGGTAAGTCGACGACGATGAAGTTGTTGACCGGGTTTCTGGCGCCGAGTGCCGGGACTGCCAAAATTGGCGGGATGGACATGTCCACCGACCGCTTGAAAGCCGCGGAAATCCTTGGCTATCTGCCGGAGAACGGGCCGCTGTATTTGGAGATGACACCTTCATCGATCTTGCGATTCCTGGGTGAAGCCCGAGGAATGAGCGGGGCTCGATTGAACGAGCGTCTCGAATATGTGGCGGACAAATGTTCTCTGAAAGGGGTCTGGGGAAAACCGATCGGAAAGCTTTCCAAAGGTTTTCGTCAGCGAGTCGGGATGGCTCAGGCGTTGCTGCACGATCCCCAAGTGCTCATCCTCGACGAACCGACCAGCGGGCTTGACCCGAATCAAACGCATGACGTGCGCGAGCTGATTCTCAGTCTTGCCAAGACAAAAACGATTCTGCTTTCAACACATATTTTGACTGAAGTGAAGGCGGTTTGTAATCGCGTGATCTTGATCAATGATGGTCGAATCGTACTGGATGGAACCGTTGACGAACTGGAACAAGGCGGCCAGGGAATGGATACTCGATTCCGCCAACTCACGGGAGCCGGGCGTTAGCGGTCGGACCTGTTCGGATGGGGATATTGGCAAGGCTGTGATTGCCCGGGATGGCTCCGGTGATATGGTGTCAGCCCCCGCCGATTTAGTCGCAGGGATTGCCCTGCGGTGAAAAAACAGGCGGAATGGATATTGAAAATAGACAGTTGATCGAATACGGGCTTCGGCCCGATCGGAATTAGAATCGTATCGCGGTGAGTGGCCCGATACACCGGCGAGACTTCGTCGGTTCAAGATACTTTTTACGGTAACCGTTTCTCAATTCGACAGGGATCGCTCACAGATGCGCTCGCATGTTGTCCTCGCGGTCTTCAAACGCAATTTCTGGAGCTACTTCTCCGGAGTCATCGGCTATCTGTTTATTGTGGTGTTCGTTTTCCTGGGGGCCTTCGCTGCCTTTCAGGAAAAATTCTTCGCGAACAACATTGCCAGTTTGGAACAACTGAACGAATGGTTTCCGCAGCTGTTGCTGTTCATCGTCCCGGCGATCACGATGAGTATCTGGTCGGAAGAGCGAAAACTTGGCACGGAAGAACTGCTGTTCACATTGCCCGTCTCCGATCTCGAAGTGCTCATCGGCAAATATCTGGCCGTCGCTTCGGTCTATACCGTTGCGCTGGCCTTCTCATTGACCAACGTGATTAGTCTCAGTTGGATCGGGGCTCCTGATCCCGGCCTCATCTTCACCACCTATCTTGGCTATTGGCTGGCTGGTTGTGCCTTGCTGGCTGCAGGCATGGTCGCGTCACAGCTGACCAGCAACAGCACCGTGGCCTTCGTGCTGGGTTCTGCGATTTGCGCCATCCCCGTTTTCGCTGGGCGGCTGTCGTTTTTGCTCAGTTGGTTGATTCCAAGCTCGAGTTTCGACGGTTTGCGGGCCGCGTTTGAAGGATTGAGCCTGTCGTCGCAGTTCAAGCCGTTTGGTATGGGCCTGATTCCTTCGCAGGGATTGTTCTATTTCCTCGGACTCACGGGGTTAATGCTGTATATCAACTATGTGTTGATTGGCTACCGCCACTGGAGCGGCGGTGTGAAGGGCACGGACATGGGAGTGCAATACTCCATTCGATCCGTCTCGCTACTGCTGATCCTGATTGGCGTCGGGACGATTTTCGCTCGCATCGGTTTCCGATCAGACTTGACCTCGGAAAAGCTGTACTCGTTCAGTCGGACGACGACTGAAGTTCTCAAGAACCTTAAAAGCGATCGTCCGGTGATGATCCAGGCCTTTGTCAGCCGGACTCCTCCGCGCGATTACGTTTCGGTGAAAAGCACGTTGCTGGGCTTGCTTGGTCAATACGGTCAGGCCGCTTCGAATGTGACGGTCCGTGTTGTGGAAGTGGATCCCTCTAGCGAACAAGCCGACGAAGCCAAGCAATTCGGCATCGAAACCCGCGACATTCAATTCGAAATGGATGGAAATGTGCGGGTCGAAAAGGTCGTCATGGGGGCCGTCGTCAACAGTGGATCCAACGAAGTTGTGATTCCCCATTTCGGTCAAGGAACGCCGATCGAATACGAACTCACCCGCTCGATTCAGACGGTTGCTAACGAAAAGCGAAAGACGATCGGCATTGTGGAAAGCGATGCGAAAATCAACGGGGGCTTTGATATGTCCTCGTTTCGCTCGTCACCCGAATGGCGAATCGTTGCCGAATTGAAGAAGTCGTACAACGTCGAGACCATTTCGCCGGCCCAGCCGATTGACGATACGAAGTACGACGTGGTGATTTCCGTACTTCCTTCGTCATTGGGTGTCAACGAGCTGAATAATCTGGTTGACTATGTGAAAAAAGGGAAGCCGGCCCTCATTTTGGACGACCCACTGCCGGCTTCGAATCCACAACTCGCACCGCGATTGCCCAAGCCCCGCGCCGGCGGCAACCCGATGATGAACATGGGCGCACCCAACGAACCCAAGGCGTTCGGAGGCAAGACCACGCCGCTGGTTGATCTGCTGGGAATTGAGTGGAATTTCGACGAAATCGTGTGGGACGAGACCTCGCTCTACCTGCATCCGGAATACGAAAAACTGCTCCGAGAAGAGATCATTTCGGTCAGTCCGAAGAGCGGTAACGCCAAGGCCTTCAATTCCGATAGTTCAGTGACCCGTGGATTGCAGGAAGTGATGCTGTTCTTCTCGGGATCGATCAAAGAACGCGATCTCAAAAAGGGCGAGACCAAGCGACTCGACTTTCAGCCGCTGCTGGTCACCGGACGCCGATCGGGGCTCTTGCAATGGGATGATCTGGTCAAGAACAGTATGTTCGGTATCTCAATCGATCCGAATCCCGTTCGCGTGATGGACGACTACGCTCATATTCTCGCGGCCCAAATCGTTTCCGTGAAAGACGCGACGGGTGACAAGGTCAACGTTATCTATGTCGCCGATACCGATGTCGTTTCAGACTTCTTCTTTCACCTGCGTGAAACAAAGCAATTCAAACTCGATCTCGACAACGTGACTTTCATTCTCAACGCCGTCGATTCGCTGGCTGGTGACACCGCTACGATTGATCTGCGAAACCGTCGGCCAAAGCACCGCACGCTGACCTCGGTTGAAGCGCAAACCGGAAAATACGTGGAAGCAGCGAACAACGAACGCAAGAACGCGGCCGAGGATGCCAAGGAAGCCTTAAAGGAAGCGAAAGCACGGTTGGCCGAAAAGGTCGACAAGATCAAGAATGACGAATCGCTGGACGAGGACAGCAAGGTCCAACAGTTGTTCATCGCGCAGCAGGAAGAATCGCGTCGTCTGGAAGTTGCAGAAGCCAATATCAACCAGGCGAAAGAAAAGCGAATCGATACCAGCAAGGCCGTCATGGATCGTCTGACGCGACAGGTGAAGGATCGATACTACACGGTGGCGCTGCTGGCCTCCCCGATTCCTGCCATCCTGTTGGGGCTGTTCGTCTTGCTGATTCGGATCAATAACGAGCAAAAAGATATCGCACCCAGCCGTCGAGCCGGACGAAAGTCTTAGCGGTTCACAATAAGCTTTGTTTTTTGATCATCTGCGGATGACCATCGATTTATCCACCACCGTTTTTTCCGCGAGAGCTTCGTTATGAACGAAACCATGCGAACATCGATTTATGTGGCCGTGGCCTTGGTGTCACTGATCGGGGCAAGATTTGTGGGGCCGACCGTCCCCAAATCACCGCAAGAGTTCAGCCAGGTTGGCTCACTGTTTTATCCCGATTTCAAGGATGCCAGCGCCGCCAAATCATTGCGCGTCGTGAATTACAATTCTGACACGGCGGCCGTCCGTGTGTTTGGGGTGGAACAAGGGCCAGATGGTGTTTGGCGAATTCCTTCCCGCAACAGCTATCCCGTTGATGGTAAGGACCGATTGGCGAAGACAGCGACGTCGGTGATTGGCATCAAGCGAGAATCGCTGGCCGGAAAACGGAAGAGTGAACATGTGCAATTCGGCGTGCTCGACCCCTTGGCCGAAAACGTCAGCGACTTCAAAGGTGTTGGAAATCGTCTGACGCTGAAAGACGGGAAAGACGGTAATGTTTTGGCCGATCTCATTGTCGGCAAAGAGGTAAAAGGGCGGTCAGGCTACTTTTACGTCCGCAACCCCAAAGAAGAACCTACTTATATCGCGAAGGTCAGCATCGACGTTTCCACGAAATTCGCAGATTGGATTGAGCCCGATCTGCTGAAGCTCGATGGCAGCAAGTTGCGAACCGTGATCATCGACAAACACAGCATCGAGCTGACTCCTGAAGGCGGCAAGCTGACAGGCAAAGAAACAAACAAGTTGACCCGTGCCACGTCCACCGACAAATGGAGTCTAGAGGGACTGGATGACGCGACGGAAGAAGTCAACGAAGACGAAGTTCGCAAGATGGTGCAGGCGCTTGATGACCTGAAAATCGTCGGTGTCCGTCCCAAGAGCGAACGATTGAAGAAGAGATTGCAGGATGACAAAGCGATCGTCCCGGACGATCGTACGCGGTTAGAGATGCAAGATATGGGCTTCTTCTTCGTTCCCACACAAGGCCGTCGTGGAATGGCCTTGATTTCTCAAGAAGGTGACGTGTTCGCGTACACAGACCAAGGCGTCGTTTACGAACTGCATTTCGGTTCTGTCTTCACCGGTAGTGAAGAAGAAGTCGAAGCTGGGTTTGTCAAACAGTCGGAAGCGACGGCCGATGGAGAAAAGAAGGACGATCAAGCCGAGACCCAGACCGCGGATCAGCCCAACGCGAAGAAAATCAAAAGTCGGTACCTGTTCGTTCAAACCCAGTTTGATCCCGAGTCGCTCGGACCAAAGCCCGAAGCACCGCAGCCGCCTGAGGCTCCCGCTGATGAAGCCAATGCTGATGCGCCGAAATCGGATCCTCCCGCTGACGCAAATGCCTCGGAAAACGACCCCAACAAAGTCGATCCCAAGAAGGCCCATGCCGCCGCTATGGCCGTCTACGAAGCTGATTTGAAAAAGCACGAAGGCGATCTGAAAGCCTACGAAGAAAAGGTCAAAGCCGGTGAAAAGCTGGTGAAGGATCTGAACCGCCGATTCGCCGACTGGTATTACGTAATCTCGGGTGACAGCTTTGAGAATCTGCGACAAGGCCGAAAGACATTGGTCAAAGAGAAAGCTGCAGCCGCTGAAAATCCCGCCGATTCAGCTCCACCGAAGTGATTCGTGATCTCTAATTATCCCTTCCGCATGCAACGGAAGGGACGGGGCACGACGGGTGTGGCCGATTTGTTTGATCTCATTGGCGTGGTGCGTTCGCTCCATTGATGATGGAGGCTGCAAAGCCAACTGAAACGTACCGTCGGGGCGTTGCCAACGAGGGGTGCACTCTGAGTCTGAAGCGATCTCAGGCACTCGCGCGAAGTTCATTCGGAGGATCGTTCTTCGTCAATTGGTCGAGTATCTGGTCGATTCGCTGCTGCGATTCTTCCAGGATTGTCGTCGACTCGAGAACGTCCTTCTCCTGATGGCTCAATTCCTTGGTCCGATCGGTGATGGTTTCGCTGAGCGCCTGAATTTCTTCGAGGATCGCGTCAAAAACAACCTTCTCATCGTCTGGCTTCGCCGCTTGCTGTTCGACAAGGTGTTCGTTCGCTTGTTCCAGGTCGGCCGCTTCGATGGCCCGCAACAAGGCTTCCCAACCAGCACGTTGGCCGTCGACAAATTCTGCCACCATCGATTGTTCGGAGAGAATCCGATCGCATAGCTCTTCGGCGGTCAGCAACGTCAAATCTTCGCTGATGGTGGCCTGTTCGGTGACTGCTACGGTTTCTGTCGTCATCAGGATTCGGAATTCCATAGAACCGATTTGGAATCGATCGTCATGTCGCAATGCCATCCGGCGATAGGGGCGATCATTCACGGTCAGCATTGTGTTTTCGTCAGCGGATTCGATCCAGATCGCGCCACCTTGCTGATGAATGACACTATGCAAAGCAGGAATGGACGGTTCGTTAATTGTCAGATCACACTGCCGGCTTGCCCCGATGGAAAAGCCATCATGTGTCACCACCACTGACATTCCTGCGGACTGCAAGGTCAAGACGGAGTTTGTTGAATGATCGATGTTCAACGAATCCTGACCGGGAACTGACGACCGTTGTGGCGTAAACATAAATGACCTCGCTCCAACCTCATGTCGGACGGATGGCCGAAAAAGGCCACTCCCGCGTATCTTCATCATCGAACGGCGATATCCAAAGCCATGATGGAATCATCCGCGTCCTGACGAACAAGTGTTGAACCACGTCTCATCGACTGAGACACGCAGGTAAGATTGATCGGTGCGGCAAATTGAAATGGGTAAAATCGGCCGAGATCAGGAGTAATGGGTAAAAGAGATAGACTTTACCGGTTGTAGATACCGTGGCGATTTCTGTATCAGGGAATTCCCTAGTGGGTTGACTTTTTTGCAGGTGCGGTACCGTAAGATTTGCCATGCTTTTTCATGGCGGCTTCAAACGCGGCCCTGGCGGTATCCCATGCGGACGCCATCAAGGGGATGTGGCATCCGCCTTGGCCCTTGCAGTCGTTCATCCCTGGATTCGCTCCGCACCCGCCTTGTCCTTTGCAGTCATTGCTGCCTCCACAAGCGGCATCAGCCATACTTGCGCAGGTTCCTTGTCCGGCACAGGCGTTGTCCTTGCCACGTCCCAGGCCTTTGCAAGAATTCAGTCCGCGACAAGTATGCGGTTCGTCCATAATCAGCGTTTCCTGGTCAGCGCTCAGGACCACCGCCACGGGAGTAGTCACTGCCGATGCGGGGGCTGCTGCGGCAGGTTTTGCTGGAGTGGTGCTGCCGTTGCTGCATCCGGCCGCGGTTCCCGCGATGACGCCGCTTAAAGCGGCGAATGTCAACTGATGAAACTCGCGTCGATCCATTCCAGGCCCGTTCATATGTTTCCTTTCAAATGAATTTAGCTGATCGGTTCATCACGTCAGGGGAAACGAACCCGAACGGCAAAAGCGTTGTGGCTAAACCATTTCACGTACGTCGCTGACGCAGCCGGAAATCGCCGCCGCTGCCACCATTGCAGGACTCATCAGCAGAGTCCGACCGGTGGGACTTCCCTGGCGACCCTTAAAATTTCGGTTGCTGGACGAGGCACAGACCTCACGCCCTTGAAGCTTGTCTGGATTCATTGCCAGGCACATTGAGCATCCCGCGCCGCGCCATTGAAAGCCGGCCGCTTCAAAAACCTTATCCAGACCTTCGGAAATCGCTTGCTCGCTGACCAGTTGAGAGCCGGGCACCACCAGCGCCTTCACTCCAGGGGCGACGTGACGTCCTTTCGCAATGGCCGCCGCTTCTCGCAGGTCAGAGATACGACCGTTCGTGCACGATCCGATAAAGGCGACGTCGATTTTAACGCCTCGAATGGGTTGCTGTTCCTTCAGATCCATATATTCAAAGGCGTCGCGAATCCCCTTTTGATCGTCGGCCGTAAACGTCGCGAGTGCCGGCAGTTTCTCGGTGACGCCGACGGACTGTGCCGGATTAATCCCCCAAGTGACGGTCGGCTCAATTTGACTGCCATCGAAGGTCACCCGGTCGTCGAATTCGGCGTCTTTCGGTGACGCCAGACTCAACCACCACTGAGCGGCCTGATCGAATGCGGCCCCCTGAGGCGCGAACGGACGGCCCTTGACGTAGTCAACCGTGGTTTGATCAGGATTGACGTATCCGCAACGTGCACCACCTTCGATACTCATGTTGCAGACGGTCATTCGCTCTTCCATCGACATGCGATCGAAGACTTCACCCGCGTATTCGTACGCGTAGCCGACGCCGCCTTGAACGCCCAGTTTGCGAATGATGTGCAGGATGACGTCTTTGGCAAAGACACCCGGTCGCAATTTGCCGGTGACTTCAATCCGTCGCACTTTGGGACGGCTGAGAGCCAACGTCTGGGTTGCCAGCACGTCCGCTACTTGACTCGTTCCGATTCCAAAAGCGATCGAACCAAACGCACCGTGCGTGCTGGTATGGCTGTCCCCGCAAGCAATCGTCATACCCGGTTGAGTCAAACCCTGTTCCGGTCCGACGATGTGAACAACCCCCTGCCGTTTGTCATCCAAATTGAACAGACGAACACCGAATTCGCGGCAGTTCTTTTCGATGGCCGACATCATTTCTTCCGCCAACCTGTCCGCAAAGGGACGCAACTGCACATCAGTCGGAATGATGTGATCAACAGTTGCCAACGTTCGATCGGGATATTGCACCTTCAGACCGCGATCTCGCAGGATCGAAAACGCCTGAGGGCTGGTGACTTCATGAATCAGATGCAGGCCGATGAACAACTGCGTCTGCCCACCCGCAAGCGAACGCACGGTATGCAAATCCCAGACTTTATTGAACAGATTGCGACGGTCAGTCATGGCAAGAAACTCGATTTCCTCAGATGTTAAAACGGATCAAACAGTATTCTAGCAACGAATTCGCGGTCGTGCGAATCCGGTCCTGCGACATTCCCAGCGGACGGTCCTGGCAACCGACTATCCCAGCGATCGTTTCAGGCGGTCGAGGTGATATTGTAGTCGTTGTTCCGACGTCATTTTGGCAAAATCCGGTTTGTCACTGGGGTTCGCCGCCGCCGTAACGACCGGCAATGGAGATGCCATTTTCGCAGCCGGCACTGGTATTGGCGACGGAGGGACGCTGATTGTCGTGGAACTGCGTCCATAACTCATCACATTCGTCTGTAGAGTCAGATCTTGCTCCAAGGTTCGCTGTGGAGGCACTCCTAATTTCTGCAAAACCGAGTGATAGGCCCGGACCGCTTCTTCCGGTTCGATCACCCCGTCCGCGATGTATCGCAGAAATTCAATAAACGCCAACTGGTTTTCCGCTTGATTGATCTTTCGCCCGAACAGGGCGGCGCGACCGCCATATTTCTTGGACTGATAGAGCAGTTGAAACGCATCCAGCGTCGTTCCGGCCGCTCCTCCCAGGACCCCCACGACCAGATGAGGATCGTAGGCCACCAGTTCTTCCATCGCCTTGGGACCGTGGTAAACGATCTTCAGGAACACGGGGCGGCCGGCCTGCGCCACCCCCGCCAGCGTTCTGGCGATCAAGTCATTGATAAAACTGGGCAAACTTTCGGGGGCAACGGCGTCAGGAACATTCGGATCGAACACTTCCAAAAAGTGTCGAAACCCTTTCCGCTCGGCCTCTTCACGAAATTCTTTGTAGCGATTCAGCGTCTCGAGATCTCGTTCGAGATTGTTGGTCAGCGTAACCGAATACAGGCCCAAATTGGCTCCCAGTTTTCGTTCCGCCGTCGCACAGTCGAGATGCCCGCATTGCATATGATCGATGTGGGCGGTACGAAACGGTCGTGCTGGTTCGGTATGAATGCTGCCACCGCGCAACACATGCACGTCCGTCGCATCGTTGGCTCGTGCGGCGGGCGTAATGGGCGAATTCTCGAAACGCCGTTCATTGATGGCCAATTGTTCGCACGTACTGGCTGACATCAGCACGATGTCCACGATTTGCTGTTCGATCACCTGACGAATCTGGTCGCGGTATTCGGCGAGTGTTTTGAAGCGAACTTCATTGGCATGCGATTCGGGCGAGGCTCCAGCCCGAGCCAAACCGGGCGACGCGACCCCAAACGCCATGTCGGCGTCCTTGGCATCGGCAATAATGAATTCGGGCGAGCCGTGCGGGTCGGCGTGAATCGACCGAAGTTTTTCGTCGAGTGATTTTTTGACTGTCATTCGTCTGATCCGTACTGGTGGCTTTCATCCAACATGCGAGAATGGATGAACAATAGAGCAGTCGACCGCCCAAGGGAACACTTCTTGTGTCGTTTCTGAGGTGGAAGAATCCTGAGAATGTTGACATTGATTCCGTCGCATCTTCGCAAAATCGGTGGAATCAGCGGTCAAAAACAAAAAACACCGAACGGCTATCCGTTCGGCGTAGGAGATTTGGCGCGGTTTTTCCGGGCGTCGGGCTATAAACCCGAGTTTGTGCTTGGCTTTCAACACCCAGTAGTCGGCAGGCGGCTCTGGAATCAATCCGTCGCGAATTTCACGAACGGACAGGGCAAGAGTTTTGGGATGTCGGTGTCGGCGGACGATCCGCGATCGACGTCGGGGTCGATCTCGACATGAAACCCGGTGCCGTGCACGTTGCCAAATCACGTGTCCTGCTACGGCTGCCCCGTGAATTGGGCGACAATCCCGCACCGTGATGTCGCAGGACGTGACACCGATTATTCGGCGGTGACCGCGATCGCTTCCACATCATGGTGTTGTCGAGCGATGATCGAGCAACCGATCGCGGTCAATAAAGCGATTCCGCTGGATGCGCAATACATGATGTGGAAACCGAATTGGTCGCTGATTCGACCGAGAATCGGTGCATAGATCAGCGACCCGAAGTCGGCAAAGCCCAGGATGATGGCCGTTCCCGCGCCGCGACATTCTTTGGGAAACGCGCCGGACCCCAGCGACACCACTGCGGGAAAGAGCAACGCATGACCGAATCCGCAAATGATCGACGGAATAATGAACTGCCAGCCGTCGCTCACGAACGCCAACAGGAAATGCCCGATGGTATGGCCCAGTAATCCTCGGACCAGCATCCAGTGTCGACCGATGGTCCGGCTCCAGTTTTGAACCAATAATCGAAACACAAACGCGGAAATGGCGTATCCGGTGAAGAACAGCCCAATCCCTTCAATGTTTTGCGATGTCGCATACCGGGTCAGAAATGTTTGTGTGGCCGTCACCCCCAGCCCCATCGTCATCGCGGCCAAAACCACCGATCCCGGCCAGAAGCGAAACATCAGCCGTAATGCCATCGGCGATGCGATGCGAGGTTCGACGTCTTCATCGTGGGTGAGGATCAGAACGACGCCGAGATAAAAGATTCCGATTAATCCGGCTCCGCCGAACAGCACAAAAAATTGCGTTCGCGGTTCGGTGATCGCATACAAAATCCAGTCACCGATATTCGATCCCAAGATCATTCCAACGAAGCCGCTGCTGCCGAGATTTCCGATGATTTCCGTTCTTCGGTCGGGGGGAACATGATTCTGAATGTGTGTCATCGAACAGGCAAACATGCCGGTCAATCCGACAAAAAAGGCCACGCGAGCCGAATACAGCAACCAGACCGCGTGTGTGGCTCCGACGAACATGGCACAGCCGGCGATGAAGACCAGCGAGCAGATCGGCCACAACCGTCGCGTGCCGTAATCGTCGAGGAGGTGGGAAATGCTGAATCGCAACATCACCGCGACCAGCGTTCCCAAAGCGACGATGTCGCCCACCATGCCTTCTGACCCACCCAGAAAATGCACGAGCTCCGCAAAACGAAAAGTGAGCGCATTGGCCATGACCAGGGCCGAATTCGCCAGATAGGCCAGCCAGAATGTCCGACCATAAACGCCGGACATCGGCTTGGATTGTGCATCAGTGGCGGGGGCGATGGTCATAATTTCAAGTTTTGTGATGAGGGCGTTTAAGGCCGCATCATCAGGTTGAACGACGTGGAGCCGGAATCTAAATCATCCGCCGTAGGCGCTATAGCGTCTTAGCCCTCGAGACAACGCGACTCGATTCAGTACCAGCAAGATCAAGACCCAGGCAAATCCCTGAACTAATTCGATGGCCAGTTGCTGATGAGTGTATTTCTGCAGCCAGATGGCTGCGGGCACGAAAGCCAAGTACTTAAATGGCAACAGCCGAATGACGTCGCCGTACGGTTCCGGCAGCCAATCCAATGGCAGCATATGGCCGGAGAGAAAGTAACTTAGCAACATGTAGACGAAGACCAGCGAACTGACTTCCAGAAACCAAAAGGCGCACAGCCCCATCAAGCTTTCGATCAGAAATCCCACCAGAAACGCCAGAATCAATGCCACACCAGCGCCGAGTCCAAGCCAGGGATCGGGCCAACCCCGAAAGAAATCTCGGCAAAGCCAGAACACCAAGCCAAACGGCAAGAACGCGACAAAATAATAAACCAGCTTATGGGCGACTCGGTGCCAGAACAGATAATCGAGCAAGTCGATCGGTTGGACCAGGAACTTCTTGATCGCACCATCGCGCACGTCGCGAGCAATCCCCGTGGTCAACCCTGGCATGGATGAGAAGGCCCGTCCCACCATGACCAGCAGCGAATAGGCCACCATATCGCCGTAGGTGTATCCGTTGATGACTTTTCCATCACGGGGCCCGGTCGCTTGATAGATCGCCCCCCACAGAAACACCTGTGTGATGATGGGGAGAAATCGCACGAGCGTCGCAAAGGCGAAATCGGCTCGATAAACGAGTCGTTCTTCAATCGACGTTCGCAGGATGCACCATTTGATGCGAAGGGACGGCGACATTCAGCCCTCACCCTTTTTGGCGAATAATTCTGCGATGACATCTTCAAGTGGTCGCTCTTGCACGCCCACATCCTCGATGTTGTAGCGATCCAGTAAGGCGGCGAGCACTTTAGGGATTTCTTGTCGGGGAACTTCCAATTTCACTCGCGGAGGGAGCTGTTCCAGTACCTTACCGTACCGTTCCAGATCGGGAGGGATTTCCAAGTCTGCGAACTGAAGGTGAATCTGTTTGACGCTGCTGAAGCGGTCGACGATCTCTGCCAGCGGTCCATCGTGCTTGATTTCACCCTCGTTGATAATGATCGCTCGGCGACAGAGCGCTTCCACGTCCTTCATGTAGTGGCTGGTCAGTAAGACCGTCATTTGCTGTTCGGCCTGGTAATGCCGCAGGAAGCCTTGAACTTTTCGCTGTGAGACCACGTCCAGGCCGATTGTTGGTTCGTCGAGCAGCAGAACCTCTGGCGAATGAAGTAGCGAGGCGATCAATTCCATCCGCATTCGCTCACCCAGCGATAATTCCCGAACCGGCTGGTTGACCAGCTGTCGCACGTCCAGCAAGTCGGTTAGCTCGTCCAGTCGTCGTTGAAAAGCTTGTGCCTCAATCGCGTAGATTTCGCGATGCAAAATGAACGATTCCTGTGCGGGCAGATCCCACCACAGCTGGTTCTTTTGCCCCATTACCAGCGAGAACCGCTTGCGATAGGCGTTGGTCCGTTGCCATGGGACAAAGCCCAGCACCGTCGCGGTGCCGGAAGTCGGATAGATCAATCCAGAAAGTAGTTTCAGGGTCGTGGTTTTTCCCGCGCCATTTGGGCCTAGAAAGGCCACCATTTCGCCGCGTTCGATCTGAAAGCTGACTTCCTTTACCGCGCGAACGACATTGTATTCGCGGTGGAACAAACCGGTGACGGATGCCAACCAGCCCGCGTTTTTTCGATAAACCTGATAGTGCTTGGCGAGATTCTTAACTTCGATGATGGCCATGGGCGGGAAGTATAGCAGGGAGAAAAAGGGAACGCTCGGCACCGATGGTGCCGAGCGTTCAGAATTCATTGTCGCCCGATTCTGCCTTAACGAGCGGCGGCTGTTTTCTGAGCTCTGAGCAAAGCGGCGTAGTCGACTGCGATCGACAACAGCTCGCCGTTGTATTCAGACTTGGCCAGCACCGGAGCTTTTTCGCTCTTGGTTTCGTGTTCTTCTTCTTCCTTCTCCACGTCTTTGGCCGCCTTATCCTCGTCTCGCTCACTTCGCAATGTTTCTTCGTTCAGCGAAACCGACTTACGGCTTTTACGAAGCAGGTACCGATCGATGTCCTTCAGCGTTTGCTGAAATTTGGGATCGGCCGCCACACGGCGTTGGCTGCTTTCTCTAAGTGACGTGACGATTTGCGGATTCACATAACCGTACATCGCGTGACGAGCGGCGCTGATGTGATCGAAAGCCAGAGCGTTGTCCAAGAATGACTCGCCCAAGTCCATGTGGTCAATCAGCGACGGCAACACGACGTCTGATTCGACACCGCGATTTTGAGTGCTGTCACCATTGACGCGATAGAATTGGTTAATGGTCAGCTTCAACGCACCGCGGTCTTTTTGACCCGGCAGAATCTTGAACATGGAACTGCTGACCGGCATCACATTTTGAACCGTGCCTTTGCCATGTGTGGTGGTGTCACCCACGATGATTCCGCGTCCATAATCCTTGATGGCCGCAGCAAAAATCTCTGAGGCAGAGGCGGAAAGCCGATTACAGACAACAATCAGCGGTTCCAGCGATTCCGCGCCATCTTCTTCGTCGTCATGGCTCTTGATGCGGCCATTTTGTTCCTTGACCTGAACAACAGGTCCTTTGTCGATGAACAGTCCGGTGACTTCGATGGCTTCGCTGAGAGCACCGCCCCCATTCATCCGCAGATCGATCATGATCGCATCGACGCCGCCTTTGGCCCGGAACTCGCTGAGAACTTTGGAAACATCACGGGCCGTACTTTTGAAATCGTCTTTCCCTTGCTGTGCGCCGCCAAAATCGCGGTAGAACGACGGAATGTTGATGACACCGATACGTCCTTTTCCTGCAGCTCCGAAATCACTGGCCTGAATGATTTCGCCTTTTACTTCGGAGGCATGCAACTCGACCGTTTGTCGCACCAACTCGATCATCAGCGTTTCACCAGCCGCTCGAAGAATTCGCAGGCGGACCTTGGTGCCCACTTTGCCGCGGATCAAGCGAACCACCCGGTTCAACCGCATTTCGACAACATCTTGAAAATCGCCATCCTCCTGGCCCACTCCGACGATCTTATCGCCAACCTTCAGCCGGCCGTCTTTTTCCGCCGCACCACCGGCCACGATTTGGGCTACGGTGGTCATGCCGTCTTCCGATCGCAACGCTGCTCCAATCCCCTCGAGGCTCAGACGCATCTGGATCTGGAAATCTTCCAGTGTTTGGGCCGACATGTAACTTGAGTGTGGATCGTAACAGTGAGCGACGGACGAGAGGAACCGTTCCAATACCTCACCCTCTTCGGTGTCGTGTTCGTATCGCCGGAATGTCTCGTATCGTTTGTGCAGTCGCTTGCGGGCTTCGTCGCTTTCAGTCTTGTCCAGTTGCAATGACAACAACTCGTACTTGATTCGTTTTCGCCAGCGTTCATTCAATTCGTCATTGTTTTCCGACCAAGCCAGTTGGTCGCCGTCGACAATCATTGATTCGTCGATTGAGAAGTCCTGTGGCTGGTCAATCAAGCGGTTGGCCACGGCCACTCGTTCGTCCAGTCGCTTCAAGTACAGTCCCCATACTTCGTGAGCGAAATTGGCTTGCCCCAATTTGAGCAGATCGTCGAGTTGTGCGCGGTACTTGCTAAACGAATCGATGTCAGACTTCAGAAAGTACAGCTTTTGCGGGTCGAGATCTTTGATGTATCGTTGCAAGATCATGCCAGAAATGCGGTCGTCGAGCGGCTTCTGGCTGATGTGATATTTCATCATTTCGGCCACAAGCTTGACCGTCTGCTGCTCCGATGCCTGCGCTCCCCCGAATTGCTGGGCGAAGATCGTGGTGGCGACAAGAAAGACGGCTCCGGCGGAGATGACTCCGACGGTTCTTGACGGAGCTTGCAACTTCATATGAGGTATCCGCTTGAAAGAGGAATTTTTCAGAACCACTTGGTTCTGAGTGTGTCGGACGCCTCGTGGTCCTTCCTTGACCTGACGTTGCCTCCGTCGATCCGAATCGTAGCGGAACCCTAAAATCCCGACAAGAGGCATCAATTCTCCCCTTGCGGCGAAGGACTTGGCCGAGCTGGACACTTGAAAATGTCCACGCTTCCCAGGAAATCGCCGCCATCGTGATGCCCCTGAATTGGGTGGGGGACGTTCGCTGCCCAGTCCTTTCTCCGCCGAATGTCCCTAAAGACTGACGTCAGCCATGACAATGTGGCCCCGATTTCGTGGAGAAAATCGAAGACCGGCCGTTCAAATTAATCGCCTTAAAAATCAGGATCCCAGATTGAACGCCACCGCTCCGTCGATCAATCTGACCCCTTGTTTCAAGTCATGTCTAATCGGTCTGTCCGGCCAATTAGAAAAAAGTAATTCATCTGCTATTAGCATTTGAATTAGAACGACGTGATGGATATGGTTGGCATTCACGTCTCCCGCAACATAAATGAGCCCTCTTTGAAAGGCTGTCGCCATTTCTTGTCCCTGGATCTCTCGTCCGGCGATCAGGGTCAGTCAATGCACAGTGCCACTCGAAGTTTCGTTTAAAAGCGTGCAGGCGGTTGCATGAAGCACTGAATGATCTGCATCTTATGTGGAGTAGAGGTCAGTATGGCAAAAACGTCCGGTGTGATGAGCGTCGCGGAACTGGAGCAAATCCTCGATGATCGCAAGGTAAAAGCCCTGGAATTAGGCAAACGCCGCGAAGAACTTCAGAAACAACTCGACGAAATCGATCGACAAATTCTGGAAGTCATGGGCGACAACCGGGTCGTCCGACGTCGTCGCCGACGCCTCAAAAATGATATGTCGTTGCGATCTCACGTACTGGAGTTGTTGGGAAAGAGCAAAAAAGGGTTCTCCATGGCGGACTTGACGACCAAGATCATTGATGCCGGCTACAAATCGTCCAGTCGTAATTTTCGCAATGTGCTTTACCAATGCCTCTATAACACCCAAGGCGTGACCTTCGATCAGGCGACCGGTTGTTATAAATTAAAATAACTAACAATTGTCAAATTTGCCGGCATGGAGGCCGCTTGGTGGCTCGTCACACCCTCAATGTCCGCCTGGCGAACGCCAGTGAATTCGGCGGACATCGCACAGTCGTGGAAACGTTGCAGAACCCTGGTGTACTGAATCCAGTCCACTGAATTGATGTGCAGATCGATCTACTTCTGGTCGCGAACCTCACTCGGTGGCGGTATCAGTAATGTCGGGGGTGGGGCTGTGTCCCCCATCCAGATCTGTTGGCGTCCCGCCACTTTGGGGTCGACGATTGTCAGCGGGCGTTGGGCGAGAATTTGCGTCAGGATCGACCAATAAAGTTGCTGGCTGGTTAATTGCGGCTGTCGGAGGAATTCTGCGAAGAGGTTTTCGAATCTCTGCGCAGCCCCTGTCGCGGCCATTTCGCGACGAACGCTGGCCAAATGGCCCTCTGAAAGAATCGCCGCCGCTGATCCCGACAATCGGTTCTGTTTTTCGGGGTTTTCCGTAACCAGTTGTTGCCAAAGCTCATCGCTCAAATGCCAGTCGGTGCGGCTGGGAGAATTCGTCACTTCGGGTGATTGCTTTTGGGCCGCGGACTGCAGGACCGCCAGGGCCTCGCTTCCGATGGCCGCCAACAACGTTCGCGATGCGTAGGCTTCGGCCTCATTGATCAATAATTCTCGCTCTTCCATTGCGTCGGCGACCTGCCGATAGGCCGGCACAACGGGTTGTGGAGGATGGACATCCAGCCACTGCAGGTCAACGACTTCAATTCCCAAGCCGTATTGTTCCAGCCGCTGCCGAAGCTTTTTCAGTGATTGTCGTTCGAGTTCGGCCCGTTGGTCAGTCAACAAGTTGTCCAGCGGTGCTCCGGCCGCGACCTCACGCAAGACACCTTCCGCGGTCGCCCGCAAGACGTCGTTCGGTCGTTGTGGGCCGGCGAAAACGAACTTGCGTAGATCGCGAATACAATATTGGACTTCGGCCATCAATTCGACCGGGACTTCGTCTGCCGTCAGCATGACAGATTCGTCAGCAATCGTGGCATGATCGGGATCGTCGTGTGAGCTTGTCCAATCGACCAGCGGAAGATTCTCAAGCGGTCGTGGTGCGCTCGACGCCAGCCCCAGGAAGCCGAATCGTCGTTTGTTCGTTTCCTCGCCGCTACGATTCGAGAGCAAACGACTTTCGATGGATCGTGGGCCACGGTTGGTATTCGTTTCGTTCTGTTGTCGGTAACCAATGGCAACGCTGCGAATCAATCCCATTTTTTCGCGGGTCAATTGCTCCAGGGGCCACGGCCAGCGCCAATGCATCCCCGCGGTGAGCGTGGTTTCAAAACGACCGAACCGGGTCACGACAGCTTGTTCGTCCTCGGTCAACAGTGCGATTCCCGAAACGAACCAGGCGGCGATGAAGGCCGCACCCGCGAGTTTGGCGGCCAGCCGCCACCGCGCGAGGCACCAGAAAACCCATTGCGACGGCGAGGCGTTAGCGGCCAACCAATCGGCGGTCGTCAACGTGCGGTCCAGCCAACGAACCGTTATCGACGACGACCAGCCTTCGAACCAAAGCAGCCTCGTCGCGTTCGCCATCACGGCCAGCGACGCGATTTCGTGAAAGATCGCTCCGCCAATGGGATCCAGCCAACGTAGTGAACAGGCGAGAACGCCCAGTCCATTCAGTCCGAATGCAAACAGCAAAATACTTTGCCAGATATTTTGCACCAGCGCTCGCGACAATCGGACGAGTCCAGGCAGGGGGCGCAAGGGATCGCCCAATAAAATAATATCGCCCGCCGACGCTGCCAGATCGCCTCCCGCTCGGCCCAATGCGAGTCCGACATCGGCTGACGCCAGAGCGGGGGCATCGTTGATCCCGTCACCGACCATCGCCACCTTTCGTCCAGCTTGACGTGACGATTCAATCCAATGGGATTTGTCCGCTGGAAGTTGCTCGGTGGCCACGTATTCAAACAGACCAAGCGATTTCACCACGGTGTCCGCCGATTGCGGGCGGTCGCCAGTCAGCAAGGCGAAGTGGGAAATTCCGATTGCGCGTAATTCTTCTAAAACGTGCTGGGACTCGGGACGAATCGTTTCCCGTACACCAATGACGCCAATCACGACACCATCGACGGCCACCACCAATGGTGATTCACCTGCCGCTTCCCGCTCTTTCAGTAGCAGCGCCACATCCTGTGAAAACGCGATGTCACCCCGATCCAGAGCGCGGCGATTGCCCACCATGATCGCCGCCAACCGCGAATTCGATTCGGTCATCTGTCCACTGCTCATCGGGACGTAGGCCGGGCGACCATCGATTTCGCCCGACAGTTCGTCGACGGGAATTCGGGCTGTCACCCCGGCCCCGGCAATGGCGTTGAATTCGGCCGGAAGCGGAACTGCCAGACCGCGTTCCTCGGCTGCCGTGACGAGAATCCTGGCCAGCAGATGCTCACTGTTCCGTTCGGCAATCGCGGCAACGCGAAGGATGGCATTGGCCGTCATCCCCGTCGTCGGAATGATTTCTCCGAGCGCCAACGCTCCCTGGGTCAACGTACCTGTCTTGTCGAACGCAAAGGTATCGACCGTCGCCAACCGTTCGAGCACAGCAGAGCCTTTGACCACAACTCCGCGTCGCGCCAGCCAGGCCAATGCGGCCATCACTGCGCAAGGAGTCGCCAGGATCAATGGGCAAGGGCAGGCAACGACAAGCACGCCCAGGGCAGGCAAATAGCCGCTATTCCAGGAACCCGTCGCCACTCGCCAACCAACCAGGGTGGCTGCGGCGGCCGTCAGGACTGCGGGCAGAAACCATTTTGCCAGTCGATCCGCCGTTCGCTCCAATTCGGCTTTGCGTTTCGTGGCTGTGCCGACCAATTGGGCGACACGTGCGAGTGCCGTGTGATCGCCAATGGACTCGGCAACGATCGTCAGCGCACCGTGCTGGTTGAGCGTCCCTGCCAGTACTTTGTCGCCTGCCTCCTTATCAATCGGCAGACTTTCACCCGTGAACGGGCTTTGATCCACCACGGACGAACCGGCGACGACCTGCCCATCAACAGGGATCCGTTCGCCCGGTCGAACGGTGACGATATCGCCGACGCGAACGTCTTCGACGGGGATGTCCTGTTCGCGACCGTTCTCCTGGCGATGAGCGATTTCCGGCCAGAGGGCAAACGTCTGTCGTACGGCCCATCGTGCTCGATCGACCGTGTAACCTTCGATGCTTTCGCCAATCAGTGAGATCAGAACCACCAGCCCCGCCGTCTGATGCTCACCCAGGGCGATTGCTGCCAGGCATGCGAGCGTCAACGCGAGATCCGCTCCGACTCGTCCAGACAACAGGCCGTCGAGCGAATGGTACAGGATCCGGGCGCCACCCAACACGGCGGCCAACAGGGCGAAACGATAACCAAACAGCGTCGCACCGGTGGTTGTAGAGGCGGAGAGCCCCCAATCGGCAATCAGCAGTCCGGCAACGGACAGCGTCAACAGGTACAGAGGAGCCGATTGATAATGAAAGCTTGGCCGGGTCACGACACCGCAGGACGTGTCGCCCCGCAGCATTTCGGATGCCGATTCAGGAATGTAATGCATCTCACTCAATTCTCTCGCGGAAGCGCGACCGTAGATAGTGACACGCGCGCCGGGCGTTGCCAAGGTCCTTCTGCAGATTTGCGACGGTTAACGTTTCGTGCGGATCTGCCGCAGTGATTCGAGCGCGAGGCGTCGCGCCTCGCCGTGATCGACGATTGGATGCGGGTACGTCTGGCCCAGGCGAACACTGGCCCGGTCCAGTTCACTTTCCGGCGCTGTCCAGGGAGCGTGGATCCAGTCCGCCGGCAGTTGTTTCAATTCGGGCAGCCACTGGCGAAGGTACAAGCCCTGTGGATCGAACTTTTGCGATTGAAGCACGGGATTGAGCACGCGGAAGTACGGCGCGGCGTCGGCACCGCAGCCCGCAGTCCACTGCCAGCCCAGCGTGTTACTCGCCAAATCGGCATCGATCAGAGTTTCCCAGAACCAGGCCGCTCCCTTTTGCCAGGGAATCAACAGATCCTTGGCGAGAAATGACGCCACGATCATCCGAACGCGATTATGCATCCAACCCGTCGTCCACAGCTCTCTCATTCCCGCATCGACAATCGGATAGCCCGTCTTGCCTCGCTGCCAGGCACGCAATTGCTTGGCGTCGTCTCGCCAGGGAAATCGAGCGAATTCGGCACGTAAGGGCTCCGTCGCCGTCTGCGGAAAATGAAACAGCAGATGATGGGCGAACTCGCGCCACCCGATTTCGCGCTGGAACGATTCGATTCCCTGCTGCGCCGATTCCGTTGGCCGTCCTCTTATTGCCCGTAGCGTCTGGTGCCAAATCGTCCGCGGGCTGATCTCCCCAAAATGGAGATGGGGTGACAATCGCGACGTCCCCCGTTCTGCGGGAAGATCTCGCGAGGTTTGATAGGCGGACACGCTGGATTGGAGAAATCGGTGCAATTCCGTCACTGCCGATTTCGCTCCGGGTTGCCAGGCGGCTTTCATACCTGTGTCCCAGGCGACTTTGGGTTCCAGCTCCAGTTCTTCCAGCGTCAGTGATGCCGGCCAAACGTGCGGCTGGGGGATTTGCTGCGGCGCGGGCTCCGGTTCGAGCGGTGCTTTCCGCGTCAGGCAGGATTTCCAAAATGCGGTGAAAACCTGATAGGGGCATCCATCCTTCGTTTGAATTTCCCAAGGCTCAAACAGCAATTGGCCATTGAAAACTTCGGCCGCCACGTTGTGCTTGAGCAGTTCAGATCTCACCTGGGAATCGCGTTGGATCGCGGCCGGCTCGTAACGACGGGTCCAATAGACTGCCGCCGCATTCGTTTGTTCGACCAGCGAAAGCATTGCCGGTAACGCGTCGCCGCGACGAACGATCAATCGGGAACCCATTTCTGATAGTTGCCGATCAAGCTGGCCCAGCGACTGATGCAGCCACCAACGGCTCGCTGCACCGGCCGCCCAACTCTGTTCTTCCTCGGGCGACCAGATGTAGACAGGAATCACCGGCGCACCGCGGGCGACGGCGGCCAAAATTGCCGGCTGGTCATCCAACCGCAAATCTTGTCGAAACCAGACCAAGCTTGGTTGTGTCATCGTACTCCGAACGATCTTGGCGCGATCAGCCGTCTGAAAATGTCGACTCGCGCGGCGCCTGATATTGGATGGCGAGATGCGGAGTTTCGATGCGTTTCTGGCCTGTTCCCACAGAACGAACGCCCGCTTCAACCAGCCCGCTGGTCAGCAATGTCCGTTCGATCGGATAGGGAGACTTTCCGGTGAGAAAAGTTTCTTCCGCTTTCGACATCAGTGCCGCCGAGTAGGTGACATTGGGATTCGGCGGCAAATAGAACAGCGTCGACAGAGGCTCGTCCTTTCCTTTCAGTCGAGCGGCGAAGGTGAAATCGCCGACCAGACCGTTCATTAGCAACATCGTTGCCTTCGTCCCGTCGGTGTACTCGATTCGATAGGCAATCGGGTCGGTGACCCACTCGCGAATTTGTGCTTCGGTCGGATAGCGATCACTAAAGGTCTTGGGCTGGCTCAGGGTCTGGGTCCGAGTCAGGCATGCTTCGAACAATTTGGGATCCCATCCGCCTGCATTCCAATTGCCGGCCGCCATCGCCTTCCACACTGCGTCACCGCGCAGCCCTTGAATGGCGGACACACCCGTTTCACCGCCTTTTCGCCGCTCGGCCATGCACTGAATGACTTCCAACGCATGAAAATCGTAGCTGTCCATTGCTCCGATCGCGACGCACATCATTTCCGAGACTTCCGCGTCATATGGCAGATCGATCGATGGCATGCGCCAGGTGACAGGCAATGACGATCCGGCCGTGAATGCAAACTTCAACTCGCGCGAGATATCGACCATCTCTTTGGCCCAATCCCATTTCCATGACAGATGTTTGTCATTGAAAACAGGCACGGCGCGACCATCCTGACGGAAGACATCAGTCGTCTGCTTGAAGAATTCGTATCGGGGATACTTCGTCTGGCCGTATTCGCTGAGCGGATAGGTACCGTGTTCGCCAATGATCAGCACCGCATCCACAGCCATTTTGTTTCCGCCGCAGCGAAGTGTTTCGGCGACGGTCGGATAAATGGGGAAACCGAATTCTTCGGATCGTTGTCGGCTGAGGTCATTTTCGGGCTTTTGATCGACATAGGCCGCGACGACATCGAACGGAGGTCGATGCCAGTGACCATTGATGGGGTAGCCGACAAGAAACCGCTCGCCCATGTGCCAGGCGTGCGAATGGTATCTCCATTCGGTCGTGATGATCGCCAGCCGTTTACGTCCGGTCGCATTGGTCGGCTGGGCAAATGCCAACGGACCTGTCATCAACCCCGCGCCGACAGCACCCAGAAACGATCTTCTTGTAAACATGCTCTGTCGATTCTCCCTAACCCCTATTTTTCAGGGCTTTTTGGCGTTCAAAGGCGATCCAGTTGACGATCCGCGTCGCCGAACTGGGCCTGTTCCACACCCATTCGATTCAGGATCGAATGGTACAGGCTGCAAAGTTTGCGTTTGTCATCTCCGTTGTCGGCAAAATCCAGCACGCGGCCGGTTTCCAGCGTTCCACCGAGCCCACCGGCCAGCAGCAGCGGCACTTTACTGGAGTCGTGCTGGCTGCCCGACCACATATTCGAAATGAACATCAAGCACGAATTGTCCAGCACCGTTCCTGCACCTTCCGGCATGGCTTCCAGTCGAGACGCCAAGTAGGCCAACTGGCTGACGTAATAGCGAGAGACCCGTTCGTAGGCGTCAGAGAGATCATCGTGCGAGGCGGGATGATGCGCGGCACGCACATCCAGGAAAGGATAAAACAGTCCCGACAGATCGCGACAGAGCAGGACCGTTGCCACTCGCGTTTTATCGGTTTGGAAGGCCAAAGCGACGATATCACACATTAATCGCATATGGTCGCGAATGTCTTCGGGCAACCCATTGTCGGGCCGCTTCATGCCCAGTGCCTGCCGGCCGCGATTTCGAGCATTCGTGTCGGCGCGGTCTTTCGTCGCCCGCGTGCGTTCAATCTGCTTTTCGACCTCACGCACACTGGTCAGGTATTCGTCGAGTTTCGCCTGATCTGCATGGCTGATTTGACGATTCAAATGAGCGGCATGCTCTTTCACCCGATCAAGCAGGCATTTCGTTCGCTTGCTTCCCTGGTCGTCGAACAGGCTGTCGAATGCGAGAGAAGGATAGACCTCCATGGGAACAGGCGAATTCGCGTCCTGCCAGGAGATATGCGAGCTGTAGGCCATCGAAAAATTGGATTCGTGGTAGCCGGTGATCGGCTGCTCGCAACCAAGGATCAGGCTCGCTTGCGGAGTCTGGTCACCGAAATGATGGGCCAGCACCTGATCCATGCTGATCCCTCCTTTCAGCACCGAGCCCTTTTGCAGGGCCGCGCCTGAAAGGATGTTGCCGGTCTGTCCGGGGTGAATTCCCACCCCGGTAGCCTGCTTGTTGAACAGGCCATTGATCACGTTCAGTTTCGTTTTCAGCGGCTCGAGTGGCTTCAGGCTTTCGCTCAGTTCCATCTGGGCACCGGTGCCTTTTGCCCACCAGTGTTTGGAATTGATGCCATTGCCCATAAAGAGCGCGGCGAATCGCTTGGGAAGCGGTTGCGGCGAACCAACTGCTACGGAATTGTCGCCCCAGACGGGAATCGATTCGAGCCATGGCAGCGCCATGACCACTCCCACGCCACGCAGCACCGTGCGTCGATCAATTCGTGATTTGTCCGATACCATCGTCAGATCCCCTGGTACATCAGCCCGCGTAATCTAGCATGGATCTCGTGGAAGAACACGGCATCGCCGCCGATTCGAGATTCCCGTTTCGAGACGCGGCGACCACATGGCTCGGAAGGAATCAATTTGTCACCAGGGAATTGCATTTCCGCGTGTGTACCAGGGGGGAACAACGCTTCAGCGACCCGAAGTCTGCGGTGAACACTTTTGATTCTGACTCGGATCGGTGGTTTCCGAAAACAGGAGATTTGAGCGAGGTGGAATCACCGCTGTCCACACGATCAACACACGAAGTCTGCCGTTGCCGAAGCGTGTTCTTCCGACTGGCCATCGACAGCCACTTTTGGGAATCCTCGGGTTCAAGGTGACTCCGGGATCAATCAAGCCTTTTGTCGATCAGAAATCGCATTAACTGCTGAAACGGGTGTTAAACATTCTTATCAATTTCGACCAAGACGGACGTCAATCATTCTGACGCCGTTGCGAATCGATCCGTCGACCGGCGACGACCGGTCTTCGTATCCGATCGCCAATCGGTCACAAAAACGACCCATACTGCTCGGCTAGACCCTCGTACAGAGCTTGAAAACGCCTGTTTTATAGGGAGAAATAACACCCTAAGGCCGATTGTCATGATTTTTGAAATTCGTCTGTATTCAACTTTACAACGAAGGCAACCTGGGTAGTATGGAAAGTCACTACTTTCAGGCAGTTTCAGTGGTTTGGATACAGATTCTCAACACGATTTCGTTGTTGATTACGCGTGTTGACCATCGTCACGAAATTTTTTCGTGGTCGATCGTCATCCGGTCATTGGATTCTCCCGTTCGTTTTTCTGGCAACAGATTAGCAATCGACGCGGATTTTGTCGGTTGACCGCACCAATGGAGACTTGCAACGTGTTGAGCACCTTCTATCGACTTTTGGGACTGTTGACCCCGGAACGGATCACTCGTCGACGCGTGCGGGCGTCGGCCTCAACAGTGGCGGCCTTGGTCGAAGAGCTTGAGTCTCGCAAGATGCTCAGCGCCATTACCATTAACACGAATCCGGTTAGCCAAAGCATCAACGCCGGAGAAACAGTGACATTTACGGCGACCGCCTCGGGGACGCCGACTCCGTCGCTTCAGTGGCAAATCAGCACCGATGGCGGAACGACCTTCACGGATATCGCCGGTGCGACATCGACGCCCTACAGTTTCAATGTGACACCGAGCCAAAACGGATACGAATTCCGCGCCGAATTCACCAACTCGAGCGGTACCGTAACTACACAAGCCGCAACGCTGACGGTCTTGCCGATTCTCGTGACCACTCTGACAGACGAAAACAACGGCACGGTTGATCCCTCCTTTGGGACGGGTACCAGCCTGCGAGAGGCCATCAATTTCGCCGACAGCCAAAATGGCCCTCAGACGATCCAGTTTGCTGCTGGTCTGACCGGGTCAATCTTGTTAACGATGGGTGAATTGCCCGTGATCACCGGCAACGTCACGATCGATGGCCCTGGAGCCCCAAACCTGACGATCAATGGTCAAGGGACCAGCCGCGTGTTTGAAGTGGCGAGCGGCGCGACGGCCGATCTGATCGGCCTGACCATCGCCAATGGAAACGGAACAGGAGCCAACAGCGGAGACCTCGTCAATGGCGGAGGCATCCTGAACGCGGGGACGCTGACAATTGAAGAAAGCTCCCTGTCGGCCAATACGAACAGCGGCAATCCGAATCAAGGCAGTGGCTACGGCGGAGCCATTGATAACACCGGCACTCTGACCGTGATCAGCAGCACGTTTGCCTCGAACAATGTCTTGTCGGGAGACGGCGGCGGCATCGCCAACTTTGGCACACTGTCGGTGACGAACACCACCTTCTCCAGCAACGTGGCTGGATCCGGTGGTGCCATCGAAAACTTCGGCACGGCGACGGTGACTGACACCACCGTCTATAACAATACCGTGGTGGGTGCTTCCTCGTTGGGTGCCGGCATTTTGAACCAGGGTGGATCGCTGTTGTTGAACAACACGATCGTCGATAGTCTCAATTCGGTCGGGACAGGCGCCGTGCTGAATGCGGCAAGTTCCCATAACTTGTTCGTGAACGGTGGCAACGGCGTGCCGACCAATGGAGTGAATGGGAATATCGTCGTTGCGTCTTCCGGCGCTCTCAACCTCGGTACCTTAGCCAATAACGGCGGTCCGACAACAACCGTCGCCGAATTGGCGGGCAGTCCGGCCATCGGAGCTGGTCTGGCGAACGGCGTTTTGACGGATGAACGCGGTTACACGCGACACAGCACGCCCGATATTGGAGCCTTCGAGTTGGTGCCGACGGGAACGCTGGTCATCGTGACCAATCCCGTCAGCCAGTCCGTCAACGCGGGACACACGGTCTCGTTTACGGCCGGAGCCAGCAGCAATCCGATCGCCACGGTCCAGTGGCAAGTCAGTACTGATCTCGGCGCCAGCTTCTCGAATATCATTGGTGCCACGTCGACCACCTACAGTTTCACCGCCACGCTGGGCCAGAGCAGCGATGAATATCGAGCCGTTTTCACCAACAGCAGTACTAACGCCACGGCAACGACTCAAGCCGCGACTCTGACGGTGACCCCGGTGTCAGCGGCCCCCGTGATCACGTTGAATCCAACCAGCCAAAGTCTGGTCGTGGGACAAACGGTGACGTTTGCGGGAGCGGCCAGCGGAACTCCGACACCCACCGTCCAATGGCAGCTCAGCACGGATGGTGGCGTGACCTTCGCGAACATCACCGGCGCGACGTCAACGACCTACAGCTTCACGGCATCGCTTGCTCAGAACGGCGATGAGTACCGAGCGGTGTTCACCAACACTCAGGGAACGGCCACCACGTCCGCCGCGACTTTGTCGAATTCCTCGTTGTTGGCCCCTCCGGTCGTGACCTTGAATCCGTTAACTCAAAGCATTAACGCCGGCTTGCCTGTTTCGTTCACGGTGGCTGCCAGCGGCAGTCCTACGCCGACAGTACAATGGCAAGTCAGTACCGACGGAGGACTGACCTATGCAAACATCTCCGGCGCCACATCGACAACTTACAGTTTCACCGCGACCGGCGTTCAAGACGGCTTTGAATACCGAGCGATCTTCACGAATCTCGAAGGCACTGCCACAACGGCCGCAGCGTTTCTCTTCGTACAAACGGCCGCCGTTTCTCCTGTCGTCACGTTGAATCCCACAAGCCAAAGCGTTCCTCAGGGCAACACCGTCACGTTCACTGTTGCTGGCACTGGTAATCCCGCGCCAACGGTTCAATGGCAGATGAGCACCGACAACGGAGCGACATTTACAAATATCACCGGTGCGACCTCGACGAGTTACAGCTTCACTTCGGCCGCAAGTCAGAATGGCTATGAATATCGTGCCGTTTTCACCAATGCCATAGGCACCGCGACGACCACGGCCGCGATCTTGACCATTCTGCCGCCCTCGAATTTGCCCGTGATCACGTTGAATCCGACGAGTACCACCATCGTGACTGGGCAAACGGTCATCTTCACCGCCCTGGCCACCGGTTCGCCGTTCCCAACGGTCCAGTGGCAAGTCAGTACGGACCTGGGGCAATCGTTTAATAACATTCCTGGTGCGATCTCCCGACAATACAGCTTCACCGCGACATTGAGTCAGAGCAGCAACGAATATCGGGCCGTCTTTACCAATTCGAATGGCTCGACGTACACGACAGTCGCAACATTGATCGTGACGCCGCCAGCGCCACCGCTAGCTGCGCCGGTCATTACGCTCGATCCGATCAGCGAGTTCGTCTTTCCGAATGCAAGGGTCACATTCGCCGCACTTGCCTCTGGTAATCCGACACCCACCGTGCAGTGGCAAGTCAGTACGGATTTTGGAGCCTTCGTCAATATTCCCGGTGCGACATCGACGACACTCACCATCACCGCCCCCACCTCGGCCAGTATCTTTGAGTATCGAGCAGTCTTCACGAATTCACAGGGGACAGCGACGACCGCGGCAGCGTTTTTGGAAATTCAAATTCCGACCGCCGTTCCTGTCGTCACTACGGATCCCTCGAATCTGACCGTCAATGCCGGCCAGACAGCGACCTTCACGGCCGCTGCCACTGGGGGACCGATTCCCACAGTGCAGTGGCAGGTCAGTACCGATGGCACCACATTTACGAATATTCCCGGTGCCACCTCGACGACTCTCAGTTTCGTCGCCACGGTTGCTGAGAACGGCTACAAGTATCAAGCCGTCTTTACAAACGGGACGGGTACCACAAATACTGTGACGACGAAAGTCGCGACCTTGACGGTTCTCGGCGCGCCGGTGGTGATCACCAATCCGACCAGCCAAACGATCATCGCGGGTCAATCGGTCACCTTCACGGCCGCGGGCGCAGGTAATCCCACGCCAACAGTGCAATGGCAAATCAGTACTGATGGGGGGGCGACCTTCACAGCCATCAGCGGGGCAACCACGGCGGCTTACACCTTTACCGTCGCAGCTGGCCAAAACGGTTACGAATATCAAGCGGTCTTCACGAACTCGGCCGGTGTCGCGACGACAAGTGCTGCCACTTTGACCATTGGGGTTGCTCCTGTTGTCACAATAAATCCTCTCAACCAGTCGGTCAATGCGGGACAGACAGTCACGTTTACTGCCGCGGCGAGTGGCATTCCTGTTCCCACCGTTCAATGGCAAGTGGGGTCAGGTACCACATTTACCAACATCCCCGGTGCCACGTCGTTGACTTACAGTTTCGTCGCCCAGGCGACTCAAAACGGACTTCAATACCAGGCGGTCTTTACCAACTCACAAGGTGCCGCGACAACGACTGCCGCGACCCTCACGGTTTTCTCCGCACCGGTCATTACGACGAATCCCACGAACCAGGTTGTCGGAGTCGGGCAGACCGCGACATTCACGGCAGCAGCGGCCGGCAACCCCACTCCCACCGTTCAGTGGCAAGTCAGTGTCAACGGGCAGGCATTCACCAACATCACTGGTGCAACATCGGCAACGTACAGCTTTACGGTGGCTAACGGTCAAAACGGGTCCATCTATCAGGCCGTCTTCACCAATTCAGCAGGTTCCGCAACAACCATTCCCGCGATATTGACGACGGTAGCGGCCCCCTTCATCACATTGAATCCCGTGGATCAAAGCGTGATCGTGGGACAAACGGTCATCTTCACCGCTGCCGCCAGCGGTTTGCCAACTCCGACTGTTCAATGGCAAATTAGTATCGATGGTGGGAACAGTTTCGCCAACATCTCTGGAGCGATTGCTTCAAATTATAGTTTCGTCGCGACCAGCAATCTAAATGGTGACATTTATCGGGCCGTGTTCCTGAATGCGTCGGGTGCGGCCGTTACGCTGAACGCGACATTGACCGTTTCGTCCGCGGCGTCCGGGTTGGCCGTGACCGGAAATCCACTGAGTCAGACTGTCACGGCAGGCAAGACGGTCACCTTTACGGCCGCGGCGGGAACATCCTCGTCAACCGGACATGTCGCGACCGCCAGTAGCGTACCCGCAGCGACGGTTCAATGGCAGATTAGTACCAATGGAGGGGCGAGCTTCACAAACGTCGCCGGCGCGACATCGGCCACGCTCAACTTCACCACGACGGCCACTCAGAACGGAGATAAATTCCGTGCGGTGTTCACCAATTCCAAGGGATTTGTGACCACGACCGCGGCCACTCTGACGGTGGCTTCGAGCGGAATTCCTGTCGTCACCACAAATCCAACGAATCAGAGTGCGATTGCCGGCCATACCGTGACCTTCACGGCCGCGGCCAGTGGCAATCCCGCTCCGACGGTTCAATGGCAGATCAGTACCAATGGCGGAACGACCTATACGAACATCTCCGGGGCCACGTCGACCACATTGAACTTCACCACGACGGCCACTCAGAACGGTGATCGATTCCGGGCCGTGTTCACCAATTCGCTCGGAAAAGTGACCACGACCGCGGCCACTCTGACGGTTACCGTGGCGACGGCTCCCGTCGTGACAACGAACCCGACCAATCAAAGTGCGATTGCCGGCCATACCGTGACCTTCACGGCCGCGGCCAGTGGTAATCCCGCTCCGACGGTTCAATGGCAGATCAGCACCAATGGCGGAACGACCTATACGAACATCTCCGGGGCCACATCGGCCACATTGAACTTCACCACAACCCTCGCTCAAAATGGCGCGAAATTCCGAGCAGTCTTTACCAATGCACAAGGAACGATCACCACGACGGCGGCGACGCTGACGGTGACTGCTCCCGTGGCTCCCACGATCACGACGAATCCCACCAGCCAGACAGCGACAGCCGGCCATACCGTGACCTTCACCGCCGCGGCCAGTGGCAATCCGACTCCCACGGTCCAGTGGCAAATTAGTACTGACGGCGGAAAGACGTTTACGAACGTGTCTGGAGCAACGTCGCCGACGCTGAACTTCACCACGACGGCCGCAGAGAATGGCGACAAATTCCGAGCGGTCTTCACGAATCCACAAGGCACCGCGACAACGGCGGTGGTGACCCTCACGGTGCACTGACAAGCGTGAAAGAATGAAACGTGTCAGCCGCAAAGTTCGGCGATCGGCTGACCCTGATCGATGACGAATCGCGGACGACCCCGATTGTCCAAGTAAGTCGTCTCGCGGGGGACACCCATGTGATGGAAAATTGTCGCAGCCAGATCGCCGGGAGTCACCGGACGCTCGCTGATCTGGCCGGCATCGCGTTCCGTCGCCCCAATCACCTGTCCATGCCGGAATCCTCCGCCGGCCACGGTCATCGACATCACAACCGGCCAGTGATTGCGTCCGTCGGTACTGCCCTGCGTACCGATCTGCGGCGTGCGACCAAACTCGCCCATGGCCAGCACCAAAACATCATCAAGCAGGCCTCGTTCCTCCAGATCCGCGATCAAGGTCGTCAGCAGGCGATCGAACACGGGAAGCAGCGGGCGCAAGCCATTCCAGATTCCTCCATAGGGCGGAATATTATCGCCATGTGTATCCCAGGTTCCCGAACTACCATGATTGCTCAGGTCGATCGTCACGAAACTGACTCCCGCTTCGACCAGTCGCCGGGCGAGTAACGCCTGTCGGCACCATTCATGGTCGCCGTATCGCTGGCGCACCGCTTCCGGTTCTTGTCCGATATCAAACGCCGTTCGAGCTCGCGTGCCGGTCACCATATTCACTGCTTGACGAGTAAAGCGATTGGTCGCTTCCATCGAACCAGACAGATCAAGATCGCGACGCATCCGATCCAAGTCGGCTGTCAATAACTGACGAGACTGCAATCGATCCGCCGTCAAACCTGTGGGGAACGAAAACAGTTTGCCCACGTCGTGGCCCAAAAACGGATCGTACGAATGTCCCAGATACCCACCCCAGGCCACGTGCGATCGCGATTTCATATTCAGCACAACATACGGCGGCATATCCGGTACGGCTTCCAGACGTTGCCGGGCTATGATCGACGCCAATGCGGGGAATTTTTCGGCCTCGCGATTGATGCGGGGTTCCGCATCTCGATTGGCCGTTTGCATCACCATGTTCGGTTCATGGTTTGAGAAACGACAATCGACCGAGCGAATGATTGTCATTTTGTCGAGCATCGCCGCCTGCCGCGGCAGGAATTCGCAAATCTGAGTGCCAGGCAACGCAGTCGCGATCGGCTGAAACGGACCTCGAATCTCGACGGGCGCGGCCGGTTTCAGATCCCACATATCGATATGGCTGGGACCGCCCGTCATCCAGATCAAGATGACACTCTTCTGCCGCACCACATTCTTGTGCGAAGCGAGCGATTGTTCCTGGGCCGCAAGCAAACGCGGTAGCGACAGACCCGCCATCCCCGCCAATCCGGCTTTCAACATGCTCCGCCGACCGAGAACGGTGACGCCTTCCAGCTCCCGAGGTCTCCATGACAAAAAAGCGTGTTGAGCGCTGTGTCGATGAACCGGCATGGGCGGAATCTCCAAATCGCGTATCGCGGGTGCCATCGTCCCGATCGTCGCCGAACGTCATTGCCACCAACATTCTGGATCATATCGACTTTATTGCACCGATGGCGATGGAAGAACAGCCAGGAACGTTAAAGGTCCTCTCAAATAAGAGGTCAGTCCCTGCAAAAAGAAAAGGCGTCGCCGAACTCGTTAAGATCGACAACGCCTGCAAGGAGTAATCTAACAAGAGTTAAACTTGAGCCATGCCGCCATCGACATACAGCTCGACACCCGTGATGTAGCTTGAATCGTCCGAAGCCAGGAACACCGCTGGTTTGGCGATTTCGTCAGCGTCTCCGATGCGACCCAGTGGAACCGCCGATGCGAATCCATTTTTTGCTTCCTGGGGAACCTCACCCAGCAAGGGCGTATCGATGGGGCCTGGGCTGATCACGTTGACGCGAATTTTCCTCGCCTTCAGATCGACCGTCCAGGTTCGAGCGAACGAACGAATGGCCGCTTTGGTCGCGTTATAGACTCCAAAGGTTCCCAGTCCTTTGCTGCCGGCGACCGAACCGGTCAGAATGATGGATCCCCCGTCTTTTAGCAGCGGCAAGGCCTTTTGAACGGTGAAAAGAGCCGCTTTCACGTTCAGGTTGAACAGTTTGTCAAAATGCTCATCGGTGATTTCACCAATCGCGGCGAATTCTCCATACCCGGCATTGGCAAAGACCACGTCCAGTTGGCCTTTTTGCGATTTGATGGTGGCATACAGCCGATCCAGGTCCGCCGGCTTGGTGACGTCGCCTTGGACCGCGGTGACATTCCGCCCGATCGCTTTGACCGCCGCGTCCAGTTCCGCCTGTCGGCGACCGGTGATGAAGACATAGGCGCCTTCTTCAACAAATCGTTTGGCTGTTGCCAGGCCAATACCCGTGCTGCCACCCGTAATGACAGCAACTTTTCCTTCAAGTTTTTTCGACATTTTCCGATTCCTTTAAATTGAGGGTTAACAATTGATTGGCGTAAGCGCCAGAAGACCTGATCTTGTTCCCGGCCGGTTCACAGGCCGCCGACCGGGAACAAGAGAATTTGCCAGTTACAAGTTGACTGAAACCTTGGGGAAGTCGACATCCGTATGTGCGACGTTGTTCAAAAAGTTCGTCAGGACCATCACGGCGATGTTTCCTACTACTTCGACCATTTCTGCTTCGTTGACACCCGCTGCTCGAGCCTCAGCAAGTTGCTCGTCCGAAACATTCCCTTTTCGTTCCAGGATGTTTTGTGTCAGCATCAAGACCGCTTGGGCCTTGGGATCGTTGGCTTTGCCGCGGCGAGACGCCACGATCTGATCGGGCTGAAGACCTGCCAGTTTGCCGGTCAACGAGTGAGCCGAAAGACAATACTCACAACCATTGGTCTGGCTGACCGTCAATGCGATCTGTTCGCGAACCTTGGCCGGCAACACCCCCTTGGCCAAAGCACCATTCAGCGACAGATAACCCTCTAAGACGGCCGGGGCCTGAGCCATCGTCTTCAACGCGTTGGGCACCGTGCCAAATTTCGATTTGACCACGCCCAACAATTCTTTGGTCTGGCCTTCTGCGAGGCCCACATCGACGGGAGAGATTCGAGCAGTCATGACAAACTCCTTCTTGATTCAATCGTTACGAAATTCAAAACACCGTTGCCCGGTGATCAGTTTCACGTTCTCAGACGATCGCATCGTTGCATCCGACACAGGGACATACCGGTCTCGTGCCCGACCCTTACACGAATTCGAGATTTTGTCCGTTTTTGTCTCGTCTCAGCCAAATTCCTCATGAATCTGCGGTGGCGCGTAAGGTTGTCTTGGCTCGCCGGTAGTTGCCTTCGTGAATCGGTCACTCTTACGAAGGATGAAATCATGTGGATCGTTAAGCTGGCCTTGAAGAGTCCTTATACATTCGTCGTCATGGCCATGTTGATCGTGGTTCTGGGCGCCACTTCGATCAGCCAGATGCGGACCGATATCTTTCCGGAAATCGATATTCCCGTGGTCACCATGATCTGGACCTATAAAGGAATGGAAACCAGCGAGGTCGAGCGACGGATCACCACCTATTCCGAATACGCCGTCACTTCGAATGTCAACGACATCAAGCGTGTCGAATCTCAAACGCTGAACGGAGTGTCCGTCATCAAGATTCACTTTCACCCGGGAGTGAATATCGGCACGGCTCTTTCCCAGGTCACCTCGGTCGGCCAGTCGATTCGCGCCTTGATGCCGCCGGGGACTCAGCCGCCAATCATCATCCGCTTTAACGCGTCGAGCGTACCGATTCTGCAAATCGGCTTGAGCAGTCAGACCATGTCGGAAGAAGAGGTCTATGACTATGGCCTGTACGTCCTGCGAACACAGCTTTCGACCGTTCAGGGGCTGACAATGCCCACTCCTTACGGCGGACGGGAACGTCAAGTGATGGTCGATATCGACCCCCAGTTGCTGCAAGCCAAAGGCATCTCACCGAAGGAAGTGGCAGATGCAATCACGGCCTACAATCTGGCCTATCCGACTGGCGTGGCTCGCATCGATACTCACGAATATCCGGTCACCCTGAACAATACTCCGCTCACTCCAGAAAGCTTCAACCACATTCCGATCAAAGTCGTCGGAAACGCGACGATTTACATGCGCGATGTTGCTCAGGTTCGCGATGGCAGCACGTCGCAGTCGACTGTTGTTCGCCGTAACGGCGAGCGCGGGGCACTCGTGACGCTGCTGAAGAATGGCAACGCCTCGACCCTGGATATCGTGAACCAAGTCAAAAAGATCATGCCGCAGATCAAAGCTGCGGCTCCGGCGGATCTGAAAATCGATCTCTTGTTCGATCAATCGATCTTTGTAACGGCCGCCATCGAAGGGGTCGTCAGTGAAAGCCTGATCTCTGGCCTGCTGACCGCCGCCATGATCCTGATTTTTCTTGGCAGTTGGCGCAGCACGTTGATCGTCGCGGTCTCAATTCCGCTGGCGATCTTGTCGTCGATCGTGATGCTGTATCTGCTGGGGCACTCACTGAATGTGATGACTCTCGGTGGTTTGGCGCTGGCGGTGGGAATTCTGGTGGATGACGCGACAGTCGAAATCGAAAACATTCACCGCAATCTCGGATTGGGCAAACCCTTGCGACAGGCGATCCTTGATGGGGCCATGCAAATCGCCGGTCCGACCTTCGTGTCGACTCTGACGATCAGCATCGTCTTCGTCTCGGTACTGTTTCTGGATGGTCCACCCAAATACCTGTTTACGCCGCTGGCCCTGGCCGTGGCGTTTGCCATGCTGGCGTCGTACCTGCTTTCGCGAACGATTGTGCCCACGATGGTCGATTACCTGTTACCCGCCGAACTGAACGGTCACTCGCACACCGCCGGGGCTGACGCTGATGATCGATCTGAACCGCGGGGCTGGTTTGCCCGGTTGCATCAGGGATTTGAACGCGGGTTCGAACGGTCGCGCGACGCCTATGCCGCACTGCTCGATTGGAATCTGACTCATCGCAAAACGGTCTTCGGATTGTTCACGGGCGTCGTGGTCAGCGGAATTGTGGTTTTGCCCTGGGTGGGACGAGACTTCTTCCCCACCGTCGACACCGGCCAATTCCGACTGCACGTGAGATCGCCTGCCGGGACGCGCATCGAGCAAACCGAGCGTGACTTCAGCCAGGTGGAAAATGCGATCCGGGAAACAATTCCCGCAACAGAAGTGGAATTGATCCTGGACAACATCGGCCTACCGAATCGGACCTATGCCATGGCATTTGGCGACAGCGCAACGACTGGAATGGCAGACGGGGAAATTCTGGTGGCGCTCAGGCATCATCGGACGCATTCGACTCCGGAATACATCGCCAAGTTGAGACAAGATTTGCCTCGCCGGTTTCCTCATTTGACCTTCTTTTTTCAGCCGGCTGATATCGTCAGCCAGATCTTGAACTTTGGTCTGCCCGCTCCGATCGATATTCAAATCGCCGGCCTGAGTCGTCAGGCGAATTACCAAATGGCCACGGAAATCGCTGACCAAATTCGGCAGATTCGTGGCGTGCAGGACGTCCATTTGCACCAGGTCATGAACGTTCCCAAGCTGCATGTCGAGGTCGATCAAACCCGAGCCCGCGAATTAGGCCTGACTCAGCAAGACGTGGCGAACAGCCTGCTGGTGTCGTTGTCGGGCAGTGGGCAAGTGCAACCGAACTATTGGGTCGATCCAAAGATGGGAATCTCGTACCTTGTTGAAGCGCGGACCCCGACCTATCAGCTGGATAGCGTCGAATCGATCAATGGCTTGCCTTTGACTTCCCAGTGGTCAGCCGGAGTGCATCTGCTGTCCAACGTGGCCACTGTCGAACGTGGTGTGACTTCGGAAGTGGCCAATCATACAAACGTGCAGCCGACGTTTGATGTTTATGCCAATGTGCAGGCTCGCGACCTGGGCAGCGTGGCGGATGAAATCAATCGGCTGTTGGAAATCTACCGTGCCAAACTCGCTCCCGGTAATACCATCGTGATGCGAGGCCAGGTGGAAAGCATGGAATCGGCCTTCTTCCGACTTGGATTAGGGCTGATCTTCGCTGCAGTGCTGGTGTATCTGCTGATGGTCGTCAACTTTCAAAGTTGGTTGGATCCATTCATCATCATCACGGCGTTGCCCGGAGCTTTCGTCGGGATCGTCTGGTCGCTGTTCCTCTGGCAGACAACGTTCAGTGTGCCGGCTCTGATGGGAGCCATCATGTCGATCGGCGTGGCAACCGCGAACAGTATCCTGCTGGTGACGTTTGCCAACGAACAATTGGCGGAAGGCAAATCGGTTTTCCAATCCGCACTCGAAGCGGGTCGGACGCGAATGCGTCCCGTGTTGATGACGGCAGCGGCGATGATCATCGGCATGTTACCCATGTCATTGGGGCTGGGTGAAGGGGGCGAGCAGAATGCGCCGCTGGGGCGAGCCGTTATCGGTGGTCTCTTCGTCGCGACGCTGACGACGCTGTTATTTGTACCGGTCGTCTTCAGTACGCTGCGTCGGGATCAGGTGACATCGTCGGATCGCGCCTAACTGATTTGTGAGAAACCCCTTGGCGGACGAGGCAACAGCTTCGCCCGTCTTTCTTTTTTGTGACGCTCTAATCGACAGACACAAATTCTTGCTCCGCCGTGAGTTCCGACAGAAACCTCGCGGGCAATCGCAGAAAACGTCACCCGATCGCCTGACGAACAGGCTTTTTCAAAAAACGTGTAAGAAATCGCGGATTGAGTGGTAATTCCTGATGACAGTCATCGACACGATCAGACAAAAGGGATTTATCATGCGAACCGCCGTGCTGGACCGAACCCGTCAATTTTTCGGTATTGATGACGGATCCATCTTCGCCGCGTTTCAGGCCCCCATCCAACGGCTACTGGGGTCGGTTGGCTCTTCAAACCGAAGCCGCAATTCGTCACCGTCGCAGCCACCTCGGAAAAACACATATTGGCTAATGTCAGCGGTCCTGGCACCGGCAGCCATCGGAATCGCCTACGAACCCTGGAAAGATTACGAACCCTGGAAAGATGTGGTTCACGGCTCGGCATCGACCGAAGTGTCGAAGAAAGTTGACGCTCGGTCGGTGACGGTTGACCGCCCCACCCATGTTGCGACGGCGAGTGTGGTCTTGCCCACCACGTTCCGACCATGGCAAACGACCACCTTGCATTCACGCGTCAACGGCTATCTGGCCGCCTGGAAATTTGACCTGGGCCAAACAGTGAAAGCGGGCGAGGTCATGGCCGAGATTGAAACCCCTGAACTTGATCAGGAACTGGCCACGGCCGAGGCACTCGTACACGAAGCGTTTGCCGCTACCGCTCAGGCCAAAGCCGAACGGGTGGAGGCGGAAGCCGATTTGAAAGTGGCGGAAGCACAACTGGTTCGAGCCCAGGCCGAAGTCGGTCTGACGAGAAGCCAATTGGTCCGCCGAAAAGAACTGCTCACGAAGAGTGTGGTCAGCCAGGAAGATTACGAGACATTCTCGACGCAGGTGGATACGCGAGCGGCGGAAGTGGCTGCCGCGGAATCGGATCTGGTCCGTCGCCGTAAAAATCTGGACACGCGCTCGGCCGTCATTGACGCCCGCGAAGCGACAGCCCAAAGCCGACAGGCCAACGTTGATCGGCTGCGACAGTTGCAATCGTTCAAGTGGATCACCGCACCGTTCGATGGTGTTGTCACGAAGCGCTGGACCGAAGTGGGCATGCTGATCACGGCAGGGCAGTCATCGCTCTACGTCGTGGAAGATCTCAGCCGCATCCGCGTGCAAATGAACGTTCCACAAACCTACGCGCTGCAGACCACCGTCGGGTCCACCGCGACGATCCGCGTGCCCGAATCAAACGGAATTGTCGTTCAAGGAGCGATTACTCGGATTGCCGAATCACTCGATTCCACCAACCGGACGATGCTGGCCGAAATTGAACTCGAGAATTCGTCCCGTCGATTCCAGCCGGGGATTTACGCCCAGGTGACGCTCAGTACGACGCAAAGTGGCGATTCATGGACGATTCCAACAAATACCGTCTCGATGAAAGTGGAAGGGCCGCACGTGGCGATTGTGAACGAACAGGACCAAATCGAAATTAAGCGAGTCAGCCTGGGACGAGATCTGGGCAACCGGGTCGTGGTACTGGAAGGGATTCGCGGCGATGAACGGCTGGTGGTGAATCCGAGTGACGATCTGGTCCCTGGATTGCCCATCCAAGTTCGCCCAGGTTCCTCGGAAGAAGAGGTCGCCCGACGCTAGATGATTTGCCGGAATCCTTCCTGGCAAAAAGAGTTATTGAAATTCACGATACGACGGATTCGTCAAGATCGGATAGCCGAAGTTTCACAAGATGGAAATAACAGCCTGCACCTGCTGAAAGCCATCCGCGGTGGATCAACGATTGAACAAACATCCATCTGAATCAGAAATCAGCCATCATGTTTCAAGACCTGAAGAAATTTTCGAACCTTGCCGTCACTGGTCCGCTCCACTCATGCGGCATATCATCTTGTGTCAACTTGGGGACGCGAGTGACGCGGATCCGATCCACGACCGTGAACGGTATCTTCAGGTGCTACATTGGCAGTCAACGACTCACCCCTCACTCGAGCCAGTCTGCTGTTGCAGATCCGCGATGGATCGAATCACAGCGCCTGGCGAGAGTTCATGGATCTCTATGGCCCGGTGGTCTACGGGTTCGCGCGCAAGCGGGGCCTGCAGGACGCGGACGCAGCCGATTTGATGCAAGACGTGATGCGGTCGGTGGCGTCAGCCATTGGGCAATTGAATTACGACCGTTCGCGCGGGTCATTCGGCGGTTGGCTGTTCACCATCACTCGCAACAAGATTTTCAGTTTTCTGTCCGCCCGCCGTATTCGACCTCAGGCGGCTGGCGACACGGCGACAAATCAGATGCTGAATTCGCATCCCGAAGCGACCGACGGTTCGGAGACCTGGGAACTCGAGTACCAGCGGCGGATCGCTTCGCTGGCGATGGAACGAATCAAACACGAATTCCAAGAGACCACCTGGCAGGCCTTTCGACTGACAGCCATGGAAGGGGTCCCGGCACCCGACGCCGCTCGGCAGACCGGTCTTTCGCCGGGAGCCGTTTATGTCGCCAAAAGCCGAGTATTGGCTCGCTTGAAGGACGAAGTGGAAACGATCCGGCGACAGGAAGAAGGTTAACATGAAATCCGAATCCTCTTGTCCGCCGGCGGACGAACTGCGTCAATTACTCGACGGTACGCTGTCTGGTGAGCGGCAGCAGATCTGCACTGACCATATGGGCGTTTGTGTGGGTTGTCAGTCTAAACTGGAAGGAATTGCCACCCAAGGCACGAATTTGTCGAGCGTTGTCGAAAGTTTGCACGAATCACAACTGCCGGCGAATTCGGGATATTGGGTTGCCGCCCAGGCGCTGGAAGCCGCGGTCGAAGAAACGTTCATTCCCCGGTCGTCGACGCGGCGCAGCGACATGTCGTTGAATTTCCTCGAAGCACCGAGTGATTCGGCCTATCTGGGACGTCTGGCACAATTCGACGTGATGCGCGTGCTGGGACGAGGAGGGATGGGCCTGGTGCTCGAAGCTTTCGATACCCGATTGCAGAGAAACGTTGCGCTGAAGGTTCTGGATCCGGAACTGGCGAACGACGATGTCGCGCGGCAGCGGTTCTGCCGTGAAGCCCGCGCCGCAGCCTCGATCACGCATGAAAATGTCGTGGCCGTGCATCAAGTTGAAAAATCGGGTGATGAAGGCTTGCCGTATCTCGTCATGCAACTCATCGCCGGTGAATCTCTCGAACAACGATTGACGCGACTCAACAAGTTGCCCCTGCGAGAGGTTGTGCGGATCAGCATGCAGATCGCGCACGGTCTGGCAGCCGCTTACTCACAGGGATTGATTCATCGCGATATCAAGCCCGGCAACATTTTATTGGAAGAAGCCCACGACAGCGTCAAGTTAACCGATTTCGGCTTGGCCCGAGTCGCAGACGACGTGAAACTGACGCGAACCGGATTCGTTTCGGGCACGCCCATGTACATGGCCCCCGAACAGGCAATGGGCGAAGAAGCCGATCATCGATCGGACCTCTTCAGCCTGGGCGCCATCATGTATGAAATGTGTGCTGGCCAACCGCCATTCATGGGCAATTCGGCGCTGCTCATTCTCAAGCAGATTACCGATGCCAAACATCGTCCCCTGCGCGAGCTGAATCCTCAGATCCCCGAATGGTTGGCCGAAACCATCGATCGATTGCTGGCCAAGAATCCTGCCGATCGAATTCAGTCGGCCACACATCTGGCCGAGTTACTCGAGTTCCAACTGGCACTGATGAAAACTTCGGAAGATCTGCCAACGGTCTGCAAGATCGAAGCCGCGAAAGAGGCCAAGCGGAACCGCTTAATCGGGACCGCAATTGGAGTCAGCTTTCTCGCCGTGGGATTAATGGCCGGCATCTTCCTGGCCAATCGTCCCAAACCGGAAGTTGCTGTGGTTCCGGCCGACGCCCCCCCCGAGATTAAGCCTGTCGCGATTCTCAGCGCCAATGCCGGAACAGTCTGGTCTGTGGCGTTCGATCGAACCAGCCAAATGGTCGCCATGGGCGTGGAAGACGGTTCTGTCCGATTGTGGGATTTGCCGACCAAAACGGTGAAGGCAACACTCAACGCGCACCGGGCCGCCGTCTGGTCATCGCAATTCGCTCATCAAGGTGAGTTGCTGGCCACCGCTGGTGATGATGGCTTGATCAAGCTGTGGAACCCGCCTGCCGCCGAGCCGTTCAAAACCTTGAAGCACCCCAATGCGGTGCGTGGTCTGGCGTTTTCGCATGACGACAAACTGCTGTATGCCGGCGATCGCGAGGGGGGCCTGCGTGCCTGGTCGCTGGAGACCGATCAACCTGTCGCCGAAGCACAACAGCCGAGTGCCGTCTATTCCATCGCCATTTCCCCCGATGACGAAACCTTAGCCACGGCGGGCAGCGACAAAACGGTGCGGTTGTGGAATGCCAAAACGCTGGCGATGAAATTGCCCTTGGACGGGCATTCGGGACCGGTTTACGGAGTGTCGTTCAATCATGATGGGCATCGATTGGCTTCGGTCGGCTGGGACAAACAGGTGCGACTCTGGGATACCAGCAGTGGCCTATTGGTTAAATCGTGGGACGGCAACAGCAACGACATTTGGGGAGTTGCCTTCTCTCCCGATGGCTCCAAACTCGCTACCGGTGGGCACGACGGAGCCGTCAAGTTGTGGGACGCACAGACCGGCGAACTTTTATCGAGTTATCTCGGCCACAAAATCGCCGTACACACCGTGGCGTTTAACAACGACGGAAGTCTACTCGCTTCCGGCGGCCGAGATGGCTCGGTCAGAGTCTGGAAAAATGAGTAACCGACACGGACGGTCTTTGCTCACCGTTGTTGTCAACGAACGGTGAGTTGGCCTCTGACGCTATTCAACCGGTTTCGGCGAAGGTTCTGTCCTCGCACGTGGCCGATGTTGGCAGACAATCAAAGCCACGACCACAACGGAACTGACGAGCATTCCGATCGAGAGCAGGGCCAATAATGACATCCAGGCAGGATCGTGGAATCCATTTCCGGCCAGATAACACAACGTCGTCAAAACGGGGCCGATGATCATCAAGAGGACCTGCTGATATCTACGAAAGATGATCAGCAGCGCCGTCAGAATCGAAAACACGTCGAACAACACCGAGAATGTTTCCGAGACTCGATTCACGCCATCAAATGCGTCGGGGCGGCTGTAACCCTCGGTCTGTACTGATAACCAGGTTTTCAGATCGGGCTGAGCTACGGACAGCAGGCAATGAAACCCAACCGCAGGCAGTAACACCATCAACGCGATGGCGATGCGAACAATGGTCGTCCAGATCTTTAGTGACCGCGACGACATGGGGTCTGATCCTTGAAAAGAAAATGGTCGGTCCTGCTAGGGCCGATCATGGCGAGTTATTGGCACTAGCCCATGATTGCATTCGCTGCGTCGGCAGAAAGCAACCCATCCCAGTTGCTGTCGAGTCCGCCAAACTCGACGGAAACGACTCCAAAGCGGTTTCAGAATCAGGCAACACGCCGACGGGTGAGCGATGCGGGTATCGGGCTCGGTCAAAACCAGTCAATTGGCCGGTCGGTGGCACAGGAGGATTGTCATCCCTTCGCCACTGTGGTTAACTCTTTGATACTCTCCCACTGCGAAAGCGTCTTTCCAGGGAACGAGAGGATTTCTGTCGGGAAGCGGAAGACCATCATGACCTCCGATTACGTAACGCCGACAGCCGCCGAAGCCGTCGATCGCTGCCAAATCATTTTCGCTCATGCCTGGATGGTCCGCACATTCGTTAAACACAGCGAAGTCGTGGAAGACTTTCCGGAATTAATGCAGATTGTCCGCTCGGTTTTCGACACCTGTCGGGCATTGGAGCCCAAGGTGGATCAGCCGCTCGACTACCTCACAACATTGCGTAAAAAAATCGGGAAGTTGCGGACGGCCACAGAACAATTCGGTCTCGATGCACCGCTGGCCTCCGATCACACCAACTTCCGGCAAGCGGTGATTTCGATGAACGGTTGTCTCGACGAGTTGGAAACGATCCTGAAATTGTTTCCGCCTGCTGCTCCGCCAGCGATGCCGGCGAACTTTCGACCGGGGGTCGCGTCGGTTAATGTGGTGTCCGTCACGGACTCTCCTGCCGTGGATGAATCGTCTGCCGAAATGAACTGAAAAAACTGGCCAAGCCAGCTGCACCCTCCATAATAACCCGCCGGACATTGATACACCCCATGTTGTTGCACTCGGTACGTGCTCATGACTGATCCGCTCGTGTTTATGATGGGCAAGTTTGAAGCCCGAATACCGGTCGACCGCCGTTATTTCGAGTCGCACGTCTGGGTAATGCCAGCCGGAGAATTGCTGCGCATTGGCTTTACTTCGTACGCTGTCAGGTTGTTGCAGGACGTCTATTTTTTGGATTGGCAGATCGATCCGGAAACCGATGTCCGGCGCAAGCAAACAATTGGTGAGGTCGAAAGTTCAAAAGCGGTTTCGACGCTGTATGCTCCGGCAGATGGCCGCGTCGTCCGGTTTAATGAAGCGTTGCTGAATGATCCGTCGTTGATTAATGCCGACAATTACGAGCGAGGTTGGCTTTACGAGTTCGCCACCTCGGAACCGCTGTTGTCGCCAGAGGATTATCTGAAGGTTCTGGAGGCTGGCTGGGAACAGACACAGCGACTGCTGAAGAATCAGTTTAACGAATGACGTTGTAGAAAGAGCCGTGTTATGGCTGGGCGTAAATTAACCGTCGTGATCTCGCAAGCTCCGGGAAAGAACCCGGTCAAGCGGCAACTCGAAGAAGAGATTGCTACTCGGCTGATGCTTTCCGGGACGGCGGAGGTATCGATCGTGCCGCACCTGTATGATCTGACGGCCGATCACACCGGTATGCTATGGCTAAAATCACTCAAAGGCGACCTGGTCGTACTGGGCTGGCTGTACCCTCGCGCGATTCGTTGGGTGCTCGATCGCAACGGCGTCAAAGGGAAAGAGGCCGAATCGAAACTGAATCTCGCGGATTCCGATGACCAGGACGAAGAACAGGAAGCGATCGAAGCCGATGCGCCACAGGGAATCGGTGCCGTGAACGTTCCGAACCGATTGATCTACGCCATCGATCTGCGCAACGATCCCAATCCGCAAACCTATCTCGACGAAATTAAACGTCTGGCAGAAGTGGTGTCCGTGCCACTCGTCCAGTTATCCGGACTGTTCGGTAGCTCAGCACCGACAAACGGATTCCATTCGGCTCCGGCTCCTGCCTCGAGACCCACGAATGGTGTAAGCTCGCATCACGCTGCGGTGACTCCTGCGGAACCCACATCGAACGGTGCCGCGGCGTCCATGCCGCCCACAGCGCCCGTTGTGATTGAAGGCACGGACGTCCGTCGGCGATGGTATCCGGTGATCGATTACAGCCGCTGTACGAACTGCATGGAATGTCTCGATTTTTGTTTGTTCGGAGTGTACGGCGTCGATCTCTTGGACCGCATTCTGGTCGAGCAGGAAGATAACTGCAAAAAGGGCTGCCCGGCCTGTAGTCGCGTCTGTCCCGCAAATGCGATCGTTTTCCCCGAGCACAAAACTCCCGCCATCGCCGGCGCGGCAGGGGGGGCTGTCGAAGACTTCAAAATCGACTTGTCGAAATTGTTTGGCGCCCCTTCGGCCTTGGAGATGGCCGTCCTGGAACGAGACGTCGAACTGGTGGCTGATGGACGCACGGCTGTGGGGACGGCCGTGGGCCTGCCCAAACGACAATCAGGCTCATCCGAAAAACCTCGGGATGCCTTGGACGATTTGATGGACGGTCTCGATTCGCTGGACCTTTGATCGGCTTTGCTCGTATGTCGAATGGGGATCGTCTTCGTCGTGGCTATGAATTGGCGGCGAAAGCGTTAATGGACGAAGCGACTGCGGAAGGACCGTGGACCGGCGAACTTTCGTCGTCACCGCTCTCAACCGCGACAGCTGTCACCGCGTTGGAGTTGGTTGGGCGGCAGGAAACTGCCCGCGCCGCGGAATTCGAACCGCTCATCCAGCAAGGCCTGCGTTGGCTCGGCGAGCACCAGAACGCCGACGGCGGCTGGGGTGACACAGTTCTCAGTCACAGCAATATCTCGACCACGACGCTCGCCTATGCCAGTTTCCATCTCGTAAGATCCCGCGGGCTGACGGCCACTCGAGCGGAAACATCACCAACAGGCGATTCCCGCGAACGCGAACTGATCGCACTTGCCAAATCCTATCTCGACCGCCACGGCGGCTTTGATGCGATTCGAAAACGCTATGGCAAGGATCACACCTTTTCCGTGCCGATCCTGACCCAGTGTGCCTTGGCCGGACTGATTCCCTGGCGTGAAATCACGCCGTTGCCGTTCGAACTGGGCTGGTTACCACACTGGTTCTATCGTTGGATTCGTCTGCCCGTGGTCAGCTATGCCTTGCCCGCACTGATTGCCATCGGACAGGTGCGGCACCATTTAGCCCCCTCTCGAAATCCGCTAATCCGCTGGATCAGGCAGCTCGCGGTCGAACCCACGTTGCGTCGTTTGACACAGATTCAGCCGGAAAGTGGCGGCTTTCTGGAAGCAACGCCGCTGACGAGTTTTGTCACGATGAGTCTGGCCGCCATGCGGCGATCCGATCACCCTGTCACACGGCGTGGCGTCGATTTCCTGAAGGCTTCGATCCGCCCGGACGGTAGCTGGCCAATCGATACCAATCTGGCGACCTGGGTGACGACGCTGTCGGTCAATGCGCTGCGGCCGGAATCGCTGCCTGAACCTCAGGCCCAGTCGATCGGGAGATGGTTACTCCAGCAGCAACACCGGATTGTCCATCGTTACACCAACGCAGATCCCGGTGGTTGGGCCTGGACGGATCTTTCCGGCGGCGTCCCTGATGCGGATGACACGCCGGGGGCCGTGCTCGCGCTCTTGAAGTTGAACCCGTCACATCCCGAATTTCGTTCGTCGCTGGCGGCGGCGGTGGAATGGTTGATCAATCTGCAGAATCGTGACGGAGGCTGGCCGACCTTTTGCCGAGGGTGGGGAGCGCTGCCGTTTGATCGCAGCACGGCCGACCTGACGGCGCACGCACTACGAGCGATTCGTGCTTGGCGCGACGCACGGGGTTCTAAGCCATCCGCTCCAGACACCGAATTGATCCGTCGCTCAGACCGGGCGGTGGAACTCGGGTTCGCCTTTCTTACCCGAACGCAGCGCGCTGACGGCACCTGGCTGCCGCTGTGGTTCGGCAATCAGTTTTCTGCCGACGAAGAAAATCCCGTTTACGGTGTCTGCCGGGTGCTGGCGGCTTATCGCGATTGGAATCGCTGGACGGACCCCGAAGCCCAGCGAGCCCTGACTTGGTTGGCATCTGTTCAGAATGCCGACGGCGGTTGGGGCGGGGCTGCCGACACGCCGTCTTCCACCGAAGAAACGGCTCTGGCGGTCGAAACGTTGCAACCGAACGACAGCATCGGAACCTTACGAGATAGCCAGTTTCGGAAAGACTTGCTTGCCACCGAATCGTCTCAATCGGCAAACCCACGTTCAGGCTCGGAAATCTCGCCCATCTCGCCGGTCGATTTTGACGGTGCCTACCGCCGCGGATTGGACTGGCTATTGGAAAAAGTCGAGTCGGGGAGGTTTCGAGATCCTGCTCCGATCGGACTTTACTTCGCCAAGCTGTGGTATTTTGAGCGTCTATATCCAATAATCTTCACAGTCTCGGCTTTGGCTCGGGCGATCGACCAAACGAGTCAAACCAAATAACCTTCGTGATCTGCCAATGACCCGAAATTCCTGCCAGCTTACCAACCGAATTTCAGAGCCGCATTTTGGCACTGATTTCAATAAATCCGTCCTTCAATAGCGTTTATCAAACCAGGTCCGTTCAATCTGGTTCTGTTCGGACGACAGAAAGGTCCTCCATGATCGCAGCGACTCACGCTTCGGAAATCGATCAGGACTCGGCAACCACGGATGTACACTCCGTCAAACCGGGCGTTACTGCATCGACCAGTGAGGACAAGCCCCGGCGTCGGAGCACGTCCCATTTGAAACTGGTTCCGGAAACGCTGGAGGTCCGCGAACAAATTCGTGAGGCGTCTGAACGTTACGCTACGCAGCTCGATAAAAGTCGCCCCTTCAACAAAGCGTTGCTCGAATCCCACGGCCGCAAATTGCTCGAACAGCTGGGCTTGCCGGAAGGATACCTGGGCTTTGCGATGGTCGTGATCGGCAATGCCTTCTGGAAACAACAGTTCCTAGCGATTCCTTTCGAGCGACGCTTGTTGCTGTTGCCTCACTGTTTGAAGCATGCCGACGGATGTCCGGCCGACTATGACGAATTCGGACTCGACTGCGAAAAATGCGGCGCTTGTTCGATTGCCGACTACAAAGTTCGGGCGGAACAGCTCGGCTACAAAGTCCTCGTGGCGGAAGGTTCGCCAATCGTCCTGAAGATTATCGTGTCTGGGCACGTCGACGGCATTTTGGGTGTCGCCTGTCTGAACGTACTAGAGAAAGCGATCGATAAGGTCTTGCTGGCGGGCGTGCCTTCCTACGCTGTGCCGCTGCATTCGGGTGACTGTAAGAATACCAAGCTCGACGAATCCTGGGTCTGGCATTGCCTCGACAAATACGTACCGCTGGAAGAATCGCGCACGTCGGGGTACGTCCCACTGATGCGGGCCTCGAATCAGATGTTCGAAAGTCAGTTCGACGAGGTTCTGCCCGCCACGCGACAGGGCCAAAGTACGGGCGATTCGTTGTTGGCGGAAACGGAATCGATTGCACGACAGTGGCTGGTGCAGGGCGGCAAGCGACTGCGGCCCTTCATTACCCTGGCGGCTTACGACGCGTTGACCGGCGCAGCCGGATTAGAGTCGACGTCGAATGAAGATCTGCCGAAATTTTCCGTCGACGTGCGTCGAACCGCGGTGGCAATGGAAGCGTTCCACAAAGCGTCGCTGGTCCACGATGACATTCAGGACAATGACCCTTACCGCTACGGGCAAGAAACGCTGCACTGCCGGTATGGCGTCGGGACGGCGATCAACGTTGGCGACTATCTGATCGGTTTGGGATATCGGCTGATCAGTCAGGGCCGCAAAACGCTTGGAGCCGAAGCGGCCAGTGACATTCTCGACCGTTTGGCCAACGCGCACCTCAAACTTTGCGAGGGACAAGGTGCGGAACTGCGTTGGACGGGTGCCGACGCAGTCAAGCTAACGGCTCTCGACGCGATGAAGCTGTATGCGCTGAAAACATCGCCTGCCTTTGAAGCCGCTTTGTATGCCGGCCTGAGAATGGCTGGACCGATGGGTGCCTATGACACGATGGTGCCGGCGTTCAGTCGTCATCTTGGTGTGGGCTTTCAAATCCTGAACGACCTGTTGGATTGGGAAGAACATGCTCCCAACAAATTGGTCGCCGGGCGCGACGCCGAATTGGCCAAACCGACATTGCTGCTGGCAATGGCCCTGGAATCGGCCAAAGGCCCCGTTCGTAGCGAACTGGAATCGGTCATCACCGAACCGTTGTCGGCGGAAACCCGTTCGGAACGGCTCCGGCGGCTGTATCAAAAACTGGGCGTGTTCGAGCAAGCACAGCTGCTGGTCGACAAATGCCGCAGCCGCGCCGAAGCATTGGCCGACGAAGTGCAACCCGAATCGCTACGACAGCTGCTCTATTTCCTGATCGACACGGTGCTCGCGGAATCGACGGCACCTCCGGCCCCGGTAGCTTTAGTGCCCTTGACCTTGCCGTTGCCCAAGGCCGGTAACCCTGTCGGCGCGACGTGATTGACGAATGGCACATCCCTATTTGTTCCGGTTGGATGAGCGTGTCTCGCGCGGTCTTTCTCATTGGGATCCCGCCCATCGCGAGCGCCATCGTCGTTTTATTCTGACTCAGCAAAACGACGATGGCGGTTTCGGCGGACGAGGACTGCCCTCGGAAAATCCGGACGAGCCACCGGAAGGGCGCGAGTCGGATCTGTACTACACCGCTTTCGCCGTTCGGGCATTGTCGGCACTGAAAGCCTTCAGTGCCGACAATGCCCGGCGAGTCGCGCAGTTCTTAAACGCATCTCGCCAGCATCAGGCGACCGTCATCGACGTCGTCAGTTGGCTGTATTCCGCACTGATGGTTCAGGCGGCCGCCGGAGTGGATTTGCTGGCGCACGCCGACACCGATTGGCCGGTACGGCTGGCGGAAAGGCTGGAGAGCTTCCGATCGCAAGATGGCGGCTACGCGAAAACCCGCGAAGGAGCATTGGGTAGCACGTACCATTCGTTTCTGGTCGCCCTATGTTATGAATTGATCGGCCAGACCCTGCCGGACCCGGGCCGTCTGGTGAGCTTTATTCGCGACCGCCAGCGGGACGACGGCGGGTTTGTCGAGATCGCACCGATGAAACGCAGCGGAACCAATCCGACGGCGGCGGCGATCGGCGTGCTGATCCTGCATTCGTCGATCGGTCCAAATCTACGCGAGGATGTGCTGGCTTATTTGCGCGACGTTCGTAGCGGCGAAGGTGGATTCCAGGCCAATACGCGAATTCCGTTCGCGGATTCCTTATCGACCTTCACCGGATACCTCACATGCTCTGACCTGAATGCACCGAGTGTGATCGACATCGGGCAACTCGAGCAGTTCATCCTTTCGCTCGAACATCCAAGCGGTGGCTTTCGCGCGGCCGCCTGGGATCAGTCAACCGATGTGGAATACACGTTCTACGCGCTCGGTACGCTTGGTCTGCTCTGGAGCGATCGGACAACGCCGGCCCGAGCGTAGTGCCCTGCCACATCTCCCAAATAGGTTAAGGCCAGACGGCCGCTTCTTCTCCGTCCAGACGAAGCGTCAGGCACTTCGCGCTTCCACCCGCCTTCAAGAACTCGTCCAGCGGAGTGCTATGAGGTGTGAAACCATGTTTGATCAGATCGGCTTCCAATTGCGGGCAACCGGTATTCATGACGACGTCGTGACCGACGACAACCGCGTTGCAGGCAAATCGCGCCGCCTCTTCCGGCTGAACGGGAATCAAATGCGGGATATGCGACAACGCACGGCGAGCGTAATCGTCGAACGCAGGCGGAAAGTACAAGGCCGTCTGAGTATCCAGCGGACAGAAACAGGTATCCAGATGATAGAAATGATGATCGACCAATTGCAGCGGGAGCACACGGCAATTCATGTGAGCCCCCAGCCATTGCATGGCCGACGCGTCGCTGCGCACAAAATAGCCCGCAAATAACGTGTCTCCACAGAACAATGCGTCTCCGGCTCCCTCAAAATTCAGCGAGGATGGCAGGGAGATCGTCTCGAATCCCGCCGACTGAAACCAACCGGCATCGACGGGGGTTTCGCCTTGTCTGGCCGTGTGCCGAAACGCCGCCAGGAAGACTTTGTCGTGCCAGATCAATCCCGCATTGGCAGTAAAGACCAGGTCGGGCAAGCCCTTCACCGGCTCCATCAATTGCACATCGACGCCCAGACTGACCAGCAAGTCATGTAATGCCTGCCATTGTTCGCGTGACTTCACGGCGTCATTGGGCACACTGCGACTCATCCAGGGATTAATCTCGTATTCAATCCCGTAGAAATCCGGCGGGCACATCAGAATTGTCGGTCGAGAAAGCTCGAGCATTACAGAGCCTTATTTCCTGTGGCGACGAGTGACAACGAATCCTTTCACGAATCGTAGTCGAACCGTTGTGAATTGTCCCCGGCAGCAATTTTGGCCCCATTCACCAGCGTTTAATCGCTCTTGAGTCATGTCAATCATCGTTCGCGAACATGTTGCGAAAAGTCAACATGTCCATCCATTCCTTGAACATGCCCCAGTCGGCACGATCGTTTTCTTCACCCCAGCGGCGGCCATAAGGTGTGCCTATTAATGGCGTTGCATCATGTGGTGAAACCTTAGCAAACGTGTTCAATCCGTCAATCGGGTTTACAACTCGATGTACGCAACTCGGAACGGGTCTCGACAGTCGCCGGCAGAGATCGTGGCCGCTCAAATTTATTTTGAGATCGCGATCCACGCTGCAAAACAGGCGAGTTGACGCCGAATGAGCGGCTCTGATCGGTCATCTTTCAGCCTCTTCGGCACACCTGCTGCGTGAGAGGGAATCATCGAACTGCGAAATGAAGTGGGCTCAGCAGTGACTGGCCAGTCCATGCGTTCGAACGCCTTCGTGCGACAGACGCCCACTCCTGACGAACGACGATTCAAGGGCCGATTTCGGCAACCCTTTGATCGAGAAGGATCGATGACCTGCGACCACCGGAAAACGCCGGTATCGCCAAGAGCGGGCAACGGGATGCCGCCGAATAAGTTCACAAAAGATTGATCACAAATTCACAAATCAGGTAATTACAAAGCAGGAGCATGTTCCATGTTGAAGACTCTGTTGAATGACGAAGCGGGCATCATCATTTCCGCCGAACTGGTCTTGGTCCTCACGATCGCCGTCCTGGCGATGATCGTCGGGCTGAGCGAAGTTGCCGTCGCCGTTAACACCGAACTGAATGACGTTTCCAACGCCATCGGTGCCTTGAATCAATCGTACTGCGTGACCGGGTTCTGCTCGTTCAGCAACGGCAAACTGAAGGGTTCCAAGTCGGGCAGTTGTTTCCAGGATGCACTGGATGACTGCGATACGAACACCACTTGCGATATCGTCGCCGGTGCTTCCAACAACACGACTGAAGGTGGCTGGTAATTCAATTCGTCGGTTGCTTCCTTCAGGGGAACTCCGGCCGACATGATCTGATTTCGATGAACGCTGCCGCGACAGAAGAATCGTGCGATCGCCTTGATGGCTCGATTCATGACCGAAAATCACGATCCACAACGAAAACGGCCAAGAGCAATCTCGGCCGTTTTTTTTCGTTGTTCCGCTCAAACGGATTTCGGTTCAGTAGACGAATCGGGGCCGGATGCGCATGATTCGGTTGATGGATCGTGGAGGATTATCGCCGCTTTCCGCGCCCCTGCCATGCGCTAATCCGAATCCCGCCTTTTTTGCCCACCCGTTTTGCTCGCCCTGAAAGGAACCGATGCTGATGTCGTTTCGAGTCACTCGCCTGTTCGTGCTGGCCCTTGTTTCGAGCGCGGCCATTTCGACCGTCTCTTTTTCCGCCGAAACGGCTGACGGCAAAATCTATACTCAAGTACCCGAGATCGCGCCCGCCGCAGGATCTGCCGCTAACGGAACGGAAGAGCCTCGCGACTTGTTCCATGTCGTCCCTGGATTTCAGGTCGAACGATTGTTCACCGTTCCGAAAGAAACGCTCGGTTCCTGGGTCTGCATCACAACCGATCCCAAAGGACGCCTGATCGTCAGCGACCAGGGCGGCTTCGGCTTGTTCCGCATCACTGTCCCAGCCATTAACAGTAAGGACCCCACGAAGGTGGAACCGCTCGACATTCATGTCGGCGACATGTTGCTGACCGGTGCACACGGGTTGCTCTACGCCTTCGACAGCCTGTATGTCATCGTGAACGAGAAAGAGATGCCCAAAGGTCTTTATCGTTGCCGCGACACGAACGGCGACGACACCTACGACGAAGCCGTGAAGCTGCATGATATTCCCGGCGGCGGTGAGCATGGTCCGCATGCGCTGCGTCTTTCGCCCGATGGCAAATCCATTTATGTTGATGCCGGTAACCACACCAAGTTGCCCTTTGAAGTCACGTTGAATGCCCCCCCACAAACGATGGGCGGAGTGCGAGCCGAACCTCTGCGAGCGACTTTGCCCGAGGGGGTTACCAGTCGATTGGCCCCGAATTGGGATGAAGACGTACTGCTGCCCAGGCAGTGGGATGCCACCGGCCATGCCACGGGCATTCTGGCTCCTGGCGGTTGGATCGCGAAGACCGATCCCGATGGAAAGACTTGGGAAGTTTTTACGGTCGGCTACCGTAACCAGTACGATTTCACATTCAACGCCGATGGCGAAATGTTGACCTATGACTCGGACATGGAATGGGACATGGGATCGCCCTGGTACCGCGCGACTCGCGTGGTGCATGCCACGAGCGGCAGCGAATTCGGCTGGCGCAGCGGGACTGCCGTTTGGCCTGCGTACTATATCGACAGCCTTCCCCCGCTGACCGAAGTCGGTCCAGGTTCCCCTGTGGGTGTCGAATTCGGATATGGGGCCAAGTTTCCCGCCAAATATCAACGAGCCTTGTTCATCTGCGACTGGACATTCGGCACGATCTACACCGTTCACCTTGAACCGAGTGGCGCCAGCTATCAGGCGACCAAAGAAGAATTCCTGTCTCGGACTCCATTGCCTTTGACCGACATCGCCGTCGCACAAGACGGGGCGCTCTACTTTACGGTTGGCGGACGCGGCACCCAGTCAGAACTCTATCGAGTGACCTATGTCGGCAAAGATTCGACGGCTCCGGTTGAGCTGCGCGATGCTCGTCACGCTGACTTGCGAGCCCTGCGTCACAAGATCGAAGCCTATCACACCGCGACGACCGCCAAGCCGGCTGAGGCGGCCGCATTTCTGCTGCCTCATTTGGCCCATGCCGATCGTCACATTCGCTATGCCGCCCGCGTGGCGCTCGAGCGGTTGCCACTGGAACTCTGGCAGGACAAGGTGCTGGGTTCAACCAATGCTGACGTCGTCACGACCGGCTGCGTGGGACTCGCCCGACAGGGCGAACAGGCCTTGCAACCGCGATTGGTCGCCGCGCTCGGCAAATTTGAATTTGCCAAGCTAACCGAATCACAACAGTTTGCCTTGCTGCGCGCCTACCAGCTGGCATTCATCCGACTCGGTCAACCCGATGAATCGACCCTGCGGGAACTCGGCAATCGGTTCGATGCCGCTTTCCCCACCAAGAACGATCTTCTGAATCGCGAACTGGCGAACCTGATGGTGTTTTCGAATTCGCCGGGAGCGCTGAAGAAGATTCTGCCCTTGTTGACCAAAGAACGCGTCGTCGAAAAAGCGAATCTGGGCGATGTCTTGTCTCGCAATAAACAGTACGGTGCGTCCATCGAAACGATGCACGCCAACGCTCCCGATTTGCAGCAATATCACTACGCGTTCGTGTTGCGAAATTTGAAACGCGGCTGGACCATGGAAGAACGCAAGATCTATTTCTCGTGGTTCGAGAAGGCCCATTCGTGGGCCGGCGGACACAGCTATCAGAAGTTCCTGACCAATATCGAAAACGATGCGTTCGAATCGATGCCTGAATCCGAGCGAATCGCGGTGGAAGCCGCGGGAGCTCGCAAGCCGTACAAGGCGCCGGAACTTCCGAAGCCCGCGGGTCCGGGCAACGATTACTCGCTCGACGAATTGCTCGCTCTTTCACAAACCAAGCTGAAAGGCCGCGATTTCAAGAATGGCGAGACGATGTACAAGGCGGCTCGCTGCGTCGTCTGCCATCGGTTTGCCGGTGACGGTGGCTCGACAGGGCATGACCTGACGCAAGCGGCGGGTCGGTTCAGCTTCAAGGATCTGGCCGAATCGATCATCGATCCGAGCAAGGTCGTTTCGGATCAGTACAAGACGACCGTCGTGGAAACCAAGAACGGCAAGTCCTATACGGGCCGGATCGTCAATGCCACGAGTGATTCGATTACCCTGTTGATCGATCCCGAAGACTCGACAAAACTCGTCACGGTGAAAAATGACGAGATCGAAGAAAAGCACTTGTCGCCCGTGTCGTTGATGCCCAAGGATTTGCTGAAACCACTGAATGAGAATGAAGTCCTGGATTTGATGGCGTATCTGTTGAGTCGCGGAAATCCCAAGGATGCCATGTTCCGTAACTAAGCAGATCGAGAGGCAAACGACTCATCCGGTCAACCCGCAAGTCGGAACGCCCGCCCCGGTAAGGCGGTGAAAACCGTTGTTCCGACGCGACCGGATGTGTGGGGTCGTATTGGCCAAAATGGGCCTGCAAAATGACGAACGGTCGGTGCGATTCCCATTGCACCGACCGTTCGTCACGTCCCGCATCAATTTGATCGCAGCCAGGAAACAAAAGTTGTGCGACAGCAGTCTCCCCCCTCGATAAACTAACGTTGATGGATGAGAGATCTTCTCGAACCGCTGGAACCTGACCAATGCGTTGTTTTCATTTTGTCATCTGCTTGCAGACCGTCGGTGTGTTGGTAAACCTGACATCCCCGTTGGCCGCTGGTGAGGCCGCGTCGACAGTCGACTTTCGTCGCGACATCAAGCCGATCATTTCCAACGCCTGCTATCGCTGTCATGGCCCGGATCCCGCGGAACGCAAGGGCGGTACCGACGGCCTGAGGCTGGATACGGCCGAAGGACTGATGACTGCCATCGACGGCCATGCGCCGGTTGTTCCCGGAAATCCAGACGCGAGCATGCTGATCGAGCGAGTGTCATCATCTGATCCTGATCAGGCGATGCCGCCGCAGGGAGCCGGCAGACGATTGACACCGCGGGAGATCGAGTTGCTCAAAGCCTGGATCAAACAAGGGGCCAAGGTCACGGGACATTGGTCCTACATGAAGCCGGTGCGGCCTGCGTTGCCCGCGGTGAATGACACCGGCTGGAGCAAAAATGAAATCGATCGGTTCATTCTGGCTCGCCTGGAACGCGAGCATCTGAAACCGTCACCGGAAGCCGATCGATACACCTTGATCCGTCGAGTCTCGCTCGATTTGACGGGGCTGCCACCGACAATCGAAGAGGTCGACGCCTTCGTCCATGATGCGAGTCCTCTGGCGTACGAATCGCTGGTCGATCGAATTCTGGCCAAGCCAGCCTTCGGCGAACACTGGGGCTTGTTGTGGCTGGATTTGGCTCGCTATGCCGATTCTGCCGGATACGCCGACGATCCGTCGCGAACGATCTGGCTGTTCCGCGATTACGTGATCAAATCGTTCAACGCCAACAAGCCTTTCGATCGGTTCACGATCGAGCAGATCGCGGGCGATTTACTGCCGAATCCAAACGACGATCAACTCACTGCGACGGCCTTTCATCGCAACACGCTGACGAACAATGAAGGCGGCACCAACGACGAAGAGTTCCGCAACGTCGCTGTAGTTGACCGAGTCAATACGACGATGGCGGTTTGGATGGGAACGACGATGGCCTGTGCACAGTGCCACACCCACAAGTACGACCCGATCACGCAAGAAGAATATTTTCGATTCTTTGCGTTCTTCAATAACACGGAAGATGCCGATCGACGCGACGAGTCTCCGCTGCATTCGATTTTCAGCGAGTCTCAACTGCAGCAGCGATCAACGTGGCAAGCGGAAATTGCCAAACTCGAACCGGTATTGAAGACGACGACACCCGAACTAATTGCGGCTCAGGCCGAATGGGATCAATCATTCCCGCGGTCAATCAACTGGATATCCCTCATCCCCACCAGTGTTCAGTCGCAGGCTCAGGTCGCGACTACGATCGCGACCGACGGCTCAGTGAAGATCGCATCGGGTGCGAAGACCGATACCTACACGATCGAAGTTCCTGCCAAGGATTTGGGGCAGCCTGGATTGGAAGGTGTTCCTCTGCGAGCAGTGCGGCTTGACGTGTTGCCTGACGAGAGCTTGCCTGGCCACGGCCCCGGTCATGGCGACGGCAACTTCGTGATCACGGGGATCTCTGCCAAGGTCACTCCTCCGTCGGGGGCCACTCTGCGCGGCCGCTTTGTGCGAGTGGAACTGACGGGCGACCAATTCCTGTCGCTCGCGGAAGTCCAGGTCTTTTCCGGTTCGGACAATCTCGCACCTCGTGGCGAAGCCAGTCAGATCAGCACCGATTTCGCCGGCGAGGCCAAACGAGCCATTGATGGGAATACCAACGGCAACTACTACGGGGCCAATTCGACAACGCACACGGCGGCCGGAAAAGATCCCTGGTGGGAAGTGGACCTGAAGTCGGAACAAGCGATCGACCGGATCGCCGTCTGGAACCGGTTGGATGGGGTCGGTGATCGACTCGCCAATTTCCGCATTCAGGTGCTCGACAACAATCGCGAACCGGTCTGGCAGAATCAGGTCGCCACGCCGCCCAACCCGAGCACCGAATTCCGGCTTGATGGTGTGCGACCAATTGAGTTCGTCACGGCTCTGGCCGACTTCTCACAACCCGGCTTCAATCCGGCGGGCGTCCTGCCGCCCAAGGATCCGAAGAGTAAAGGTTGGGCCATCGGCGGCGCGATTGGAACGGCCCATTCGCTGACGCTGATCGCGAAGCAAAGCGTCGAGATTTCGGAGGATGCGAATGTCACGCTGACGATCGAACAGCAGTCAGATGTCCCCAATCATACGCTGGCCCACTTTCGACTTTCCGCGACCAGCGAACCGCGTGTCGAAGAGTGGACCCGCACTCCGGTGGCCGTTATTACCTCGCTTCAAGTTCCCTTGGCGGACCGATCGGCCGAGCAACAGCAGGCGATCACCGACCATTACCTGGGTATTGCCCCCCAATTGGAAGCGACCCGCCAACAGCTCGCGATGTTGCGGAAATCGCTGAACGATCAAATGCCTGACACGGTTCCGGTGATGAAAGAAATGGTCGCCAATCGACGCGTCACGAAATTGCAGCATCGCGGCAACTTCGAAGATCTGGGACAAGAGGTCACCGAAGGAACTCCCGCGGCCTTCGTTCCGCTGGCGGATGACGCGCCTCGCAATCGGCTCTCCTTAGCGAAGTGGTTGGTCGACAGCGACAATCCGCTGACCTCGCGTGTGATCGCCAATCGGTATTGGGAACAGCTGTTTGGAATTGGAATCGTGGCCTCCAGTGAAGACTTCGGTTCACAAGGGGACCAGCCATTCCATCCCGAACTGCTGGACTGGCTCGCGTGTGAACTGGCGGGGCTTCCCGGCGAATCCGCTTCGGCAACCGTGTCTGCAATCGACCGTCCCTGGGATATCAAAGCATTTTTAAAGCGGCTCGTGATGTCGGCGACCTATCGACAATCGTCGAAGGTGACGCCCGAGTTGGAACAGCTGGATCCCGACAACCGGTTGCTGGCGCGAGGCCCGCGCTTTCGATTGTCGGCCGAGACTCTGCGAGACCAGGCGCTGTTCACCAGCGGCCTGCTCAGTCCCAAGATGTTCGGGCCGCCCGTGAAGCCACCGCAGCCCAATCTGGGTCTCTCGGCCGCCTTCGGCAGCAGTACTGATTGGCAGACGAGTGCGGGTGAAGACAAGTATCGCCGGGGTATCTATACCACCTGGCGACGATCAAACCCCTACCCCTCGATGGCGACCTTCGATGCGCCCAATCGTGAAGTCTGCACCGTGCGTCGCGTCCGCACGAACACCCCGCTGCAAGCCCTGGTGACACTGAATGACCCCGTCTATGTTGAAGCCGCGCAGGCGCTGGCTCGTCGCATGGTGCACGACGGCGGCCCCACCGCAACGGACCGAGCTACACATGGGTTCCGGCTGGTGCTGTCGCGTCCGCCACACACCAGTGAAGTGGGGCGGCTCGTCACTTTGTATGAGCAATCGTTGGCTCGGTTCAACCAGAATCCCGAGGATGCCAGGCGAATGGCCACCGAGCCATTGGGGCCCGTGGAACAGGATGCGAATGTCGCGGAGCTGGCGGCCTGGACGGTCGTAGGGAACGTACTGCTGAACCTCGATGAAACGGTAATGAAACGCTAAGGATCGACAATGACCATCACAGTCTGTACGGGAAAATTGCATCGAGTGAAGGTCACTGATGCCAAGCTTGACTACGAAGGTAGTATTACCATTGACCCCGTTCTGATGGACGCGGCAGGGATCGTGCCGTTTCAACTGCTCCACATCAACAGCATGTCCAATGCCGTCCATTGGGAAACCTATGCCATCCCTGGCCAGCCCGAATCGGGTGAAATCTGCTTGAATGGCTGCCCGGCCCGGCTGTTCCAACCGGGTGATCAAGTCATCATCTTGTCTCTCGAACAGATGACTCGGAAGGAAGCGTCCAAACTCGAACACCGAGTCGTTTACGTCGACGATCAGAACAAGCCGATCCGCATCCAAATCAAAAAGCCGTCGAAGAAGACGACCGACAAAGCGACTCAAAAGAAGCAGCGTTCAAAGGCCTGAACCGAATCGGTCTGCATCAGCGCTGGTGTCCCCTTTCTTTACGACCAGACGCCTCGGCTCATGTCCGGTCAACAGGTCGCTGATCGCATCCAGAATTCGCTGAACGTAGGGCCGACGATAATCCCATTTGGTGTCGGCATCGGCGGGATTCACGACCATCGTGGCGTTGGCCTCAAATAAAAGAATGTCTCCTTCGGGACTGACGCTGAAATCGACGCCGGCATAATCGAGCCCGAGCGTATCGCGGATCTGCTCCAATCCGGCCATCGCACGGCTGCCGAGTACCGCAGGCATCTTCTCGAGAAACGCGGCATCCTCGGCCCGGTTCTCCGGATTGTCCGCCATCTCGGCACTGAAGAAATGAATCTTCCATTCGTGCGAGATCGCGACGTGCAGCGGATAGATTTGTCCGCCAATCAACATGACTCGATACTTGCGAATCTTGCCATCTGCACTGCGGGCATCCAAAAATTGAATCGCCAGAATCTCTCGTCCTGGTATCGTCGGAAGTGTTTCCTTCAGCTCTGCTTCATTGGTGATCCGAGCGAAAAAGCTACCATTGTGAAAGCCCGGTGACCGCAGCAACAGGGGGAACGTGATTCCCTTACTCGCCAGTTGCGAGGTCGCGTCGCTGGCGGCGAGTTGTTCGCGGGGCATCAAAGCCATTTCAGCCGTGACGACGCCGGGCAATTGCCCCAGCCGGCGAGCATTGGCCGCACGACCGGTGGGCTTCACCGACTGCGGCCGATTAATCACCGGTGCCGTCGTTTGTCGCAAGAGCGTCGCTGCGGTCTCCAAATCTGATTGACACAGATCCGCGTCGCCGATCGCATTGAAGACCAATTCGTGATTCGGCAGCCGCAGATCGGGATCACAGACATCCACGAAGACGACCGATGTCAGAAACCGCTGATCATCCAGGTGATACCAGATCGGCACCGCCCCTCCGGCCGCGGAGGCCAGTAACAGCAGTAAGCGCGGCCGGCCTGTTCCGCGATAGGGCAGGATCTTGACCGATCGGCCACGAAAGCCGTTGATCCGATGCGATCGCGCCTCGTCTTCGCGTCCGATTTCGCTTAACAGACGAGCGAGTCCTTGATGCGCGTCCGCGTGGTCCGGGTCCAACTGCAGGGCGATTTCAAAATGCTTGAGCGCTGCCGTCGTGTCCTCGATCTTGGTTAACAGGTTGGCCAGATTGATATGCCCCATCGGGTTGTCGGGATGATGCTTGATCGCTTCTACGTAAGCGGTACGAGCCGCCGTTTGAAAGCCCGTCTCCATCGCCAGCGTTCCCAAATTATTGAGGCCGCCAAAATGCGTTGGTGCGATCGACAAGAGCTCGAGATATGCCTGTTTCGCCGCATCGGTTCGGCCCAGTTCGCGGAGCAACACGGCTCGGTCGAATCGCAGCTCGACGGCATCCGGGGTTACCGCCAGACGGTCTTCCACTTTTTTCAGTTCTGCTTCCAGCAACAATCGCGGCTGCCAGGCGGTTGGCGTCGGCACAGGATTCATGGCATCCCTCACCTGAAATCCAGGTCTTTTCATTTCTTCGTTCCCACCAGGCTCCGGCAGGACGGTCGGCAGTCTAAACGCGACCGGTTCTGTGACGCCATCCCAACAAAATAACGTCTTCTTAAAGGTCAACGGGGCCGAGTTCGCTGAGGCGGCTTTCGATATCCACCGCCGTGAATCATTGGATTTTGGGCGTTTCATCCGGGAGCCGGCAGTGTATAGTGAGAGAGCTGGAGAAAAGGGGAGAACGGCAGGCCACTGGCGATCACAACGAACACCGCCAAACGTCCCGCCTTCGATTCCCAAATCGAAAGTCTGTCTGGTCCTGAACGAACAGCGTGCGAATGATGCGGCCGTGGCTGGCCCGTGATCGGACGCGAACGATAAAGGTTGAAAATCGTGAATCCTGCGATGGAACGAATTCGGCAGCAGACTCGTCGTCAGTTCTTGCAAGACGCTCAATTGGGCGTCGGTGCCTTGGCGCTGTCGTCCCTGGGTGGCCAGCTGGCGATGGGGGCGACTTCGCCGGTCGAGAATCCGCTGGCGCCCAAGGCCCCGCATTTCGCCGCGAAGGCCAAGCGGGTGATCTATCTGCATCTGACCGGTTCGCCCCCGCATCTGGACCTTTACGACTACAAGCCGGAACTGGTGAGACTGAGCGGGCAGGACGCGCCGGAATCGTTCATCAAAGGGAAGCGATTCGCGTTCACGTCGGGGACGCCCAAGCTGCTGGGCACTCCACGAACGTTCAAGCAATACGGAGAAGGCGGGGTCTGGTTGTCGGATGCCTTGCCCAATCTGCAGACGGTGGCCGACGATATTTGCGTCGTCAAGTCGATGTTCACTGAACAATTCAATCATGCTCCGGCCGAACTGTTGCTCTATACCGGTTCGGCCCGTTCCGGCCGTCCTTCCATGGGCGCCTGGGCCACGTATGGGCTGGGAACCGAAAACGAAAATCTGCCCGGCTTTGTCGTGTTGATCTCCAGCGGGGTGCAGCCCAACGGCGGAAAGAACTCGTACGGCAGTGGCTTCTTGCCTTCGGTCTTTCAAGGCGTGCAGTGTCGATCGAAGGGCGATCCCGTGTTGTACGCATCGGACCCCGCGGGCATGTCGCGCGACCTGCGTCGACAAACTCTGGACGCGATGCGCGACCTGAACGAAATTCAAGCCGAAGAATTGGGGCATTCCGAAACGAGAACCCGCATCGCGCAGTACGAGCTGGCGTTTCGCATGCAGATGTCGGTCCCTGAAGTGATGGACATCACCAAGGAAACGAAAGAAACGCAGGAGGCCTACGGTGCCCAACCCGGTGTCGCCAGCTTTGCCAACAACTGCCTGCTGGCCCGTCGACTGTGCGAGCAGGGCGTTCGCTTCGTGCAATTGTTCGACTGGGGCTGGGACTTCCATGGAACCAGTGCCGATCAGGCATTGACGGATGGCCTGACCAAAAAATGTGCCACCATGGACAAGCCGGTTGCGGCGCTGATCAACGATTTGAAGCAGCGGGGCATGCTCAAGGATACGCTGATTGTCTGCGGGGGCGAGTTCGGCCGGACACCGTTCCGGGAAGGCCGCACCGCTGCCAGCACCAATCTGGGCCGCGACCATTTCCCCGATTGCTACTCGATGTGGATGGCCGGGGGCGGCGTCAAAGGCGGGTTTTCGCACGGCGAATCGGACGAACTGGGCTTTTCGGTCGCCAAGGATAAAGTCCACATCCACGACCTGCAGGCGACGATCATGCACCTGTTGGGTTTCGACCATACGCGGCTGACCTATCGCTTTCAGGGCCGCGATTATCGTTTGACGGATGTGCACGGCGACGTTGTGCAGCAGATCATCGCTTAACAGCTGGTAGAAGCGGCAGTCGGTGGCTACACTTCTCGACCGAACGGCTCGTGATTGCACGAACCGGATTTCGCCCGTCGCCACTTTCGTTGAGTCGATTTCGCCATGAAAGCCATTGCCGTATTGCCCGGGAAACCGAACAGCATTCATCTGCGAGAAATTCCCGAACCGAAGTTGCTTGACCAGCCGCATCCGCACGTCTGCCGGATTCCCGAAGGCCGCGCAGTGCTGGTGAAAACGCTGCAGATCGGCGTCGACGCCACCGATCGCGAAATCAATGACGCCTTGTACGGCAACGCTCCGCCCGGCGGCGAACATCTGGTCATCGGCCATGAGAGTTTCGGTCGGGTCCTGGAAGTCGGCAGCAAAGTCACCGAGCTCAAGCCGGGCGATTATGTCTCGTGTACGGTTCGCCGGCCCGGTCATTCGCTGTTCGATCAGATCGGCCGCAACGACATCACCAGCGACGAAGTCTACTACGAACGTGGCATCAATCTGTGTCACGGTTATCTGACCGAATCGTTCGTCGACGATGCCGAATACATGGTCAAGGTTCCCGTCAAACTGAAGCATCTGGGCGTGCTGTCGGAGCCGGCCAGTGTCTGTGCCAAGGCCATCGATCAGGCCTTTCTCGCGCAGCAGCGACTGCAGGTCTGGAATCCCAAGCGAGCGTTCGTCCTGGGTTCCGGGCAGATCGGTCTGTTGGCCACGATGATGCTCAAGCTGCGGGGTATGGAAGTTTACACCATTGCCACGCGTCCTGGTCCGCATCGCAAGCAGGAGATTGCCGAAGCCTACGGTGCGACCTATGTCAGCACCAAGCAAACCTCGCTGCCTGATCTGGCAAAGAAAGTCGGCAAACCGGACCTCATTTTCGAAGCAACCGGCAACGCCGAAGTCTGTTTTCGTGCGATGGAAGTTCTCGCTCATAACGGAGCTCTGGTCTGGACCAGTATCACCGGCGGCAAGCATGACGTCACGATCGACGCCGCCAAGATCAATCTGGAATGGGTGCTGGGTAACAAACTGCTGGTATCGAGCGTCAACGGCAATCGACATCATTTCGCACTGGGGATCGCGGCCCTGTCGCTGGGCGAACTGACCTATCCCGGCGTGACGGAACGCATCCTCACCAACCCGATTGCCGGTCTCGATCATTATCAAGAGATGATGCGAACGCTGGTGGAAGACAAAGAATCGCTCAAGGTCTTCGTCAATATCGCGTCGTAGCGAATGGGCAGCGGCCGTCGGCCGTGTTGGACATGCGCTACGGGCTTTCGTCACTGCTCGAATCCCATGGTGTGGGCATTCAAGTCAAACGTCGCCTGCTGACGAAACAAGGTTGGAAACGACGCTCGTCCGTGATCGACCACCGCTGGTCTGCCGATCAACAGTCCGATGCGAGGCGGTATTCGCCTGACGCACGGCCAATCCTAAGCCGATTTCGACAGCGGTGACGCTGATGAATCGGAAACCGGATCGGCGATCCGCAGATTCGGACAGTCGTCCGCTTCGGAGACTGGCGAGTCGTTATCCCACAACAGCCATTTCCCGAGAATTGTTGCCACAACCACGAACGCAATCGCCCAAATGCTATTCATTTCACCCTCTCGTGCCCAAAGAGGTGGATTGATAGTACGTCAGGGGAGCTTGCAGCGTTGTTGTCAGCTTATCACATCCTGCGACACTGCACCGGCGCGAAGGTACCATGTTGCATCAATCCTGACTAGAAAGGAAAATCCTGATACCTCCTCTCTCGGCACATCAGGCCGATCTCCTTAATCTTTGCAATTAACCCCATCTTCTTATCTTTCGGTGGGGGATTATTCTTCGATCGCGGTCTGTCGTCTGACCAGGTCATTGACAACTTCCGAATGCTGTGAAATGTCTCGCTGAAGTCGTTGAGTGGCCGAACCATAACCCAGCCGCCGGGCGAGGAATTGAAAATCATCTCCCAGACCGGCCGAAACGGTCAGATCACGCGCATCACCCCGAACCATGCGCAAGGCATCGATCAGCCGACGAAAGAACCCATACGCATCCTGTAACGAGCGGTGTTCGGAATCCGACAACACCCCCACGCGGCGCATTTCGTCCATCGCCAATCGCGTATTCGTGACACGCAAGCTGGCATGCCGCAGTCCATGCGTGATCTGCATCGCCTGCACGAGATATTCAACATCCACCAGACCGCCCGGGCTGAGCTTGGCGTTGAATTCGCCAGCGGCCACCAGTTGCCTGACCTGACGCTCGCGCATCGCCCGCATCGAGGCATAGTCAAACGGCGGGCCTTCATACAGGAACCGGTCACGTAGCGTGATCAATTTCTCGCCCAGCCCCGGATCGCCCGTGATTGGCCGCAGCTTGACCAGGGCTTGTCGTTCATAGGGCCAGGCCGCACCGTTGGGATCGAAGTAGCGGCGGAAAGCGTCGAGCGACACCGCCAGCGGCCCCGATCGTCCGTACGGTCGAAGCCTGAGATCGATGTGAAAAATCCCTTCCTGCCGCGCCCGAATCGCATGCACGCAGGCTTCGACCAACCGCTGATAGAAGGTCGCGTTGGCGATCGATTCCTTCCCGTCCGTCATTCCATCATCGTCATAGACGAACATCAATTCGATATCTGAAGCGAAGCCCAATTCGCGGCCACCGCATTTGCCCAATGCACAAACGACCAGCGAAGCACGTTCGCCGTCCGGCCGTTTTGGCACTCCGAAGCGGTTGTGGAATTCTTGTTCGCAGAGCTGCAGGCTGGTTGCGACAATCACTTCTGCCACGTCGGTCAATTCTTCGGCGAAGCGATCGAAGTCACCGCAGCGGCCCAGAATGTGCCTGAGGTCGATCCGGAACATTTCGCGATCTTTGAAATCATTCAACCGCTGGCGCCGTTCGGTCGGATCGTTGGTTGCCGCCAGTTCGACCGCCAGATCACGCCACAGCAGCGTCTTTGATTTGGCCTCTTCGATTCCCTCGATATCGCTCAAGACGGGGAACAAATTCGCGTATTGCAGCCGCAGAAAGTCTTCCCATAGAAAATCGCTGACGCCCAGCACTTGGGCCAGGGCATTCAGCACTTCGGGCCGGTCCAGCGACGACAGTTGTTCGGTCCAGTCCGGCTGCTGAAACAGCTCGCCCAGAAACGACCGAAAGTGCAAGAGGGCCGCTTCCGGATTGGGGGAACCGGGAAGCAGGTGCGTGAAATGCTTGATCAGCACGATCGCCGCCTGCAGCTCTTGCTTGCGTCGTTCATCGTGAATCTTGCCGTGCCGCTGCGCATCGGTCACATACAGCGTATCGGCCACGGAACTGCCCTCCGAGCAGATCACCACCTGTTCGACAGCGATGCCGCACAGCGCCAACGCGTTCGTCAGTTCGTACAGAAATCCGATCGTGTCTTCGCCACGAATATGCAGCACCGTAAAGCGGTCATGCGCTTGATTGTCAAAACTGACCTCCAGCGGACTGGGTTTCGTCGCGAGATCGGGCGAATCCTCGAGCGCTTCGGCGACGCGCGAGGCGAGGCGTCCCTGAGCCTCAGTCCCGCGTCCGGCTTGAGCCAGATGCACCAGCTGCGTCAGGTCGGATTCATACCGGTGCCACACTTCGGACATCACCACTTCAACCGACGATCGCACGGTGAACACATCGACGAAATCGCGAAAACTGTCTTTGGACCGGCCGGGCATCGCCGCAATCTGACCGGTCGAGGCGAAGCCTTCGACAATGTCGAAGCCGTACACGAACAGCAGGCCGCAGATCAGTGACAATTCCCCCGGCTGATCAATGCCCAGTACGCGCACCCGCCATGTGCCGTCGGAATGCGGTTCGGCCAGCACCCGGACCGGTCGATCCTCAGTAATTGATCCCACCAATTTTAGATGCTGCTTACGTTCGGCTTCGGTAAAGACCGTTTCATAAGTCGCGATCGGCTTGGCCCCGGCCGTTTTCCCCGGAGTGGTGACACAATCGCCGATCGCCATCGAAGGGGCCTCGTTCGGTTCACGCCCAGCCGTGGCCACGGTGGTGGGAGGCGCCGCCGTCACATACTTATCGTAGACCGCTCGAATGGCATAACAGTGTTGGCGGTAGTGAAACAGCAGGTGCTCGCCATCGCGGAAATCCAATCGGCGGGCGAGGGCCGTCATCTCACGCGAATCGGTGGGGAGCGAATGCTCCTGGCGATTGTGCAGCAGCTGCAACGAATGCTCGATCGTCCGCAGAAAAACGTAACCGTCCGACAAGCAGCGATATTCATCAGCATGAATCAAGTCGAAATCGGCGAGACGGACCAGCGAATCGAGTGTATTCGCCGATCGAATTTGCGGGACGCGCTGTCCATGCACCAGTTGCAGCGTCTGCACCACGAACTCGATATCCCGAATCGACCCGCTGCCCGATTTCACTTCGCCGAAGGCGCGGCCGCGCCGTTCCAATTGAGCTTCAATCTGCGACTTGGCCGACCGGACACTGGCTCGCACTTCTTCCGCCGGATGACCGACGATCAACGACGACGCTTCCCGCAGTAAACTACGTCCGACCGCGAAATCGCCCGCCACGACGCGAGCCTTGAGCAACGCCTGCTTTTCCCACAATTCTGCCTGATTGCGGAGATAATCGAGATACGCAGGCACCTGCACCACCAGTTCACCCGCCCGGCCCCAGGGCCGCAGCCGCATGTCGACACGATAGAGAAAACCTTCCCCCGTCGCGTCTTGCAAGGCTTTGATCAGCCGCTGCGCGAGCGTCAGTACCGAGATCTCATGCTTGGCCGAACCTTCTGCGGCCACACCGGTGTTTGCCGTCGCAATCGGTTCGAGTTTGGCTTTTTGCGACAGGAAAATCAGATCGATGTCCGAACTGTAGTTCAATTCCTCGCCGCCGAGTTTGCCCATGGCCAGTACGGCGAATCCGCTGGGTTTTACCGCGAGTTCCGTCGCCACCAACTGCAGACAGGCTTCGATCATTCCTTCGGCCAGTAGGCTGAGCTGCACCGTGGCGGCACGAAAGTCGACCAGGCCAAACGCGTCGCAGACCCCGATGCGCAGCAGTTCCGATCGGTGATAGCGGCGTAAGGCATCCAGTTTTCCGGCAAACGCAGGTGCGGTGTCAGCGGCGGCCAGGGCCGCATCGATGAATTCGCCTCGTGTCTTCAGATCGGCCAGCAGACGATGCTGAATCAATTGGCGCAGAGCCAGTGGCTCACGCAGCAGGGTTTCGGTCAGGTAGCGGCTGCCGGCAAACAACTTCACCAGCATCTCGATCGCCCGCGGATTCTCGATCAAGAACTGATACAGTTCGGTCGGGTTGCCCGAGCGTTGAACGAACCGTTCGAAATCGACGAGTAACTCATCCGCCTCGGCCATGTCCGAGATCAGCCGCACCAGCCTCGACAAACACTCCACGGAATTCTTCGGACCCGAAAGCGACTTCAGCCGGGCCTTGGCTTCACGAAGATCGCGGAAACCGATGTCGTTTAAGCGTTCAAATAGCGCGAGTTGCAACGCGTCATTTTCGGCGATCAGCGGGGGTGATTCGTCATTCATACCAGAACCCTACCAAATGCGCCGCCACTGTGCGAAGTGGCGTTTTTGAAATTGAGTTTTCGTGTCGACGCCCGTTCGCGCGTCGAATCCGGCGGCCTCGGCCCGAGATGGCCTGATCATGTACAGGCAACCACCCGACGGCGAACATGCGAGTGATGGAAACACCGATTCCGCTCGCCGAAAGACCGCATCCGTTGGCCACTGATTCGGTCAGGGGAACAGCCCCCGCCTCATGAAAACGGGCGGTGGGGTTGCAGACCTGGCGGACGCAGAGTTCAATCAACAATGTCTGATGGAAGAACCTGACACACGGGGATTCCATTCCTTCACTGCCATCCTTCCTGAAAAGTTGAGATCCGATGCGTCGTTTCCTGTCTGTCACGTTTTTGGCCTGTTTTTTCGCGGTATCGATCGTCAGCACCTGGGCCAATGAGCCTCGCAAAATCGATGACGGCGGACTGGGTTCCACGACCAGTCGCGACTGGCCCTGGTGGCGCGGCCCCCAACGAAACGGCGTCGCCGCCGCCGATCAACAGCCTCCGCTGCACTGGAGCGATACGGAAAATGTCCTTTGGAAAACGGCCATTCCCGGTCGAGGTCACAGTTCGCCGACGATTGTGGGCGATCAGATCTTTTTGCTGACGGCCGAACAAGAACGCCTGTCCCAGTCGGTGATCTGTTATCACCGCGAAACGGGGAAGCAATTGTGGCAGACGGAAGTTCATCACGGAGAATTCAATCCCTCGAACGCCAAGGCCAACGACAAAAGTACTTTTGCCAATTCGACGGTCGCCTGCGACGGCGAACGCATTTTTGCCAATTTTTTGCATGACGGCGCGATCTATACGACAGCCCTGGATCTGAACGGCAAACAACTGTGGCAGGAAAAGATCACCGATTATGTCTTGCATCAGGGCTTTGCTTCATCTCCCGCCGTCTACCACCACCTGGTGATTGTGTCAGCCGACAATAAAGGCACCGGAGCGATCGCCGCCCTGGAACGCACGACGGGAAAAGTGGTCTGGAAGAATGAACGTCCAAAGTTGCCCAATTATACGTCTCCGATCATTCTGAATGTCGCGGGGCGGGAACAACTGATTTTCAGCGGCTGTAATCTGGTCACCAGTTTTGATCCGCTGACCGGTAAGACCATTTGGGAAATCAACGGCTCGACCGAAGAATGTGTCACCTCGACCGTGACCGACGGGCAATTGATTTATACCAGTGGCGGCTACCCCCGAAATCATCTGTCCGCCGTGCATGCCGATGGCTCGGGCAAAGTCGCCTGGGAAAATGGAAGTCGCGTTTACGTTCCTTCGATGTTGATGAAGGATGGCTACCTGTATGCGATGCTCGACGCGGGCGTCGCGACCTGCTGGAAAAGCGATACGGGAAAAGAAATGTGGAAGCAGCGGATCGGCGGAGCCTTTACCGCCTCGCCCGTGCTGGTCGGCGACAACATTTATGCCACCAGCGAAGCGGGCAAGACCGTCATTTTTAAAGCGTCACCCGAGGGATACTCGGAAATCGCGGAAAACCAACTGGGGGAAGACGCCTTCGCAACCCCCACCATTTGCGGCGGTCGCATCTACATGCGAGCCGCCACGACCATCGATGGCAAACGCCAGGAATCGTTGTATTGCCTGGGTGACAAAAAATAAGTTCAAATCGCCGATCAAGCGACGACGGTCGTCTTGCGACCGCTGGTCATCAGCGAGACCACGATCAGCGTCAGAAAACCGAGCGGAATCGTCACCAGTCCCGGCTGACTGAAGGGAACGCAGGCCAGCGCCGCTGCTTGATCGGCCGTGTAGCCATAAACCTTTTGGAACGTATCCGCGCTGAGCAGAATCCAGCCCAGCGAACTGAACAGGCCGACAAAGATCGCCGCCGTGATCCCCTGTTTCGTCGTTCGGTCCCAGAACAACAGCATCACCAGCGACGGCAAATTGGCCGATGCCGCCACGCTGAAGGCCCAGCCGACCAGGAACCCGGCGTTCATATCCTTGAACAGAATCCCCAGCACGATGGCAATCACACCGACCACCACCGCCGCGATTTTGCCGGCTTTCACCTTTTCGTGATCGGCCAGTTCCAGCCGCAGCACACTGCTCATCAGGTCATGCACGACCGCACCGCTGGCAGCGACAATCAGTCCGCTGACCGTTCCCAGCACCGTGGTAAAGGCGATGGCCGAAATCACGGCGAACAGCGTCTCGCCAAAGCCCTTGGCCAAGAGGGGAGCGGCCATGTTCGAATCGGTCAGATCCAATGTGCCGCTGGTCATCGCCCCCAGCCCCAGGAACAGGGTCAGCACATAAAACACGCCGATCGTGCCGATGCCGACGACCGTACTGAGTCGGGCCGCCGCCTGGTTTTTGACCGTGTAATAGCGGATCAGAATATGCGGCAGCGATGCGGTCCCGCAGAACAGGGCCAGCATCAGCGACACGAAATCGAGTCGCGCCGTCCATTGATCCTTCTGCAGACCTTTGAAGAGCGGACTATTCCCCGGCCGCAGGACCTTGGCACCGCTGGTGGGCTGTGGCGACCAGGTGGTCGTCTTTTCCCCGTCGACCACGGTTTCCTTTTTGGACCACAGCACGATTTCACTCTGTTGCAGGGTCGCGAGGTACTCGATCGGCCCCAGTGGCCCGGTTTCCGTTTTGCCATTCGGCAGCTTGCTGAGATGCCCTACCGGCCGCAAATCGGCTTGCCCCGCACTGGATCCGTGCGGCGTGCCGTTGACGAACCTGGTGCCATCGGATTTCACGACCAGCGTTTGCGGTGCGTTCGCCGCTTCACTCGAATCGACCTTCAGGCCGCGATTCAGAATCATCACCGTCAGAATTCCGCTGAACAGCACCAGCAGCGACCCTTTGATGAACTGCACATAAGTGGTACTGACCATGCCCGCCGTCGCCACGATCAGCACGACCACGATGCCGACCATCACCACGCCAACTTCATGGGGAAATCCCAGCAGCGGCTTGATCAGCGATCCCGCGCCAACCATCTGTGGGATCAGGTAGAACACACTGACGACCAGCGTACTGATGCCTGCGGCCAGAGTAATTCCACGCGATTGAAACTGGCTGTTGAGCGCATCGGCAAACGTGTACTTGCCCAATCGCTTCAGCGGTTCCGCCACGACGAACAGGGCCACCACCCACCCGGCCAGAAAGCCGATCGAATACAGAAAACCGTCATAGCCGAAGAACGCGATTGTCCCACAGATCCCCAGGAACGACGCGGCGGATAAGTAGTCGCCCGCGAAGGCAACTCCGTTCACAAACCAGTGAATCTGTCCACCGGCGGCGAAATAGCCCGAGGCCGATTTGGTCTTGGCCGCGAAGTAGAAGCTCAACCCCAGCGTGATGGCCACAAAAATGCCAAATACGATGACCGACATGAAGGAGGGATGATGAATCATGGAACGGGTGTTTCACACAAAGATGATGAAATCAGAGCAGAAGAAATCGGATGGCCGATCGGTCGCCAGACACTCCCCGCAGGGATTTGTCGTGAGTCCGGGCAAGCCAGGTTCGCCCCGCCGGTTAAGTCGTTGATCGGCCGCGACACAACCAGCAGTAGACCAGGGCCAGCAGCATGGCGATGACGATCAAAGCCAGACCATATAGGACCGCCAGATTGAGTCCCCAGGCGGGAGTCGCTTCCATCAAATCCGGGCGACAGGCATTCAGTCCCACAAACCCGCCGTAGATCGCCAGATAGAAGAGGAACATCACCATCCCGTACCGGGCGTTCCGGGCCGCGATCAGCGGGTCTTCGACCTCTTTGGGATGTTCAATTGCGTGATCCAAACCGGCCATAACTTGATCTCACTGAAAATACCCGTCGGAAACGGCTGCCGCAGGTGCCCGCGGAAGCCTGAATGGGAGCCAGCAGGAATATCACGCCACGCTCGCCATCGCAACCACCGCGCCCACGTTCGCAAGGGGCAAACGTTCGCCGGTCCCAGAGCCATCCGGGAACCGATTTGTCAAATTGTGTTGGCAAAGTTGGCCAAGTTGGCAAACATCCCTGTTTTGTAGCGTTTGAGCCCTGTTTGTCATTTGGCAACGTTGGCCAGGTTGGCCAAGTACTCGGTTTCGCGGCACTTGGCAGACCAACGATCCCTCGGCGCGCGATTTCGCTCCGTGCAGGGACTCGGCGGTCCGCGCCGACGTGCAGTCCGATAACCCGTCCTGACGAATCAGGCAACTTGGACTGTTGACCGGGTTCCAGCTGCTCTGTGCGACATGTTCCGAGTCCACTCGCAAGAGTGCCGAGCCCAGCAGCAACCCCCAGCATGACAACCAGCCACAGGCTGTCCGCAAGATCGGTGGCCCCACGAACCCCCGCCGTTGGCCAGATCGTGCCAGGCCGCAACGTCGATCCGGCTCGCCGGTTTCCTGATCCACGGCCGCAGACCGACGAACGTTCCCCTCGCTCACACCAGGTTGAGCAGCCCGGACCGCGCGCAGCCAGACCACGACGGTGTCTAACGTTCCCGGTTCCTGCGACCGAATTGTCTGTTCACGGTTCATTTCTTCCCCCTTCAATGACCTCGCGCAATACGTTTGTGTCACTATCATATCGCGGCGACATAACGTGTCTAGTGATCTTGTCGCTTTTCTGCAATTTTTCTGGAAAGTTTTTTTGGCGGGTTGAAAGTGGTGCGAAACGGGCTGACGAGCGGAGGATCAGACCGCAATTGCCGAAGTTTCTATTGCGTCAGGGACGTCGCTCTTCGACCGAAAAAACGCATTGGACAAAGACGCATTGGGGTCTGGAATCGACCGCAGAAGTTCACGCAGGAAGTCACCGTTGAGTTCCGTCATCGGGTGTCATCCGTTTCGTCCGTTTGTCGCAGACCAAGCAGAAACCATCGCGGCCGGAAATGGTTGAACATCTTGAACAGATTGAGCATCTTCCTATTTCTCACGCTCCAAAAGCAGATGTCCAAGATGTTCAGTTTGAACACCTTGAGTACCTTGTTCTGGCTGATGACCACCCCGACCGGGATTGGCCCCGGTCAAACGCCCTACGGCTACGTAACGGACGAGGCGGCTATCAGGCAGCTGTCGTGTAAAAACCTTCTCTGCACGAAAAACGGCGATTCCGTTCGGCGACTGTGATGCACCCTCTTGGGGCGGCCGCCACCGCGGTCGATTCAATGCAACCAATCGCGGCCACCCTGCTGAGGACTGCACACAAGACCTGCCCCTCGTCGCCCGTCGACGGGCAATCACAATTCGCACCGACCAATCAGCAAGAAGCAAGAAGCTCCAGCAATACATCCAGGCCGTGAGCAATACGATGATTTCCCGAAGGTGCCTCACGATTTACGGTCACAGAGACGGCCGAGTTGTCCGCCGCTGATCCATAACACATTTGGCGGTCGGGATGAACCAAACGCAAATTGGATCACCGATCCAACAGGCGATCCGATTGACGAATGGATTTTTCTAATCCCAACTGAAAATAGGGCAAATGACGGGCACGGAATGAATAATTCGCCAGCTGTACCGGTAGATCGCGACCCACCGAATTCATGTATGAGCACAAGGGCTGCATCAACATATTACAAGATCCGTCCGCGAAGTTGACGGCGGACGTTTTTAAGTCACATACTGCAACAAGTCACACCGAGTCACGTATAATCTTAGGATCCTCGAACGAAATTGGGGCCATATTGTTGAATCGGGAGGGGGCGGTGCGAGAGTCGAACCGGGAAATAACGGACCATCTAATTCCTCTTCTGGCAGCCCTGGTGGCTCGACAGACGGGGCAGCTGACACGGGCCATGGAGGGCAACCCGGCGACTCACCCGAGTCAATTGCGGATCGGCAGGCAACCTTGGATTGGTTGCGAAAGCGAAGTTGCGATCCGGTTGAGATCTTGGAATGGATCGAGAATCTAAACCCCAAGACGGCGATCACTCCGGCAGAACCGCGATCGAGTGTACACGGATTTAATTCGCGGAACTTGCGAACGACCTACACCTTGGCGGATTCAACCCTGGATGAGCGCAGAACGGCGTCGTTGCGAGCGCTTCGACTAATTGAAGAGGTTGGACTCCCATTTAGGGCAAGGAACGTTCTTCTCAACGCGACGCTTGCGAAGAACGCAATTCATTTACTAAGCATCTTCGACGCGACCGAGGCCACTGGCGCCGTAATGCGAATGAGGTCGGACGACATGATCGAGGAGTGGTTCACGCGGCGGCGAATAGCGGAAATGGACCACGACCATGTTTCGCGGCTTTATGGGAGCTCGGCTGCTTCAGCGATAAGGGCACGAGTCAGGCGATCTATCACGAGCTGCAAGAGAAGGGCTATATCCGCTACGACCATTTGCCGCTGCAATCGAAGGGCGGAAAGAAGGTCGAGGTCGAATTTGTCAGCAATGTCTACCACGTGGATCATCGATCCGTAGCTCAATGTAACATTCGAGACATCAGCGAACGGATCCGCCTGGAGCGAAAGACTCAAGAACAGTCGGAAGCACTGGCCGACCTGCACCGTCGTAAAGACGAGTTTCTGGCAATGCTGGGGCACGAACTGCGGAATCCGCTGGCCGCGATCTCCAACGGTGCGCAGTTGCTTCGGCTGCAGCAGAACGAAGGGCCGACCCAGCAGAAAGCCCGTGGAATCATCGAGCGACAGGTCGTGCAATTGACTCGCCTGATTGACGATTTACTGGAAGTGGCTCGCATTACGACGGGGCGAATCCATCTGCAACAAGAACAGGTGATCCTGAACGACGTCGTGAAGAACGGAATCGAGACCTCGTACGCCCTGATCTCGGAACGCAAGCATGTGCTGACCGTCTCGATCCCTTCGCAGCCGATCTGGGTGTGTGCCGATAGTTCGCGGTTGGAACAAGTCGTCGTGAACCTGCTGACCAACGCAGCCAAATATACTCATGATGGCGGCCAGATCTGGGTGACCCTTGAGCACGACGAGGCCGATTGCGTCTTGAGAATTCGTGATTCGGGGATCGGAATCGCCCCGAATCTTCTGTCGCAGATCTTCGACCTGTTCACTCAAGCGGAACGTTCGCTCGACCGCGCGCAAGGTGGATTGGGCATTGGACTGGCACTCGTGAGACGACTGGTCGAATTACATGGTGGAACAGTAACCGTTTCCAGTAACTTGGGCTGCGGCAGCGAGTTCGTGGTGGGGCTGCCGATGCTGCGGTCCGCCAGACGGCCCCTCCCGTCATTTTCACCGGAAACCGTAGCGCCCCCCAGTCCCAAACTGCGCGTCATGGTCGTGGACGACAACGTGGACATGGCCGAGGGGTTGGCACTCTTGCTGAGGGAATCGGGACATGAGGTTCAGTTAGCCTATGACGGTTCCACGGCTCTCGAAGCCGCCCTGAAGGTTCTGCCGAATGTCATGCTGCTGGACATCAGGTTGCCTCAAATCGATGGATATGAGGTCGCCAAACGATTGCGAGCACTGCCGCTGTTTCAGAACACGGTGTTGGTGGCGATGACCGGATACGGGCAAAAAGCCGACCACGAACGATCGCTGAAGGCAGGTTTCGATCACTATTGCGTCAAACCGGTTGACTTCGGCCACGTTCAGCAAATTCTGGCAACGATTTCGACAACGGACACGTGGTCGGTTTCAACCGCAGGGAGATGACCGATGTCCTTAGTGCGACCCGTTGGAATAAAGGAAAAGAATTCAATGCCGGCAACGACGTCAGCCCTTCGAGTTTTGATCGTCGATGATAACCGCGACGGGGCCGATGCCTTGGGACTGCTCGTGGAAGCACTCGGCAACCAGGTACACGTGACCTATAGCGGGACACAAGCCCTCGATGTGGCGACGGCATTTCGGGCGGATCTGCTGCTGGTCGATCTGGTGATGCCGGACATGGACGGATGCCATCTCGCAGTGCATTTTCGCAAGATTCCGGCGTTCTCCCGCACGAAGATCGTCGCCGTAACAGGCCATCAAGACGCAGAGCATGCGGCGATGGCGCTCAAGGCCGGATTCGATTCACTGATCGTCAAACCGGTGACTCTTCCGGAATTGAAACAGGTCCTGGCCAGTGTCGTGATTGGCGACGTCATCAAAAAACCAAGTCGTGCTGCCAGGCCTGAGAATCGCGGAATTGAGAAGCGGCTCACCATTGATGACGCACGACGAATCCGGATCAATCGCCAATCGAAATCGCTCACCCGGGCGGAATGCGAAGCGGCTGTCGGCGAAGGAGTAATGCGGTTTCAAGAAGAATACATGGGATGGAAGTCGGAGCAGATTCAGGCTCACTTCATCAGAGACCTGCTGGTCGTGCGGGCTCGGGAAACGTTAACCCAAGCGGAACGACAACTGGGTAAATCTCCTTCGCCGGCCAAAGGTCGCGATCTGATCAAGCAAGTCCGGCGGCAACTGCTGGAACTTGCGAGACCGATGCTGGAGTCTCTGATTTACGAAGTCACTGGCATTAAAGTACTCTGCATGCACCATGACATCAGCACCGTAACCGGCGAAGAGGTCGTCCTCTTTTCTCTGGCCGAAGAACCCCGGTTTGAGTAACGCCAAAAAGGGAGACGCCGCGAACGAGCCAGACGAGGTTCGTTGCGAGTCGCGGCCAGTTCCCGTCCCGAAGGCCGCGTTAGACCGGAATCTCTTTTTCGGTAATTGTTAATTGCGCACGTCCCGCTTTGATTTCCACCGCGGATCCGTCTCGCAATCGAATGACCAGCGAGGACGGTCTGCCAAGCAGCAGATGCTTGACCTCGCCAATGCCGCCGGGAAATTGAATGGTTTGTTGATTGGATTCGACGCTGACGATCTCGGATGAGTCGACCGTCACACCATTCGAGAATGCGAGCATTTTCATAAGCCGGTCCCTTAGTTTAGTCTTTTGATCGTTAGCAGTCTGAGGCGATGAAGCAATCCGGATGAAGTCGGCAGGAATCTCAACACCGGTCGGGCCGTCTGGACAAGTCGCCCCGTTGACGTGGCCAACATGAAGAAAGCCGATGTGACGGACTGCCAAGCGGCAAACCAGCACATCGGCTTACTTCTTAACCAACTTCCCGACGAATGCGGGCCGTTCTCTATTCAGTCGCCCGACGACAATCAGCAAGATCTCACAGATTGGTGACAAGTCGCTGTAATCTCTAAAATACCACTCGCCAGGGCAGATACAAGTCCTGATTTGGAGACATGATTCGTCGCGGTGACTCGTTCAAGAAAAAACGAACTCTTGCGGAGAAGGAGGGACGTCTGGCGACGTGGAATTAAATGCTGGTGTACCGATCGCCCGTGGGGAATGCTCTGAGATTCCAACTGCTCGCCCGGTCATGGTCTGACAGCACGACCTCGGAGCCGGCAGCTCGACCAGTTGAACGCTTCGAGAGCTTCGCCAGTGATACAGGCTGGGCCAAGCACTGAGGTTCTTGTCGACGGCAAGAACTTCAGTGATCAGAACGCGTCATTTTGTTAGAGGGCCACCAATGCTTCAGGGGCGGCGGCCGTTTAAGAAAAGAGGGCCTTGCGGCCGAAGGTCATGCGATATAACACGGGCTGACGAAAAGCGAGATGCATATGGCATGAAGACTCCACCGACCCACATCGATGCCAACGGACTTCGTGGGACGAAGAATTGTTCTGCCAAGCCGGTTTTGTTCAGATGATTTCGTCTGTTGTCACGCACGTCTTTGTTCCGCAAGACTCGAACGGAAGTGTATCGAATGGCGAATTCGCAAATCCGATTTAAGACACCGGTGGATGTCATCTTGTTTGTCAGGGAGTGTTTGCAGGCTTCGGACGCCGACCGCCTGTACGGGGCCGCACGCGAAGAGACGGACGAATTCTGGCGTCAGACAATCTTTGACGACTTACGCTGCCTTGATCAAACGGAGTCGCTCGAAACCGTTTTCCTGCGTGAAGAGAGATTTCCCACGAACCAGACGGAATACAAAATGGGTGGACACAGCACCCGGACGCGGCACCTGCATCTTGATTTGGTGAGAATCAATCGGACGTGGCGATTGAAAGCAATCTGGAAATGCCGGTGAAAACACATCAATTCGTTACGTCGGAACTAACCGAGACTGCAGATGCGATTGGACCGACGAGCCCCATTAATAGTCGCCGATCACTTCGCCGTCGTCGTAGGTCACCAGATTCACGAACAATAACAGCGAGCTATTCTCACTGAGAAATCGGGCCGAGCCGTCGCAGAGCAGGAAGTTCACACCGCCAGTGTGGAAGCTGTAGACGCCTGTTTCCGCCTGGTTAGAACAATTAATCGCGCAGCCGTTTGGCGCGGTTCCGCCGAACCAGTTCTCGGCGTTCAGAATATCCGTCCAGCCGCCGCCGCCCGTTTGGGCGTTCGGTTGCAGCTTGCCTCGGATCCAAACGTTGGGACGAGCCGCGATTTCCCACATCAAGGCCGTGGAGGAAACTCCGTCGGTCACATCACGCAGACCATTGTTCGGAAAATTGTTTGAGAGAATTCCATCAAGGATCGTGGCCGCGGAATGTTGCGAGAAAGTCTGCAGCGGGCTGCCCCGTGTGACGCCGTTACTGGGCCCATAATCCGTCGCTCCATAGCGGCAAGGAACTGGCATGGCCAGATCAGTCCAGGTGTAGTCGAAGGAAGTCGTGCTGCGCGGGGCCGAAGGACATTGGAAAACGGCGATCGGTGATTGGACCCATTGACGGTTATCGGCCGTGTAATTCTTCAAGCCGATCGATGTCATGTCGATGGGTGAGAAATACGGTGCCTGAAAGTTGAGGTTGTTATAAATGTTCCCCTGATCGAGATCCGGCAACAGGAACTCGCCATAGGTGTGGATATTGGCATCGTCGTACTTGCCTGCGACACCCAGGGCCGTGGGGAGGATCGTTTTATGGACCGCCACGTAAGACGGCGGAAATTGCTGATAGGTACTGTGGTAATTATGAAATGCCTGTCCGAGTTGACGCAGATTGTTCAAGCACTGGGCACGACGACTCGCCTCACGAGCCGACTGCACGGCAGGTAGCAGCAGGGCGATCAAGACGGCAATGATGGCGATGGCCACCAGCAATTCGATCAACGTAAATCCGCGTCGCGATCGACGTATCGGCCTGGCGACTGACACAACAGAACACGAACTGCTGTTTTGAACTCGCATTTCATTCATCGTCAGGTTCTCCCAGGAGGCTAGGCGTGAATCGGCCGTTTATTCGGGCAGTTGTTCTCGGACAAGACTCAGATATTTTTCGATCACTTTGACATTGTTCGAATCCGCGGCCGGAGGGGCCGCCGCTTGAAACAGCTTGGTGAAGTAATCACGTCCCGCGAAGAGCAGGTTTTGTTGGATCGGTCGATGTCGACTCGCCGTACGCTGTAATTGACGCACCATCGGTTCAATTTCTGCATTGGCACCATCGGCGAAACGACGCCAGTCTTCTTCCTTCGCGGTCTTGGGATCGAACTGCCGAGTTGCTTCCAGCAGCGACTCGTATCGCGCCAGAATCTTGCGTTCGCGGCCCATTCCTTCGCTCAGGAAATAGAACACGACACCATTGACGACCAGAAAGGCGAACAGTACCCAGAGCAGGGCCTGGATTTTACCAAGCCCCTCGACAAAGCGGCGATATCGTTCCCGCATTTCTTCGAGAAATTGCGGCAATCGCGAAGCCGGCCGGATGGCCGCGGCGGAATTCTGTTCCACCTGAACGCCGACCTTTCGTAACACCATCTCGATCGTTTCATGCTTGGCGATCAGGAACCAACGTCCTTCGCGTTCGGAACACATCACTTCCAACGACTGACACAACCGCGGCGGTTCGAGAAACCGTTCGAGTTGCGATCGCGATGAAGGACCGAATTCCTTGCCGTCGATACGAAAATACCAGCGTTCGGCAGGCACGGGGCCGGTCCGTTTGTCGGTCGATTCTGTTGAATGAGGTGACGTCATGTTTCCGCTCCGATCGAGCGTTCGCTCGGTTCAGATCGCTCCTTGCAGCCGCAGTTCGGCCAGTCTTTTCCAATTGATGGTTCGAATGCCGAGTTGTCGAATTTCCGAGCGAAATTCCGGTGAGGTGAAGAAACGAAAATCGGCCTGACGCCGTTCGGGGGCGCTGGGCATCTGCAGACCCGGGCGAACAACCGTGCAATGAATGACGAATTCGGACACGCCCGGCGGAAGCGACCGCAATGCCTTCAGAAAATAAGCCCGTTTTTCGTCCGCGGGAACCCGATAATTATTCGTTTCGATAAAGTCCAGCAGGCGGTCTTTACGGTCGACGAGCGGCTGGATCAGACGCTGGTAGTCGGCCGCGTTTTGCAGTTTCCCGCCGCATTCTTCGGCCACAAACTCGCGATGGATCCGCAGGGGAATCTGAAATTCGAGGCCCAGTCGAACAAAGACTTCCAACAAGTCAGGCCGCTGCAGTAAGACCCACATATGATGATCCAGATGCGACACGCGAATCCCCCGATCAAGAGCTCGACGAATCTGTGCTTCCAGTTCTCGACCAACCTCTTCGGCCACCGCATGCTCGGCAACCTCTTCCGATTTCCGCCAGAACAAACCATCCATTTTGGTTAAGCTGGGGACGGCCGCACCCAGTAAGGGGCCCCAACGCATGTCCGGATTCTCGGACGTCAACGCCAGGTGAACTCCGTAATCGTGTTCGGGATGGGCCACGGCATATTGGGCAAATTCTTCGAATCCTGGGCTCACGACCATGATGCTGGCCGAGGACACCAGACCGCTCTCGAGTGCCGCAATCGTCGCTTCGTTGACGGCGGGACACAGACCGGCGTCATCGGCCGTGACGATCAGGTAGCGATCATGCAGTCGGTCGGAGGGCCGACTGTCGAGTGTCTGCAAGCCGATGCAGGCGCCCAGTCCCAAAATCGTCGAAAACAATAGCCAGGGAAGTTTCATGCGTAATCCGTCGTTTCATTCCGTCAATTCGTCACGTGGGTGTTTGGTAAAAGCGTCTTTCACTCGCGGGATCGCACCGGGGCGACAGACCTGCGACTTCGCTCGAACACCGCCTTCACACGATTGCCACTTGATGACGATCTCGTTTCAGGTAGACCATCAGCAGATTCCACCAACACAGAACAAGTAATCCTGCGATGGCCACAATCGTCTCGACATAGACCACTCGCATCCCAACCTGCTGACCGATCCACGGTACCAGCCAAACACCGAATTGACTCACCAAGTGCAAGGCGACCATCAATCCCAAACAATTTCGGCCCAACTGGCAGGTGAAATTGATGCCTCGCCAGCGCTGTTCGAGTCGATCGGCGTCCGCGAGAACCACGACAGCCAACAGCATTGTTCCAAGTTCCACCGCAGCAAATGTCGGCGTTAGCAGCCAGGCAATTGCGGGCTGTGAATCCGACAGCAGAAAACCGGCATTGATCAGCAGGAGGGCCATTGCAGCGACCATTCCCCGCGACACGGGTGGTTGTTCCCTGCCTGGATAGCGAATCGCGACAAGGGCTGTCGCTGCGCCAAACAGCGACAGAGCGACTGCGGGCAGCGTAGTCCAAAGCCCCTGAGGATCCCAGGTTTTGAAATATTTCTCACCGGGCAGGTAAGCCTGATCAACGCGCGCAGCAAAATTGTGCTCCGCGGAATAGACGCTGATCGGTATCACTCCCCGTTCGTTATCCGTCATCTGCGGCGGTGGAAAGAGGTCGAAAGAAAGACCATGGATCACCACGATGGAGACGGCCGTTAATAAGCTGATCCGCCAACTGCCGATCAGCGTGATCACGCCGGCGATGAAACCTCCCATCGCGATCTGCTGAAACGAGCCCCAAATTCGAATCGGTCCGCGAAACGAGAACAAACTTCCTTCGACCGCGAGGCCGAGCAGAAACAACCAAATCGACCGCACGGCGAGATGTGCGAGGATCTGGCTGACCGCCTGATGCTGTTGGCGACGTCGGACCACGGACAGCGCCGCGGAGATCCCCGTCACAAAGAGGAATCCGGGATTTACGAGCGAATAAATCGTGATGCCTTCCCAGAGACTGGGCTGCAACATGGCGACCAGTCCTTCCGCCGCGGGAGAATCGCTCCATTCCCGAATCGCACTTGGTAAGAGCAGGACGACGGCCGCCACCAACACCAGTCCGCCGCGCAGACAATCGACGCTGGCAATTCGGAGGACTTGGGGGGAAGAAGCATTAAAAACTCGGGACGCCTCGGCGGACGTCACCACTTCCGTAATCGGACCGGATTTCAATTCAACCACTTCCACTGCGGAATGTTCCATCGTCGCCGCCAACCGTCATCTCAAGGAGTGAACGAAACGAATCACAGACATTTTGTCATGTTCTTGAGGTCTTGGCAACTTCGCAAATGACCCGAAAACCGATTAATCGGCTGCCGACCCACGGTTCATTCGAGACGTAGACTTTGCAATTGGGGCCAGTCGCCACCCAATACCAACCGCGAATCACGTGCAGATAACCGATTGCAGGGCCTGTTGGGTCGTCGGTCGGCGAGTGCGAGTAGTATCCCTGACGGCGGTAATCCGAGGTCCATTCGTAAACATTGCCGCACATGTCGTAGACGCCGAAAGGGTTTGGCGGATACGAGCCGACCGGTTTCGGTAACAAGACGGTTCCGGAGGGAATTCGATTTGATGCCGTTTCACCCGTTTTGATCGCGTCTTCCCACTTGGGACGTAGAATGGGCTCACGGATTCCGCCGCGGCAGGTATATTCCCATTCGGCTTCCGTCGGCAGGCGATAGGTTCGACCAGCGGCGACCTCTTCTGGCTTTTGGCTTAGTCGCCGACAGAACTCGACGGCGTCTTCCCACGCGACGCTTTCCACCGGCCAATCATCCGTTTTTTCCGTACCAATGATGGCTCGCGTCTCGTCGGACGGGACATGCCAACTGGGATTCACACCCATCACCTGTTGATACTGCGACTGTGTGACTTCGTGCCGCCCCATCAGAAAATCTCGCGTGATGTTGACGCGGTGGGGTACGACATCTGACGGAAAGGGATAGATCAGGTCCTTATCGGCAAGTCCCATCATGAAGTCTCCGGCCGGGACCCGAACGAACTTCATTCCCACAGAATTGTCGAGATCTTGCGGCAGCGATCCTGACAGACGTTGTTTCGCCGTCAATCCGGCAGGACGCCCGAAATTGGCATCGCGCCCTTTGATTTCCTCGACGAATCGTTCCTCCAGCAACTCTTTGGGCGTTTCTCGAGAATGCATAATATGCCAGACGGTGGGCTCGATGTTGTCCGACACGAAGTGTACGGCACCGTCCAGCGTTACAATGTGGACCCCGCCTTCATGCTTGCTGCGTGCCGTGGCCTGATCGTTGTCGTCGCAATGATCGCAGGCCTGCATTCGTTCGCCGTCAATGAAGTCTCGACCAAGTTCCGAGTAAAGCTCCTTACCGAATCGAATGTCGTCGGCCGACGCATCCTTCTCGGTGGCATTGGGTGCTCCGTCGTCGCCGATCACGCCATGCCCCCAGGTGATGCTGGCACCAATCTGCCCCAACGCCCAGACGCCGCGAGTGTCGATCGGCGCCAATCCGGCTCGGATCTCTTCCGCCGCGACGAGTGTGGCTAACCCATTGCGACAATCTCGCAACGACAGACTGCGATTGATTCCTGCGATCCCGTTTCCCAAAAACTGAAACGATCGATCCGCCTCATCGTACACATACCGCGAATGCGTCGGTCCCGGATTTGAGAGCGTGCCGAAATCGGCCGGGACAAATTCACTGCCCCCGTTGATCGCATAGTTACCGCGAGCGAATTCCACATGCGTGCCGTCGGGGAGGGGCATTCGGTAAAGATTGTCGCGACGGTTAAACGGATCGCTGGGACACGTCAGCGACGACACGGACGTCAATCGGGCATCGCGATTGGCGGCGTCCGCCACCGGATAGGCCGGATCAAATCGAGATGCGAGCGTCGACTGATTGAGGGCGGGCAGCAAGAGTTGAAGCCAGTTCTGACGACTGACATGAATGGGAGTCGGAAATTCATGGGCGCCGAGTGTTTTCAGATCCAACCCGTCGCTGCCCCAGGTGGCCGCGGGGGGGAACACCGCAAACTGGTCATGATAATTGTTCAGCGCCACCGCCAGATTTCTCAAATTGGATCGACATTGGTGTGCTCGAGCCAGCTCGCGAGCACGTGGAATTGCCGGCAGTACGAATTGCCCCACCAGACAAAGCAGCGCCACCGCAACGATAATATCGATTCGCGAAATTCCACGCCGAGAAGAGGGATATGGCATGGTAAAGTCTCCTGTTGGCTTTCGGGATCTGATTGGGACGCTCGCGAAATCGTGGCTTGATTGAGAGATTTGATGAGTGGGACCAGCGTCATTCGACGCAGTTGTTAAATACGAGCCTGAATTATCTTCGAGTCGATCTGTACTAAAACAACTCCCTGCCAGAATCCATAAATGAAATGCACTATCGAGACCCGATTAGTGTTTGTTGCGATGACTTCCGACAACAGCTTGGATTGAACGGAAAAGAATGTCTTTCGTTTCATTCTTCGATTCGGGATGGAATCCGAATAAAATGACACGCCCTTGCCCAAAGGTGCCGGCGATCACAGCTGGCGTCTGCACCATCGTTCCTCGCTGTTTATCATAGCGATTTACCTCGCTTAAATAAGTGGCCAATGTGGTGTACGAAGGGGCTCGATCAAGGGCGTCATCCTGAAAGATCGGGCCGCCGGAATAGTTGGCCAATAAGACATCTTTCGTCTGTGGAAAAACGGCCTTCCCATTGTCAGTGATTTTCACGTTGACCTCTCCGTCGCCGCGTTCAGACAGCGAGACTCGTCCCATGCCGGGCACTTCGCACGTTCCAGAGAGCAGGCTGGCGTCGATGACATCCAGACAAGACTCAAATCGATCGGTCGCGAGAAAAGAGCCGGCACAGATGCCCACGTAACCTCCGCCTTGTTGCAGGAATTGTCGAATCGCCGCTTTGCCTTCGGCTCCCAGCAGGGTTGCCATCATCTCGCTGCTGCCTCCGGGAACCAGCAAGACGTCGCAGGATTCCAGCGCCCCCGACTTGACTCCGTCCACGGTGATGACATCACTCTCGCATTGCAGCCCCATTTGCAGCGTTTGACAAATATCCCTCTCGCCAGAGTCATCGCGGTCCGCCGAATATTGGAAATGCAGAACTTTGACATGGAGTGGAGCGGTCTCTGCTCGACAAGTCTCGATGGAACGGTCCAGCTCACTGAGGAGAACCGCCTCTGTCTCCTGGCCATGTTGTCGCTGCTGTTCCCAATCCGCAGGTAGTAACGGAAGGGCATGGGCCGCACGGATTTGATTCACGTCTTCGAGCGACAGATGATAGACGTTGATGGCCGAGCCAATCGTCGCCGTTTGCTCCCGCGACAGCAGGTAACGATATTCGGCTTCTGGCAATTGAAGATTGTTCTTGCTGACCGCATACCATCCGGGCCGGGGGCCACTACTGTGATTCGGCTCGTGATTCGGATTGGCAATCTGGTCTCTGAGCAACTGATACGGTTTTGAATAATGGATTCCCAAGAATTCCGGGTTGTATAGTGCATCGGCAGAGACAAACAGGGGACGTGCGTCGGGATGCTGATCGTACCATTCTTTCAGATAGTACAAGTCTTGCCCCCAATCAACATTACTGTGATTTAACCAGTAGTGGCCGCGGTTCGGGCCTCCCGCAAGTTCGTTGAAATACCCAATGGTGTGGGGGTACTGGGACAGGCTACTCGCCATCGACCAGCCGATAAATCCGACAACAAACGTTATTGCTGATCGCGAGCCTGTTTGGAATAACAAGGCGGCCCGTCCGCACAACACGAAGAAGACTCCGAGCAGCGGAAACGCGTACCGCATGTGACAGCCCATGTTGATTTGCGAACTCACCAGGAACAGCAGTCCACACAGGAGCGACAAAGGGATCATTTCGTCCCACCAATGACTGAGCCTGTCACGAGACGATCGCCACGGCACCACCAATGACAGCACCGCGCACAAGCCGACGAGCATCGTGCCCAGTGGTGTTTTCACTCCTAACGCCCACAGGTAGTAATACCACCAGCCACCGAGCTTCCACTGGCCAAACAGGAACGAGTCCCACTTCATCTCAAAATCGGACTTCTGTTGATCCAATCCGCGGATATAGCTCTTGGGAAGCGGTAACCAGATCCAGTCTTGGACTCGATTTGCGGCGGCGACGGCATCGCGATTGGTCAGATCGCTGGCCCCCCAAGGCCTGAGTAGCCGACTCCGATAAATTTCCTCGCTGGGACGGAAGGGGACACCATCAAAGCCGTAAGCAATATCAATCACATAGACTGCAGTTCCACAGATCAACGCGAATTGACACAGAAACCGCAGGAGATCCTGTGGGAAGGGGGCTCGCCCGGGTGGGCCGATCGGCTTGCAGCAGACGTAAAAGAGAATCGCCCAGATGAACGTCAACGGGAAGAGAATCAAGAGGGTGAATTTGGTCAATTGGGCGACACCCAGAGCGATGCCGGCGATCACGGCACTGACCCAGGTTCTTGCATGCAGCCAGACCCAGATCGCGTAACTGGCCGTCAGTACCATCGCTGCCGCCGCGATATCAGCAGAAATCAGTTGCCCGTGCCCTAAAATGCTGGGCGAGAAACACCACAGCGCAGTAGCGATCAGGCCCGCGGCCTCACCATAGAGGGCCTTGGCCCATCGCCAGCAGAAGATAGCCCCCAGCAGACTGAACGGAATACAGGCGCAGCGTCCCGCGAAGAAAATCGGCTGGCAGCGCATGCCATTGGCTTCGATAAACCTCCGGCCGATTTCATATTCCGGCCGCCCCACAATCCTTGTCTCGTCACCCTGCCATTCGAAATTTGGCGACAGCCAGGAGGCCGGTACGGCCGCGGCGAGCCTGACGAGCGGAGGATTCACATCGGCGAAATCGAAACGTCCATACGTAATATGGAATAATCCCGCCGGTAGCTGCTGCACCTCGGCATGGACGGGTGAATGCTGCCAGGCGCTGCATAGCAGCAGTCCCGCGTGCAGGAAAAGCATCGCCACCAGTGTCAGGCGAGTCCACCTCGGATGCATCAAAGACGCCAACACTTCTCGGCTCACAAATCAGTAATGAGACATCTTAACTCTACGGACAATCGAAGGTGAATTGTCAGCGAATCGACAGGCACACCAACGGGATCTCAGGCATTCTTCAAATAACACGCGATGTTAAAGCAGAGTAGCAAGCCCACGACGACAAACAGCGCCGAGACGCCACCCATCGAGCTCGATTTGATCATCGGCCTGACATTCGATTCCAGCCGCTTGCGTTCACGCTCCTGGGCAATATTCTCGTCCAGCAGATCGTACCCACCGGGAAGTTGCTGAACCGAGTTGTCATCTTTGTTATAGACGACCGTGCCTGGGGGCGGCGTGAAGACAAAGCGATCATCCTCCAGCTCGTTAACAGTCAATTCTTCGACATGGAACATGGCCACCTTAAGACTGGGCGAGCGGTCACGAACCGCCTGCTCGTCCTGATATTCCACCATCAGCCTGGTCGGAAACCAGATCGTCAGCGATTCATTCGACGCATCGACGACCTGGCGCGGTTGAAACTCTTGAACAATCTTTCTGTTTCGTACAGCGCCTTTATCGTCATACAACTCGCGTTTGCGAATCACAAAGCCGAGCTCAGGGTCCAACCACAATCGGTCGATGCCCGGATTGTCGAGCACGACGCAAGGGTGTCCTTCGACCGACTCCGGGGGCTCAAGCAGCGAGTAGTGCGGATTTTCGAGTACAAACCGCAAATGAATCGCGACCTCGGCATCCGGTTGGCTGGGCGGATCGTCCTCTGACGGCCACCAGCCGCAGAACTCCAGATATTCATCATCTTTGAGCTTCCACGCAGCGGCAGACTGGCGCGCGTTCCGACTGACTTCATAGTACCGGGAGTTGTGCACGAAGTAGTCGAAGGACGTTTGCGTCAGGATTTGGGTGATATGATTCAGATCAACCCACTCGGGAATCTGGGTTGTCGAATGCAGCGTTTCGCGCAATCGAAGTTGCCGCTTCGCCAGGAAACGCAGCCGTTGATAACGTTTGGGATCGTTGGCGAACAAGGCATCTGTTTCTCGCACGTAGCGCACGGCCAGACTAATAATCGCGTCGTGGGAATGTGCCACACTTTCACGAATGGACGATCGGGTGACAGGGGTGACCTCGCTGCCGAGACAAGTGCCAACAAGGAACAAGCAGCCCCAGCAGCCGGCCCAACAGGTCAATGCGACCTCACTTCGAAAACGTTCGCTCATAATCACGCCACTTTGCTGAGTGATGAAACCTCGACGTCACTCACCGCCATCACAAGGTCCCGGGCAACAGTCCTGAGGTATCCATTTTTTCCGTAGATCCCCACACATTCTGAGCACCGCCGAGTTAACGACGGCGTCTGAGCCAAAGGCCAACGATCACGACGGAAATGGCCGCGACGTTAAGAAAGATGACCGTGCCATACTTCTTGGCTTTTGCTGGCGGTGGCGCGGCCTTTTGACCGTCCACCAGCGATTTGATCAACCCGTCGAGTTGCTGGCGATCTGCGGGTTGCGTATACACAATCGGTTGGCCGTTCTTCAGAAATCTCGCATCACTGACCACCGTTCCCGGAGGAACCTCTGGAGTAAAGATCGCATCAGAAATGTCATTGGCACGCATCTCTTCCACGACGTGCTGATAACGCAGCAGGGGTTTGCCCAGCACTTCTTTCGTCGCTTTCCTTGCATCGGCATATTCGTCGGCGATGATCCGCTTGGGGTACCAGCAGCCTGGAACAATTTCGGCAAAGTCGCTGCAAACAATATGTCGCACGCGTGTGCTTCCGCCGTCATAGTACATGTCATGCTGCCGAACAGCATAATTGAGAGCCGGGTCGCACCAGACGGCGTGCCGGAATTTCATTTGCTCATCGTCATCCCGCACATCGAGCCACTCCAGCACGGCACATTTCGCTCCGTCGATTTCCTCGTGCGCCCCGCGCATCTTCAGCATCGATCGTTCACTGAGTTCAATCAGCGAAAACATATGGCGACGTTTGTCGGCACCGAAAACATCCGGTAAGCCACGCAGACTTTCGTTCAAGTAAGTCTGATTGAAGTACGTCCCATCGCTGTCGTTGACTTTCTCGGACGGCGTGATGAGACCGGGGGGTTGTGGGCGCCACGGTTTGGCATCGAGGAGATAAGCCTCGGATCCGTTGGACACCCGCAATCCGCCAGGGGCCACTTTGATCAATACGGGCGATCCGTCCGAATTGCGCTCCGTCAAGTCTTCATAGGCCCCTTTGTTTGACGACATGTAATAGCGCATCTTTCCTTTGTACGCGAACAGATTGTCCGTTTCGGACAAGTACGGAATGCCGCAGAAACGTCGTAGTTCCTGTGGAGTTCCCAACGCGGACGCGGAGCTGTGGTACTTGACACTGAAGCTCGTCAGGGAAGCCTGTTGTTTCCGATAGGACTCGATGATCGTGCTCAGTTCGTTGCCGTGACAGGTCGCATTCGTTGCCGTCACCATCAAGGCGACGGCCGGCAACAGCCGAAGATAACACGACACGATTCGAGACCACGGACGACGCAATTCAGCATGGTTCATGTCAGTCGCTCCTAATGCGTTAAGGTTCCTGCTGTTTCACCAATCAGACGTTTAGGCCGACGGGCCACCGTGGCCTGAACCGCGAGAAGTAATCCCAAGATGCCAATCGAACACCACAAATAAGAGGCGATCGAATTCTGCCGAGGTCGAACAAGCAGATACCCGTCCCACTGTTTCAAAAATTTGTCCATCGTCTCGACGGTCACCGCCCCTGCCGTGCCATCAATGATCCGCACCCCTGTCGGTCCGACATCGCACACGACGACAAAATGACCTTGCTGACCAGAATCCTCGCGAACATAGGCAATCGCGGGACATTGCTGACTCTCAAGCCCTCTGTCCGTTGTCCGAATGACGGTACAACCACTCACCCAATGGGAAGTGAACCGCTTGAGATCGGCCATACTTGTGCCACCCTCTTTGACAGGCAATGTCTTCAGAATGTCGTCATAAGAAACCGGCGCCCCGAGCACTTGCAAAAAAATATACATCGCATTGATGCCACATCGTTTCTGAGTGCGCCAAATCGCTGAGTCGTCGCCTTGTCCGACGGCTGCTAACGACTGCGCGGGCGACTGGATGTCATTCGCCCGCACCTCTGAGAAATGACCGGCCGAAAACGGACCGACGTGCCACACAAACAGGCCGGTCAGCAGGGCGAAAACAACCCCGAACTGGCGCCAACGACGAACGTTGTGCGCGTTGATTCCGTAAGACTCTGGATTTGCGAAGTGCTGTTCTCGCATGAAATGAATCACCAGAGAATGTATTAATGGCTCAGTGACGGGAGTCGGCATAAGGACACCTTTGACACTCACAACACGTCAGAAAATAAAGGCGGCCGGCGATGAAAATAGAGAAAGCATAAAGGAGTTCTCTCCCTTCATTGCACAACCGCGCTTCAAACCTTGTTATTAGCTCCGGCAGTAATGCCGAAAGAATTCAGTTTGTGACCCTAATGGGCAATCCTATTCCGCGCCATTCAATGAAAATGGCTGAGAACAATTGTAGCCGCAGGCATCGCATGGAATGGGTGTAATGGGAATGCCCAAGATGCCCGTTGCGGACGAAACCCATCCGGAGGCCTTTGTACAGGCTAATCCGGCGTTGTAATTGCACCATCCAAGACAGGCGGCTTGAGGTGTATTCCAAATGATATTGCTGCCACCGATCAAGGCAGATGCCTCAGAATCGCTGACAATCTGATTGTCCGGAATCGCATTGTTCGACGCATAGCCCGCCAGTCCAATTACGGCAAACACGATACCAAACGCGAAACGTTGAATCGACATAATTGTCTCCCCGAGGTGAAAAGCAAAACACAGTGTGAAAGAATCAAGTGTCGTTGTGCGTGCCGTTATGCGGTGGAAAAGAGCATCTGTTACCTCCTGTCGTTCGAGGAAAGAAGCCGCAGAGAGTGCGCGGCGTGGGAATACGGGCAGTAGTGTTTCAGCAGGTCTTCGTCTTCGGCGGACAAGATCGCCTTCAACAAAAACTGACCCGCGTTTTCGAAGACCGTCGCGTGAGGAATCAGGTCGCTGGGCAAGAGCAATAGCCAGTCCACGTGATGGCCGGTGACGTGAACGCGACGATGGATATTGATCGTTCGGTGTCGCGCGGAAGCACCGTCCGTGCCCGACGCCTCCTGGAGATACCAGGTTTCCGGCCAACTGCCGTCTTCGGACTGGGTGGCGATGAGCAATTTGACCTCTTGTGCGAGATAGGCCACGACACCGTTTCGACTAGCCGGAGAAAGCAGATGATGAGCATGATCGAGTTGCAGCAGCAGCGCCAGTCCTTCGAGACGATGTATGCCAAAGCAGGGCTGCGCTTCCGGCTGGGCTTTGCGAACCAACAATTCTTCGGCCAGATCGTCGAACGAGTAATGAGTTCCAAATTTATCGATCCATGAACGTTGTGGCGGCAAATAGAGCATCAGGGCGATGAAGTTCCACTCGATCTCGGATTCTTTCAGGTTGAAATTCGCCATCGTGTCGCGCAGCAGATCTTTGACGTCAAACGACTGGCTGTGAATCGTGATCTGTTCGCGAAGCGGCACCCCGTGCTTCGCCAGTTCACAAAGCAGCTGACCTGCGTGCGCTTGCCGCTCTGTCTCCCATTGCCGCCGCGAAAATGTTTGAGTTCGGTTACGCACACCCCAGGTGCTCTCCACAAACAGAGGGTTGCCTTGGAAGTACTGGCTGGCGGAGTCGGAGTCGAGCAGTACCTGCTTCAGCGTCGCCCCCGCAGGATCAGGATGCTCAGGCACCTTCATTTCCAGTCCGTAAAGCGCTGCGGCATGCAGCAACAGCGACAAGCCCGGGTTATGCCGCAGCTGCAGCCGGCCAACGGCCAACTCGACATCAGCCGGATTAATCGACGTGAGATTCAATCGAGCAGATTGAGCGCGACCCGGAGTCATTGATGACCCGGCAAGCATTGCGTCCAATTGCGCGGTTCGTTCGGGAATCGTCGCAACGGGAGAAATCCGTCGTTGCCGATGATCAAAGGCGAATCGCTGCATGGACCCGATGGCTGGCACCAGGCAACTCAGCAGGGCCGTGATCAGGATCGCCCCCGCCAGCCACGAGCGGTACGAGGACGTCCCCGCGGCGTGAGCGAGGTCTGTGTGTGCATCCTTTGTCGGCGAGGACAAAGAGAATGGCACTTTCGACATAGACGACCATCCTCAATTGCAGATTGAAACTGACCCGCAGTGAGACGGATCAAGAGTGAGACGGATCAAG
>CAIQIR010000073.1 GCA_903871875.1 uncultured Schlesneria sp.
CCACTGCCCCTGTGGCAGTGGTCAACGGGCCTTTGCACCAGTTCGCCAGCACAAGCCATCATTCAACAACTCGCAATATCTGGATATGCCTGGGGCGTGATTCAGCCTAAATTTTTGGTTAAAGAATCTTGAGTCTCGTCGTGCGTTTTCGAAATTGAAATGACGAGCTGCGTGAAGGTTTCAATTGGATAACGCGCTAGGGCAAAGGCCCTGTTGTTTGTACGTAAGTATTTTCAAGAATACACCATTACGGCACAGATTTTGCGCCAGGGGTATTTCCAGATTTACGTCTGCCAATATTTCTGGGAGCGACAGGATGTCCGCGACTTTGGAACATGGATCGATTTCCGCTGAATTGGATGGGATTAATTTGGGTGACAAACGCCTCAACAAGCGATGCAAGCTTGTGATCGATGCTCTTGCGGTGGATCCTCAATTGAGCATTAACGCCGCGTGTGACGGGTGGAACGAAACCCACGCTGCTTATGAACTCTTAGACCATTCCAAGGCCACTCCGGCAAAGATTCTTCATCCGCATCAGCTAAAATCGCTGGACCGCGTACGGCAGCATCAGGTCGTTTTGATTCCACAAGATACGACGGAACTCGACTATACCGCCCACCCGCCCAAGGACGCGCGGTGCCTCAATAAGCAGAATCGATTTGGTTTCTATGAGCATGTGGAGTTGGCGGTTACCCCCAACGGTTTGACGTTGGGGGTGTTGGGAACTCAGTCGTTTGATCGCGACCCGGACAGCTTAGGAGTTGCGCACGATCGCCGTCCGCTACCGATCGAGGACAAAGAAAGTCATCGCTGGTTGCAAGGATATCAGCACGCTTGCGAGTTGCAGGCGTTATGCCCAAACACCACACTGGTAAGCATCGCTGATCGGGAAGGCGACATCTACGACCTGTTTGTGGAACACCGTGATCACGATGGTCCGCGTGCCGAGTTCATCACTCGTGCTAAGCAGGCTCGTTCGACCGTGGATCGGGATTTCGAGGCGGGACCGCGGGTGTTTTGCAAGGTGCTCAACGAACTGCGCGAGTCCCCATTGCTCGGAACGCGGACCATCGAATTGCCCGCCACCCCCAAGCGAGAGGCTCGCAACGCCGTTTTGGAATTACGCGCATTGACAGTCACGGTTAAGCCGCCGCATGGCCGAGCCGGCATGAAACCGGTGGCCATGAACGTGGTGCTGGTCGAAGAGGTTGGCGGCCCAGGTGATGGGACAGACGTCTCGTGGCAATTACTCACATCGCTGCCTATCGACACGCTGGAAGCGGCATGGTTGGTTGTGGATTACTACCGACAACGCTGGCAAATCGAAGTCTACTTCAGAACATTAAAAACCGGCTGCCGCGTCGAAGACATGAGATTGGAAAGGAATGCCCGACTGAAGAACGCGTTGGCATTGTATGAGGTCATCGCTTGGCGAATTCTCTATCTGATGCATCTGAATCGAACCGACCCCGACATCCCCTGCAACGAAGTGTTTGCGGAACACGAATGGAAATCCGTCTGGTTCGTGACCAAGAAAACTCCGCCTCCACTGAAGCCTCCGACACTCGCAGAATTTCTGCGACAATTGACATCGCTTGGTGGATACAACAACCGCGCCACCGAACGCCCCCCAGGCCCGCTCCCTTTCTGGATTGGGCTCCGAAGAATGCACGACCTCGCGATCGCTTTTCAGATTTTTAAAAATCTGCCAGAAAGATAACTATAAACAACAGTCTCCCGACCCCGCACAAGGGCCGACCGCAGACTCCTCTTGATTTCTTGTTGTTTTCATCGTTAAAACGGATCTTCCGCCGCTAGCCAAAAGACTGTCACAAGGACGCAGAAATGGCAACAGTTCCTGGAGTTGCCCACTGAGATGACATCAAAGATACTTCGATGAATCGACGCGTGATCGGATGGATTTTTGCTCTTTTTGTGGCTGGTCAAGCCGTTGCAAGAGCACGAGCTTCAGACCCGACCGCCGCCTCCGCCGATGTCAAGCCGGCTTTGCGGTCGACTGCGGTCCGGGTCGAGATTTGTGAGCAAGGTCTGAACGATCAGGATGTCTGGCCCAATGTGACGCCAACCCCCACGGAATCATTTGACGTGCCGGCGTTCGGAATCGATCAGATCCCTCCAAAATACGTCGATGATGGAATCCGTGGTACACGACCAAGCCCTTCCATGGTGCGTCTTTCCGCTGTCGTTGATTTGCCGCCGGGCAAGCATTGCTTTTTAATTCGCGCAAGAAGTGCATCGCGGCTTTCGATTAATGGAATGCTTGTCGCCGAGACCCCTTTCGCACCGAAGAATGGTGGCGATGGTTCGCAGGCTGACACCGAACGAATTGTGCCGTTAGACCTTGGACAAGGTTACCGTTTTGCGCCGCGCGGCGAGTATGCAAAGATCGCCGAGTTTGAAGCGACAGGCGGTCTGGTTGAGGTCAAGTTTGAAGTGTTCGC
>CAIQIR010000074.1 GCA_903871875.1 uncultured Schlesneria sp.
CGACGAATTCACCGCCTCCAACCCGAACAAGCCGCGATTTGTCGCCGGCAGTATCGGCCCCACGAAGGTGCTGCTGTCGTTCAACGCCGATAAACCGGGCTATCGACCGGTGACGTTCGATCAAATGGTCGCGTCTTACGCCGTGCAGATCCGGGGATTGATCGAGGGGGGTGTCGATCTGCTGTTGCCCGAAACGTCGTTCGACACGCTGAATATGAAGGCCTGTCTGTTTGCCATCGAAGATGTCTTCGCCGAAATGGGCGTCAGGCTGCCGGTGATGGTCTCGGGGACAATCTTCAATGGCGGCCGGACATTGACCGGCCAGTCGGTCGAATCGTTCTGGACATCGGTCGCTCATGCGCCGATGCTGACGATCGGTCTGAACTGTGCGCTTGGTCCGAAGCAGATGCGACAGTATGTCGAAACGCTGGCGAACCTGGCACCCAAATATATCAGTTGTTATCCCAACGCCGGGATGCCCGACGGTTTTGGCGGTTTCGACTCCAGCCCTGTCGAGGTCGCGCAGAACCTGCGCGAATTCGCGCAAAACGGCTGGGTGAATATCGTGGGCGGGTGCTGCGGCACGAACCCGGACTTCATCAAGGCGATTGCCGAAGCGGTCGACGGCGTGGCACCACGCCAGATTCCGGACATCACTCCCACGTCGGCCTATTGCGGCAAAGAGCGAATCGAACTGCTGCCGAGTTCCAACTTCTTGATGATCGGCGAACGCACCAACGTCACCGGTTCGCGCAAGTTCGCTCGTCTGATTAAAGAAGGTAAGTTCGACGACGCGCTGGCGGTGGCTCGCGAGCAGGTCGAAGGCGGCGCGAACATGATCGACGTCAACATGGACGAAGGGTTGCTCGACAGCCAGGCGGCCATGACGACCTTCGTCAACCTGATCTCGGACGACCCGGACGTGAATAAAGTTCCGGTAATGGTCGACAGTTCGAAGTTCAGCGTGATCGAAGCGGGTCTCAAGTGTCTCGACGGCAAGGGCGTGGTGAACTCGATCAGCATGAAGGAAGGCGAAGCAGCCTTTCTGCAGCAGGCGCGACGGATCCGTCGGTACGGTGCGGCGGTCGTGGTCATGGCGTTCGATGAAAAAGGCCAGGCGACTGATTGTGCGGACAAGGTCCGGATCTGCAAACGGGCCTACGACCTGCTGACGCGCGACGCGGGATTTCCGCCTGAAGACATTATCTTCGACGCGAACATCCTGACCGTCGGAACCGGAATGGACGAGCATTCGAACTATGCCGTCGAATTCATCGAGGCGATCCGCCGGATCAAGGCCGAATGCCCGGGTGCCAAAACGTCGGGCGGTGTCAGCAACGTCTCGTTCTCGTTCCGCGGTAATGACGTGGTCCGCGAGGCGATGAATGCGGCGTTCCTGTATCACGCGATTCAGGCGGGCCTCGACATGGGCATCGTCAACGCGGGTCAACTGGAAGTCTATGAAGAGATCGACAAGGAACTGTTGGTCCAGATCGAAGATGTGCTGCTGAACCGCCAGCCGGATGCGACCGAGCGTCTGATCGCCTTTTCGGAAAAATTCAAAGGCGGTGCGAAAGAAGCGACGGAAGCGGCCGTCGAAGAATGGCGGATGGGGGCTGTCGAGGATCGTTTGAAACATGCCCTGCTGAAGGGGATTACCGACCATATCGATGCCGACACGGAAGAAGCCCGTCTGAAATACGGCAAACCGCTGGACATCATTCAGGGTCCGCTGATGGACGGGATGAACGTCGTGGGCGAACTGTTCGGGGCAGGAAAAATGTTTCTGCCGCAGGTCGTAAAGAGTGCCCGTGTGATGAAAAAAGCGGTGGCGTACCTCGAACCGTTCATGGAAGCGGAACGCGTCGCCGCCGAAGCGGCCTTGGCGCCGGGTGAAACAGCCGCCGCGGTCGATACCTCGCGCGGGCGAGGTCGCGTGGTGCTGGCAACGGTCAAAGGTGACGTACATGACATCGGCAAGAACATTGTCGGCGTGGTGCTGCGCTGTAACAGCTTCGACGTGATCGATCTGGGCGTGATGATGTCGTGCGACAAGATCCTGGAAGTCGCCAAGGAGAAAGGGGCCGACGTCATCGGCCTGAGCGGTCTGATCACTCCGTCGCTCGACGAGATGGTGCATGTCGCGAAAGAAATGCAGCGGTTGGGCTATACCATTCCGCTGTTGATCGGCGGTGCGACAACCTCTGCCAAGCATACGGCGGTGAAGATTGCTCAGCACTATCAACAGCCGGTGGTGCACGTGGTCGACGCGTCGTTGTCGGTCCCGGTCGTCGAGAATCTGCTCGACGAGACTCGCAGACCGGACTTCATTGTCAAGAACAAGGCGTCGCAGTCGCGCGATCGTTCGAACTACGAAGCGATGCAGTCCAATCGAAAACTGGTCCCTTACGCCGATGCGTTCGCTCGACGGTTCCAGACCGATTGGGCCAACGTCGCGATCGATACGCCGTCGTTTGTCGGCACACGGGTGCTGGAAAGTGTCCCACTGAGCGAACTGGTGCCGTTCATCGACTGGTCGCCGTTCTTTCAAACGTGGGAACTCAAAGGGAAATATCCCAAGATCTTTACGGATCCGGTGGTGGGCGAACAGGCGCGCAAAGTGTTTGACGATGCGCAGGCTCTCTTGCGGCGGATCGTGGATGAGAAATTGCTGACGGCTCGCGGCGTGTACGGCTTCTGGCCGGCCGTGTCCGAGGGGGATGACATTATTGTCACTTGGGCGACCAAACAAGGTGATACCAAGTCGTTGCCGCCGCTGCGATTCTCGATGCTGCGGCAGCAATGGGAACGGCAGGGACAGTCTGATTTCCGTTCGCTGGCCGACTATATCGCCCCGGCCTCGTCGGGACGCCAGGACTATCTGGGGGCGTTCGCGGTTTCCACCGGTTTCGGCTGTGATGAACTGGCGAACAAATTCCAGAACGAACTGCACGACGACTACCTGTCGATCATGACCAAGGCGTTGGCTGACCGTCTGGCAGAGGCTTTTGCCGAATACCTGCACAAGCAGGCTCGCGAAGCCTGGGGCTACGGCAAAACGGAAGCACTCAGTTCCGATGAACTGATCGAGGAAAAATATCGCGGCATTCGTCCCGCTCATGGCTATCCCGCCTGCCCGGACCATACCGAGAAGACCAAGTTGTTCGAACTGCTGGATGCGGAACGCAACACGGGGATTCGCCTGACGGAAAGCTTTGCAATGTACCCGGCGGCCAGCGTCAGCGGCCTGTATTTCGCTCATCCGGAAGCCCGGTACTTCAGCGTCGACAAGATCACCAGGGATCAAGTGGAAGACTATGCCCGGCGGAAAGAGATGCCCATGGCAACGCTCGAGCGATGGCTGTCACCCAACCTGGGTTATGACACCTGATCAGGAGATGACAACGGAAGGGATCAAGGACGATTGTCGGTCGCGAACCAACGGGAATCCGGTCGAGGAGTCACGACGTTCGTGGTCCGAAAGGGATTGCCGAAGGAGGGAAAACGCCGCACGGCCGGATAAGTTACCCGGTCATTCGGTGACACACCTCAGTCGTTGGGCAACGCATGGGTCTCGAAATGACGGAGCAAGGCGGTCAGCAGCGGGTTGATGGTGAATCGCTGGATTTCGTGCGGCGGGTGCCAGCGTTTCCACTCGTGCCCGGCATGCTCGGTGACGGCGATCGGCAGGTTGCGGGAGATCCAACCCAGGAAGATCACCAGCGTCTTTTCGACCCGCTCGTTACCAAACCGCGGTTCCACCGGAAAGTATTTTTCTTCGTAACGGAATTCAGGATCGATATTGACTTCTTCGGGCGGAATACCGGTTTCTTCCCACATTTCCCGCATCGCCGTCTGCAGTTCGGTCTCCCCGGCTTCCATATGGCCTTTGGGCAGGTCATACCGGTGGGAATGTTTCATCAGCAAAAAGGACAGTTCGGGCGTTCGGCGAAAGACGATCACACCGCACGATTTGACTTGGAGCATGGGGTTCATCCTTGCGGGGCGATTCCATTCGTGGTCGGATGTTTATTGTTAATTAGCCATTGTACAACAGTTTCCGGGCAATCTCTTTTCGAAAACGGCCATCCAGCAGGCATTTCATACCGAGTCCTCTTCCGCAAACACAGGCACATCCTGGGATGTGCCTGTGATCAGATCGCGAATCTTAGAAGCCGCATTCAACTGTTGCAATCCGATCAATGATGATCTGAAATCATGTCGCCAATGTCCCGTCATTTCTCGCTGCCAGGTGCCCATTCGCCGCTGATGCTGGCCGGCCACCTGATTGCCATCGGACTGGCACTGGTGCTGATTATCGCCCTTTCCCGCTATGAACGCCGATTAGTCTCGCGTTCGCTCGGTTGGGGCCTGCTGGGCCTGCGGCTTTCCGTCCTGGCGGTCATCCTGCTGACGCTGCTGCAACCGACGCTCAGTTGGACGCTGGAACAGTCGCAGACGAGCCGAATTCTGGTGGGAATTGACCTGTCCGACAGCATGGCCACGCTCGACCGCCACGCCAGCCGCGGCGAGAAACTTCGAGTGGCGCGAGGACTGGAACTGATCGGTAATGCGGCTCACGAAGCCCGCCTGAACCGCTGGCAACAGGCCTTTGATGCCGATCAGCAGCCGGTGTGGGTTGACCCGGACGAGGCTCCCGATGAAGAGCGCCGGGCAGCACTCGAGGCCTCGCGACGGGACAACCTGAAATCGCTCTTCGACGAAGTGGAAAAGCTACCCCGTCGCGAGATCGCACGACGGCTGCTGACGGGAACGAACTCGCCGCTGCTCGATCAACTTGCTCAAGTGAGCCAGGTCGATTTATTTGCGTTCGCCGGGAAGTCAGAAGCGGTCGATCGCGAGCAGTTGCCGAAGATCGTTGCAGAGCCTCCGGCCAGCCTGCAGACCGATACGACCGACCTGTCGCTCGGCCTGCAATGGGGCGCGAGTGGGACCGAGGAAATCAAAGGGATTGTGCTTTTCACCGATGGCCGGGATCACGCCGGACAGAACTTGGTGGGTCTGGCGTCGGCGCTCAAAGCCAGTCATACACCCGTCTATCCGGTGCTGATTGGTTCCCGTTATCGGCCCAAGGATCTGTCGATTCTGCTGGTGGAACATCCCCAGACGGTTTACAAGGGCGATCATCCGCAGATCAAAGTGACGCTCGGGACCGTCGGTTTCGACGGACAGTCGATTGACGTGGAACTGGTGTCCGAAGACCAGCCGGATGCACCGCCGGTCCGACAAACCGTGATCTGCAAAGGCGCGTCGACCACGATTGATTTTCAAATCGACGCGGAAGAAACGGGCCGTAAGAAATACGTCGTGCGAACCTCGGTTCAACCTGGTGAAACGCGCGATGACAATAACAGCCGCTCATTCTCGCTGATGGTCGTGGATGATCGGGCTCAGGTCTTTCTGGTGGACGGTGAGGCGCGCTGGGAATTCCGCTATCTGGATGCGGCCTTCAGTCGCGATGAACGGGTTAATCTGAAGCGAGTCCTGTTCGATCAGCCGTACCTGGGCATCCTGCCGGGTCCCTTTTTTCCTCGTCGACTGACCATTCCCACTGACGCGGCGAACCCAGCAGTTTCACCGTTTGCGGAATCCGATCTGGTGATCATTGGCGATGTGTCTCCCGAGCAGTTCCCCGATGCAGCCTGGCAATCGGTGCTGAAGTATGTTTCGGAAGGTGGCACTCTGGTGCTCTCGGCGGGCTCACGCAGTATGCCGCTGGCCCATCACTCGCCGGCGCTCGAACAGTTGCTTCCGGTGAAAGATCTGGTGGCAGTCGCACTGGGTGATAAAACTCAAGAAGCGGCCCCCCGTTCGCGCGGACTGCCGCTGACGCTGACCGCCGATGGAGAGCAGCAGACGATGCTGCAGTTCGCGGCCGATCTGGCTCAGAATATCGCCATCTGGAAAGGCTTACCTGGACAGACCTGGGCCTTGTTAGGTGAGGCGAAGCCGACCGCGACGGTCTGGGCCACGACGCAGATTCCCGCCGATCGCGTCAAAGGATTGCCGGCGGACCGCAAGTTCGGCGTGATCGTGCATCAGTTCGTCGGCTCGGGACAAGTGGTGTGGCTGGGCATCGACGCGACATGGCGTTGGCGATATCGCGTGGGCGACCAATACCATCATCGCTTCTGGGCTCAACTGGCTCGCTGGGCCGCGAACAACAAGCTGTCTGCCGGGACCGATTTTGTGCGGTTTGGGCCGGAAAAGGCCGAGATTGAATTGGGGCAGGAAGCACGTCTGCAAGCTCGCTGGACACCTTTGTTTCTTAACAAATTTCCTCAACTGAAATCTCGGGCCGAGCTGTTTCGGCAGGGAGACAAAAGCGAACTGCCGTTCACAACGATTGATTTGCTTCCCGTTCCGGGATCGCCCTTCCAGCACGAGGGACGGGTGCTGTCGTTGCCCGCGGGTGAATACCTGGCTCGCCTTGTCGCCGATCAAGCGGACCTGGGTGAAAAGCGCATTGAGACAACCTTGTTCGTCGGCGACAAACCCAGCCCCGAATTGAGCGACCTGAGTACCGATCGCGAGTTGTTACAACAGATCGCCGATGCCAGCGGCGGCCGACTGTTTCAGCCGGATGAAGTACATCTGATACCGGGACTATTCAAACCGGATCAGGGAACGACGACACAGTACCAGGAGATCTCGCTCTGGGATCGTTGGCCTTGGTTGCTGGTCTTGTTCTCGCTGATGATGTGCGAATGGGTGACTCGGAAATTGAATGGACTGCCGTAGTGATCCCGTCACTGTCGAATGGAGACTTTCGTAGTGGGGTTGCTTGATTGCTTTGGGTCGGGGCGAGGATTTTTGTCACGACCGAGTGAGGGTCGCATTGCTTCGGAGCACTGCATCGAGAAGCAGTGGCACAGCCGAACGACAAGCAAGTACGACAATAAGAGACGGGGTCAATGCCCTCGTCACGTGGACTCTTCGTTCGTCGGTTTCATCGTCAGTTTGTCAAAATAGTCGCCGGGCATTTCGGCAGATTCGAGTTTCGAATCGGGAGGAAAAATGCAATAAGCCGTCTTCAGCTCTCCCTCGGCCAAGAGCACCCCGTCTCGCTGGAATTTGTAGGCAATCGTCAGCGAACGGCGGGTGAGCCTGAGAATCGTCATGCCAATTTCAATGTCGTCCTCATAGAAGGCCGGCGATTTGAACGAGCAGGTCGCGGACACGCGGGGCCAGCCGAACACCGTCCCGTCCGGCAGCGTTCCATGAATCTTGAGCCCCAGCGACCGAAAGAACTGGTGCTCGGCCTGTTCCATGTACCGGTAGAAATTGGCGAAATGAACGATCCCGGCGAGGTCCGTTTCGAAAAATTCAACATGATGCTTAGCGAGATAGTGATACGTCATGTCGTCAAAATAGCGAACGCGATCGGCCGAGGCAACGTGCGGTTGCTCGGCCGATCGCAGCGAAGTCTCGAAATCGAAAGTAATTCAACGTGAGGCGGCGGATCGGTCGCCTGGACGACCGTCACCGGACCTAGAACCGTTTCAATGACAGGGGTTCAATCGGCAAATGAGGCTCTTGACCGTTCATCAGTTCCGCGACCAGTTTCCCCGTCACGGGGGCCATCGAAAGCCCCAGCATGTTGTGCCCGGCCGCGATGTAGACATTGCCGAAGGAGGGGCATCGATCGATGATCGGCAGGCTGTCTGGCGTCATGGGTCGCCAGCCATACCATTGCTCGGTGACCGGTTCGGCAGTGGGATCTTGCAGATAATGACTGGCTCCGCTACGCAACATCTGGATTCGTTCGGGACGCAGCGATTCGTCGTAGCCAGCGAATTCCATGATCGAACCCAAGCGATAGCCGGAAGCCCAGGGCGTCACCGCAACTCGATGTTCCTCGAAAATCATCGGCGTCTTCGGACACTTGTCCGGACGGGCCATGGTCAGCGAATAGCCCTTGCCCGGTTGAATCGGGATGCGGCAACCCAGATATTGATTGAGCTTCGGCGTCCAGGCTCCCGTGGCGACGACGAAGGCATCGGCTTCCAAATCTCCCTGGGACGTGATGGCACGCGTTGCCTGCGATGCTCCGTCGGAACCGACGCGTCCCTGGGACTTGCCGAACCCCTGGAATTCGTGGTCTTCGAGAATGGAGACGCCGCGTGATTCCAGCAGAGTTTTCCACGACGACATCAATCTGTCGGGTCGCAAATGGGCATCGCCCGGATCGTGCCATCCGCCCGCCAGCCCCGATTTCAGGGCCGGTTCAAACTTGGTGACGTCGTCGCCGTCGTAACGTTCGGCGCCGTGTCCGAAATGGGTTCGCAGCAAGTGGTCGGTTTCCGCGAAATGGTCCATGCCGGATTGATGGAGGAACGGCAGCAAGAGGCCCTTCTTCTCCCATTCGGCCTCAAGCGGTTCGTTGTTGAACAGGCCTTCATACAGCAATCGCGATGAATCGAGCAGCCGTTGCAATGTCTTACCGGCCTTCAACATATCCGACTCGTTACAACGACGGGCAAACTGAATCAGAAATGACCACAAAGCGAGATCGAGACGCGGCTTCACGGAGAACGGCGAGTTGGGTCGGAACATCGCTTTAAAGGTGGTACTGATGACGCCTGGTCGGGTCAGCGGCAGAATATGGCTGGGTGAAACGAGACCGCAGTTGGCGTGCGAGGCCCCGTTGCCAAACTCTTTCCGCTCAACAATGGTGACCTGCCAATCCGATTGACTGAGATAATGAGCGCAACCCGCCCCGATGACTCCACCACCAATAACAACCACGCGGCGACTCACGCAGGGATCTCCTTACCGGTCGCCTTGTCGCAGCCGGTTTTGTTGAATTCGATTGAGCGGGCCGTCGATACGGCACGAGCACATGATCATGACGAGTGGGCAACAAGATACCCTCAAAATGGCCAGGAACACAGTCTGGACGAATCCGGTCATTTCATGGATCATCGACGGACAGGCTTGAGACGTTATCACGAGGAATTACAACGATGGTGATGCGGAAGATTGTCAAACCGGCGGACCTGGATCTGGATTCACCCGGACGGCGCGATTACTGGGTCGCCCTGGAACATGACACGATGTGGGGAGCCCAATTAATTCCCCTGACCGTTTGGGTCGGCCCTCAGGCGAAACCGGGCCGTGGTCTGGTCGCGATTGGCTCGACTCACGGGAATGAATACGAGGGCCCCGTCGCACTCAAGCTGCTGCAGAATGAAATCGATTCGGCCGCGGTGACCGGTCGGATCATTCTCATTCCTGTCTTGAATGTCGAAGCCTTTCGGACCGGAACGCGTGATAGTGTCGAAGCCGACCGAGTGAATCTGAACCGCGCTTTCATTGACGGCGCAGGCAAACAACCGACGCTGGCCGGAATCACGCATCGACTGGCGGCATTTATTCGCGAATTCATTTGGCCCGCGGTGCATGTCGTGATCGATTTGCACTCGGGTGGAAATCAAATTCGATTCGATATTTGTGCCAGCTTTCATCCGATTGACGATCCCGAACAACGCCGCTTGATCGCGGACACCGCACGCTGGTTTGGCGTGCCGCTGATCATGGTTTATCAGAACAACACGCCAGGCCTGCTGACCAGCGAAGCGGAACGGTTAGGCAAGATTACGGTGGGTACGGAGTTGGGTTGGGGTGAAGCGGTCCTGCGCAAAGGTGTGACCTACGGACGACAGGGGGTCCTCGCTGCCGCAATTCATCATGGGCAATTGGCAGGGTCGATCGAGCCGATCGCTCATCAAGCCGATGGAACTCAGAAGTGCGCGGCGATCGTCGACTTCGAATGCTATGTGCCCGCTCCCTTCGCGGGGCATTATGAAGAAGTTCTGGCGTGCGGCCAGCGAGTGAAAAAAGGCGACCTGGTGGGGCGTCTGCACGACTTTGACCGGATCGATGAACCGGCCTGGCCCGTCTGCGCCGGGGTCGACGGCATCGTCGTCGGGCAGGCGTGGAACTCGCGCGTGCGGCAGGGACAATTCATCCTCTGCGTGGGGATCGAACAGCCGTGGTGACCGGCTGTGACCGCAGAAACGGGCCTGCGCCGGCCCTCAAAAGCGGCTGGCAAGCGGAGGGGGAGGGAAGAGGCAAAACGTTTGTCGCCGCTGCCCGCGGGAATGACTCGCCAATCACCATTGATCCGACCGGTAGTTCACCGGTTTACCCAGTCCGGGCCGACCGGGTAAACCGATCGTTTTCGACTTCTGGTTCGCATCGAGCTGGCCATCCAAATCGAAACTAGATTCCGAACCGAACAGATCCACCACGTTGGTCGAACCCGAGTGGTCGCCGAAGAACTCGTCTCGAATGGACGGCAGCGAAACGGCGATCATCAAAATCACGGCCAACGCCATCACCGACGCAGGAATCCAACCATTGAAACGTTCCCGGCGATGAAGGGTTTCCCATTCGGAAATTCGCGAGACCAGCCCCGGCCAGATGCTTCGTTTGGCCGATTCGATGGACAACGTTTCGGCCGACAATCCCTGCAACACTTCCAGACTCGATTGCAGCTCGTTCCGTCGACATTCGCAATCGTGGCATTTTTCCAGGTGCTTGGCGACATCACTTGCCGTGGCTGCGTCGGGCAGATCCTGACCAACCCACAGCGGAAGCAATGACTTCACCTGTCGACAATCCATCATCATTTGTCCTTTCGTCTTTTCTGACTACCCGATTCCGGCCGCCCCTCAATGGGAATCGGTGATTCTTCGCCGCCCACTCCATCGCGACGTTTGACCCATAAATCGTGGAACATCGACCGAGCTTCGGCGAGCCGCCAACGGACCGTCGCTTCTTTTCGCTCCAAAATGGCCGCGATTTCCGAGGTCGAGAAGTTCTGTAGCTCACGCAATGTCAGCACCACGCGATAATTCTCGGGAATCTGCTCCAAAACCGCGGCCACTTCTTGCTCGAGATCGATTTGCTGTCGTGGATCGACAACCGCCGGATCAGGATCGCGTTCGGTTCCTCTTTCCGAAAATAACAACCACCAACCGCGCCGCTTGCGGCGACGCAAATAGTCCAAGGTCTGATTCACCCCGATTCGAAACAACCAAGGCCCAAATCGACGGGAGGTATCAAATTGCCCCAACCGTTGATAGGCCTTGAGAAATGCCTCCTGAGCCAGATCCTCGGCCAGTTCCTGACTTTTCACAAACTGCAGGATGACACGGATCATCCGCCGTTCGTAGCGGGTGACCAATTCACCAAACGCGGCTTGGTTTCCACGGCGCGCTTCGTCCACCAGGCGCGATTCTTGCGTCGCGCTGGCCACATCGTCCACGCCGGAAATTTCGCTGTCCGGTAAGGTCATCGTGTCTAGCATTTGGGCACCCGACAGGATACTACGTCGGAATGCAGGTGATCGTTGGGGTCGATTGTCAAAAACTGACGCCGAAATATTAACGGATTTCCGAAAAGATGCCTCGATCAAACCCCTAAAATTTATCACACTGACGGGGCGGGCAATTTCCGCCAATTGTCTTTAGATTCAGGAACTTCCCGCCGTGCATGCGATCCTGGCCTTTAGCCTGTTACTTAATACCGCCAATCCCCTGCCCGCCGGAAAATCCGTTGTCGACGTCGAATTTGGCGACGTTCCGCTCAGACTTTACACTTATAAGCCGCAGGACTACGTCAACGGACCACTGATTATGGTCTTTCACGGTGTCCTGCGTAATGCGGAGGAATACCGCGATGATTCGATCGAAATGGCGGATCGTTTGGGAGCCATGATTGTCGCGCCGCTGTTCGACGACGTGCAATTTCCGAAACGGAAATACCAATTCGGCGGCATCCTGCAAGACGGGCAAGCGGCCCCCCGTGAGGAATGGACGGGCGAATACGTCAATCGAATCGTGAAGGAGATTCGTCGGCGCGAAGGCCGCCCCGATCTGCCGCTGTATTTGATCGGTCATTCCGGCGGCGGCCAATTCCTGGTTCGACTTGCGGGGTTCATTCAAACCGATGCCAAGCGAATCGTGGCGGCGAATTCCGGTACCTACCTGTTCCCAACTCGTGAAGCCGATTTTCCGTTCGGCCTGGGCGGTTTACCGGAAGAATTACAGACCGATGAACACTTGAAAGCCTATCTGGCCCAGCCACTCACATTTTACCTGGGCAGCAACGATACCGAACGCGATGAGTATCTGGACATCTTTCCCGCCGCTGATGCCCAAGGGAACGTCCGATTCGAACGCGGGAAAAATGCCTTCGCGGCCGGTAAGAAGCTGGCCTCTGAACGACGATGGCCCTTCGGTTGGAAGCTGGTAGTGGCCGAAGGCATCGAACACGACCACACGAAGATGTTCAACCATGCGCAATGTGCGATTGCATTGGGCCTGGAGGAGCGTAAAAGATGATTTGCTGAATCGCGGCGGTCTTGGTCTTCCCGTTATTGGGCATGACCCCAGCAGTATCAGGAATTTTCAGCTTCCCCCGCCGTAGCCACTCCTCCGAATCCCGGACACCACTACTTCTGAAACAGCGGTCCGACATAGGCGTTCATCAGCCGTCCAAGTTGCGTCTCAGCCCAGGGTGTCGTTCCAAACGATTCCCGAGTGTCCCGCGACATCTGCCACAGCAACGTGAAGAAGCTCAGCGGGATCCGGATGATCGCTCCAAATGAAAGGGGCAGCAGACCAAGATAGGACATGCGGCGAAGCAGCGTGAGGTTCTGACGCACATAGATGCAGTGGGCTGCGACAAACGAAATCGCGCTCATGATCAGCCACATCGCCACAATATAGACCGGGAACTGCGGATTGAACGAGAAGAAAAGCGTCAGCAGGATGTCAAAGGCCCCAGCAAAGTACCAACCAATCCACAGAGACGGTCCGATCGCTCGCTTGATCAGATCTCGGGTTTCGACGGGAAGACTTCGCAGGAACTCATAACTCCATCGCAGCAGTTCGTTCATCCAGGAATTGAGCAGCGCAAAGAAAGTTGGTGGAGTCGCATCGGCTTCGATGCTGCCTTCCGATATCCCAGCAGCAATCGTCCCCGGCAGACGCGGAAGTGCGGTGGGCCAAAGGTAGCGAAGCAATATGAGAAAGAGGAAACCGCCAGCTCCGATTACCGTCAGAAATTGAAACTCATTCATTGACATACCCGGACTGCGGGTTCCCAATATCGCCATACCGATGCCCAGGCAAATCAACAGCGTCCAGGGAAACCCCGTCTTCGGAGTTTCCGTTTTCACCGCCTGTGTTTCATCTCCAATCCCAGCGTTGAATGAATTGGCTTCTGCATGAGGCGGTTGGGAACGAGAGTCCCCTAGCGTTGGTTTGATCCCCTGCCAGAAATAAATTCCTTTCGTCAGCTGCCACGACACCACCGCCAGAATGATGAGTTCAATCGGGCTGGCAGACAAGAACATCGCCGCAAGACAAACACTCAGTGCGACCATGCGGGGTGACAACGGCCACGCCACGTAACTGGGTAACCACGTGGGCCGCTCCATCTGAAAGATTCTCTTGTTGAGCAAGACCTCTGGAATGTGAAACACGGGGTCGGGCTTGGGAATCACTTGTGGCTGCTGAACATGAGCGAGCCATTTCTCCAGCAAATCGGCAACGGCTTTGGCCGACGGAAATCGGTCCTCTGGATTCTTCGCCAGCAACCGCATGACGATGGCGCACAACCAATCGGGAATATCCTGATTGAGTTCTTGGATTGGTCGTGGGGGATCGTGACAGACCCGCTTCAGCACGCCCATGGTGGTGCTGGCCCGGAACGGCGAGTGCCCCACGCACATCGCATAGAGGACGCTTCCCAGGCTGAACAGATCGGCGCGGAAATCGACCACATCACCATTGGCCTGTTCGGGCGCCATATACTGAGGCGTGCCGGCGATCACACCGCTTTGGGTTAAACTGGCGTCGTCGACGGCGCGGGCCAGGCCGAAGTCGGTCAACTTGACTCGTTGAATACTGTTTTCGAGCAGAATGTTCGAAGGCTTGATGTCACGATGTACTAGCCCCTGGGCATGAGCTGCTGCCAACCCAGAGGCGGTCTGCATGCCGATCCGCAGAATCTCTTTGAGATCCAGCGACCCTTCGGCGTCTAATTTCTGTTGCAGCGAACGTCCCGGAATGTACTGCATGACAATCTTGGGCTGTTCGGTCGATGGATCGATCGCATGGATCGTAATCACGTGGTCGTGACTGACCGCTGCGATGGCTTGCGCTTCGCGAATAAATCGCTTACGCGCCTGTGGACTGTGTGCCAAATAGGGAGCCAAAACTTTCACCGCGACGACGCGATGCAGAGCGGGATCAAACGCTTTGAGGACGATGCCCATTCCGCCCTGGCCAATCACCTCGGTGACTTCGTACGGCCCCAATCTTCCCAGTGAGCCGGGGTGATCGGACGGCTCGAGAAAATCGAGCGGGTTAGTCGGACCGGGGTTCGGACCTGCCGACTCAAAAAATTGATCAGCCTTCATCCGTTCGATGGCATCTGCCAAAACCGATTCTTTCGACTCCGGTAATTCCTGCTTCAGGTGGTCCAACGCGGCGTCCCACGAGGATGTTCCCGCCACGAGTGATTCCAATCCCCGCTGACAGACTTCACAACCGTCAACGTGCGTTTGAATCGAAAGCTGCTCGTCTGGTGGCAGCGTGCCATCGATCAAGGCCTGCAGCACCGCAGAGGTCGGGCAGGAGTTGGGAAGTTCGATCATGATGGGGTCAGCTCTTTCTTCTCGTTGGATGAAAAGAGTTTACCGCGAAAGGTTCGTGGCACAGAGGCCGATCGTTCGTAATTCGCAGACTCTTCCCATGAATACGAACGGCGAGTGAAAAGATATCGCGAAAATGATCTGTTCGGGAAATGTGTGTCGGAATTGCGACGGAGCCGGTCCGACGTCCGCTTTTTGGCTTTCGTCAGTACGCGACTCCACTTCAGACAAATGGCCGAGAAACTCGCCGTCCGAAACGGTAAGGCCTGACGTAGGTGAACCCAATTCGCTTCGTACGCGAGCTTGTGTGGTCATCGCCATTCCACCGAGGTAATCATGTGCGCATGGGTCACTTTCAGTTCCTCGATTTTTCCGTCGGCGACTTTGACGAGAAGTGGTCATGAGGACAACGGTCCTGCGAAATTGTGAAAACCCGTTTCCTTAGTCTTCACCGACGAGCAATTTGACTTGATCCTTCAGCCGGTTCATGACTCGCCCCTTGGCGAGATAGACGGCGGCCAACGTCAAATCGAGTTTTTGTGCCACTTCCTGCCCCTTCAGGCCCTCGACGGCGGTCAACCAGAACGCCTGCCATGTCGTCGGAGTGAAATCTTGTTTCACCGCACTGGCGGCATAGTGAAAAAGTTGACGTTCATAGTCGGCGTCCCATTCGACGCTGCCTTGCAGACTGTCCGGTTGGGGAAACTCGTTCAACTGCCGATGGGCGTTCGTGTCTCCAGTCCCATTGACGCGATGACTGTCTTTCCGCCAATGATCGGTCAATCGATTTTGTACGATGGTGAACAGCCAGCCCCGGAAGGAACCACGCTTGGGGTCGTATTCTAAGCTCTTCGCCGCCGTCGAGACCTGGCGCAACACATCTTGGGTCAGGTCGGCAGAATCAGCATCTTGCAGGCCCCGTTTACGCAAAAAGCCATACACCAGCGGCGCATACAAGTCGACGAACTTTTCCCAAGCCTCTTGGTCGCGCACATCTCGAATGCGAACGAGCAACGTCACTTGTGTCGGCGGAATGCTATTCATGAAAACCTCTGGCACTCATTACGGATGACGGCGGACAAGTTATCGCGAAAATGTCTGAATTTCCGCCAAATGATCAAAATCGTCATTTTTGACCCGGGGGGGGGCGTCATCCGACCACAATCGTAAGAGGCTGAATTCGTGCCGATTCGGCCATTTGGCTCGTCGCGATCCCAAGCGCAACGTACGATCACAGTCGCTGTGTGCCACGATTGATCCTCGACCGTTTGCCTCTTCTCTCTGGCCGACAAATCAAAGGAGCAGTTTTATGTCCCGCGCGATTTCTCTATTGGTCGTTCTGCCAGTTCTTTTTCTGGCCGCACAGCCCGATCCGGTGGCTCCTGATCCTCAGTCACCTCGTCCCATCGCAGCGAAGGACAGTCTGTTCATGGAAGAGCTGACGTGGATGGAAATCCGTGATGCCATGCGCGGGGGAAAAGAGACTGTCATCGTGGCGACTGGGGGAATCGAACAAAATGGTCCCTACCTCGCCACGGGAAAACACAACATTATCCTCCGCGGAACGACCGAAGCCATTGCCCGTAAATTAAAGACAGCGCTCATTGCTTCGATCGTCCCGTTTGTCCCTGAAGGCGACATCGATCCCCCTTCGCTGCACATGAAATATCCGGGAACGGTCAGCCTGACCGAGGAGACCTTTCAAAGTTTGCTTCGCGACATTTGCAGTTGTATGCGAACGCACGGTTTCAAGAACATCATCTTGATCGGTGACAGTGGAGGAAATCAGGATGGCATGCGAGCAGTGGCGAAACAGCTCAACGAGAAGTGGCACGGCGATCGATCGAAGGTTTACTACATTCCCGAGTATTATGATTTCCAGTCGATATCCGATTGGTTGAGACCACAGGGGATCGTCGAAACTCCCGAGGGTCTGCACGACGATTTTGTCATCACCGCCCTGATGATGGCCGTCGATCCCGACAGCGTTCGCACCAAGGAGCGAATCGCCGCGAATCAATTCCGCATTAATGGCATCGAGCTGTCCCCGATGGAGCGGACGATCGAATGGGGGAGGAAAATGATCGATTTTCGAGCCGATGCAACCGTGAAAGCGATTCACGCGGCGCTGTCACGCTGAGATCGTAATTGCCGTCTGAGACGGGCTGCTCGTATTCACACAAGCGGATCGGCCGCTTCTGTTCGGGCTCGTTCAATCCCAGCAGTTCCGTTCGTGGGGCGCTGTGGATCTGTGGCCGGTGACAACGTCGGTCCCACTTGCTCGCCTTTTCTTTGTGCCCCGGCAGCCGTTTTCCGAAACAGGTCTTCGCATTCGACAAACGCCGCGACAATCTCCGGATCAAAATGCTTTCCTGAATCCCGGACAATGATTGTTCGGGCCTGCTCGTGGGTATAGGCCGCTTTGTAAACGCGAACCGAGGTCAGCGCATCGTAGACATCGGCGACGGCCATGATTCGGGCCGCCAGGGGGATATCGTTACCGGAAAGTCCTTCCGGGTAACCACTGCCATCGAATTTTTCATGATGCGACAGAATGATGTTGTGGGCCATATGCAAAAAGCGGGCATTCGGATATTCGTCGCGCATCGCCGCAATCGTCTCGGCTCCGCGGACGGTGTGGGTCTTCATGACATCGAATTCTTCGTCGGTCAATGGCCCTGGTTTCAGCAAAATGCTGTCCGGAATGGCGACTTTACCAATGTCGTGCAGAGGACTGGTTTCATAAATCAGCTGCACGAAATTGTCGTCAATCAGTGGCTGGAAGCGAGGATGCAATTGCAGTTCGCGGGCGAGCAAGCTGCAATAACTGCGAACCCGTTCCAGATGCTCGCCCGTTTCCGAATCGCGAGATTCCGCCAGACGGGCCAGCGCAAAAATCGTCAGACCGCGTGTTTCCAGATTGATGATCCGCTGGCCGGCATTCACGCGCATGATCAGCTCGCCCGGATCGAACGGTTTGCGAACATAATCATCGGCACCCGCTTCAAGCCCCATAATCGCATCCTGAGGACGATCGAACGACGTCAGCAGGATAAAGTAAACGTACCGACGATTCTCAGCACGTCGAACGGCTCGACACAGTTCGAGTCCATTCATTTCCGGCATATTCCAATCGGACACGATCAGTTGATGCCGATCGATCATAAAGCGTTCGAATGCCTCGGCCCCATTCTTGGCGACAGTCACTTCGAAGCCGGAGCGTCGAAGCGTGTTTGCCAAAAATTGCCGCGTAAATGAATCGTCGTCGACGATCAGAACGTTCATGATCATCCCTTAAATCGTGAGGTCCGTCTCGGAATCCATAGTCGAATGAATCACACTCGGGATGAATCGCACGCAGCGATCCATTTCTGATTGCAATTCCAACAGCAACTCTTGCACTCCCTCCAACGACCCACCACGACCGATGCCCTCGATTTTGGTGGTCAATTGAAGGATCGGATCCGCTCCCAGAACGGCAGCGGCCCCTTTCAATGCGTGGGCGGCATTTGCCGTCTGCACGCAATCTTTTCGTTCGGCACATTCGACGATGTCGGCGACTCGACTCGGGCCCGTACTGGCCAATTCGGCCAGCATTGTTTTCATGAAGTTGATGTCACCCAGACATCGACCGAGCAATCGTTCGGCGTTGATCGGTGGAAGTGGCCCTTCCGGATCCTGTGCTTGCTCGGGACGATTTGTCGTCTCGAGCGTGCCAGAAAAGGAAAGATCTTGCGGCGCCGGAACTGGGGCCACCACTGTGGCGGTCGCTTCGACAATGCGACTGTATTTTTGGATGATTTCACATAACGAACGCGGTTCGAACGGTTTGCTGAGATAGTGATCCATCCCCGCATCGAGGCAGCGTTCCGCGTCACCCTTCACCGCGTTGGCGGTCAAGGCGATAATGGGAACGTGACCGGCCAGACGGCCTTCCGTTTCGAGCGTCCGAATACAGCGAGTGGCTTCGAAGCCATCCAATTGAGGCATCTGGCAATCCATCAACACAATCGAGAATTCATGCTCACGAATCGCTTGAATGGCCTCCAGGCCGTTGTTGGCCGTTCGGTAGGCATAACCAAATTCGGACAGGATGGATGTCACGTATAATTGATTAATGGCATTATCTTCGACAACGAGAACCTCCGTATTCGTAGCGGCTTGCAATGCCAGATCCGACTCGGCCGGTGCCGCGATCTGGGCATTTTGGCCGATGGCGCTCTTGCGATTCGGTTGTAAGACACCACGAATGGCGGCGTACAATTGGGTGGACAATACGGGCTTCGTCAATTGTTGCTGCACGCCCATCGCCTGCAGCGTGACGGCACTTTCGTTGGATAGTCCCGAGCCAAGCAGAATGAAGGCCGGCATGACCGTGCGACCGCGTAATTCACACACAAAATCGGCGCCGTTTCGTTCGGGCATGTCGTAGTCGCTGATGACAAGATCGAACAACAGACCCGCTTCCCAAGCCTCATCGAACAAGCGGAGTGCTTCATCGACGCAGGCGGCCGTCGTGGGCTGCATTCCCCAGCCGCGTGCATGTTCTTCCATAATCTGGCGATTGGTTTCGTTGTCATCCACGATCAACACGCGACGACCACGAAGTGCCCGCCGGTCCTGCTCGGAATACAATTCACACTGAGCTCGGACAGGCAAGGTCAACGTGAACCAGAATGTGGTCCCCGCGCCAATCCGACTTTCCACATTGATCTGGCCACCCATCATTTCCACCAGGTGCTTGCAAATTGCCAGGCCAAGTCCAGTTCCCCCGTATTTGCGAGTGGTCGAACTGTCGACTTGCGAGAATGGCTGGAACAGGCGATTCGCTCGATCTTGAGGAATACCGATGCCCGTGTCGCGAACAGTGAAGCGGAGCGTCGCGGAATCGCTGTCGAGTCGATCGCAAACAACGTTCAGCACAACTTCACCATGTTCGGTGAACTTCACGGCGTTATTCAGCAGATTGATCAGAATCTGCCCCAGACGATTGCTGTCCCCGGAATAGATCTGGCGCGCCTGTGGGTCGAAATCGCAAATGAATTCGAGGCCCTTCTCGTGAGCCCGCAGCCATAACATCTCGGTGGTGTCCTTCACCAGTTGCTCAAGATCGAAATCATGAACGTCCATTTCCAACTTGCCCGCTTCAATCTTTGACAGATCCAAAATGTCATTCACCAGCGAGAGCAACGAACGACCACTCGTCTGGCAGGCTTTGACAAACTGCTGCTGGCGGGCATCGAGCTGCGTGGTCAACAGCAGTTCGGTCATGCCAATCACACCGTTCAACGGCGTTCGAATCTCGTGGCTCATCCGCGCCAAGAACGACGACTTAGCATGATTCGCGGCGTCGGCAGCTTCTTTCTGTCGCTGCCATTCTTCCAGTTGTTTGCGTTCGGTGATATCCACCACCGTGCCTTCGTAGATGACGATCTGTCCATCGACGTTTCGCACGCCACGGGCGGCTTCTGAAATCCAGATCACCGAACCATCACGACGGTACACCTGCGATTCAAAGCCGGTGACGACGCCGTCGGTCACAATTCGTCGACGGAACTCTTCGCGACGATTCGGATCCAGATACAACTGTCGCTCGATATCACCGATCCCCTTCACCAATTCTTCCGTATTGTCATAGCCATAGATCCGTGCCAGTGCCGGATTGGCACTGATGTAGCGACCGTCGAGTGATGTCTGAAAAATCCCTTCGACGCTGTTTTCAAAAATACTGCGGTACTTTTCTTCCGCGGCTCGCAGCGCTTCCGATGCCAGCGTTCTGGCCTCCATCTCGGCATTGACAACCTGCAACACGCGGTTGTATTCCTCGGCGATCTGCCCGACTTCGGTATGCGGTTCCACTGGCACAGGATGTAAGAACTCACTGTTCTGGGAATGCCGACTCATGGAATGCAACAGATCGATCAGTTCGGTATTGGCACCGTGTTCGGAAACGTTCAGGCCGTTTTGTTCCGCAACGGGATCCACTCGCAGCGGCATGACTTTGTTAATCAACTGGAAGACAATCCAGCCCCCGACAAACGCCCACAGCCAACAAGTGGCCACGCCTAAGGCCTGAACTCCGAGTTGCTCTGTGAATGTTCTTCCTGTGACGGCCGGCGAAGCGACAAAGGCGACGGCCAGCGTGCCAAACGATCCCCCCATCGCATGCACGGGAACGGCACCGACGACATCGTCCACCCGCCAATATTCCAACAAATAACTGCCGGCGAATGACAGCAGTCCGGCCGTGGCTCCGATCACGACGGCGGCCAGTGGATTCGCCAGATGGCACGACGCGGTAATCGCGACCAGTCCGGCCAGAACGCCATTAATCGCTTGTCCCACGTCGGCTCGACGAACCCACCACCACGCGAAAGCCAGTGCCGAAAGCCCACCGGCGGCGGCGGCCAGGTTCGTGTTCACGAGGATCCGCGGGACATTTTCGGTCATCGCCAGCGTGCTGCCGCCATTGAAGCCGAACCAGCCGAACCACAGCAGTAAGGCACCAAATGTCGATTGAGCCAGATCATGACCGTGAATCGTCGACCGCCCCGATCCGAAACGCCCCAGGCGTGGTCCCAGAACAGTCGCGGCCGCCAGTCCCAGCCAACCGCCCAACGAATGCACAACAGTGGAGCCAGCGAAATCGATAAATCCCCTGCGTTGCAGCCAACCGGTACCGGCAGGGTCAAAGCCGCCGCCCCAGGCCCAATGGCCAAAGATCGGATAGAAAATTGTGGAGGTCACCAATGCAATCGCCAGATAGCCGCCAAATCGGATCCGTTCGGCAACCGCCCCGGAAATGATCGTCGTCGAAGTACCGCAAAAGACCAGTTGGAACAGGAAGAACGCCAACAGGTCGGGACTTGCACCCGCATCCAGGCAAAAATCCGACGTGCCAATCAGGCCCCAGGCCGAAGTCCCGAACATCAGTCCGAATCCCACCGCCCAAAACATCACACTGGCGATGCAAAAGTCGATCAGATTTTTGATGGCGACGTTGATGCTGTTTTTGGCACGGGCAAAACCGGTTTCCAGCAGGCAGAAGCCGCCTTGCATGGACATGACGAGTGCAGCACTGATCAAGGTCCACAACAGATCAATGGGGGCGGGGGTGGCAGGCATGGGAAGCTCTCGTTGCGGCAGTACACAATCCTGGCACAGCCGGTAACCGGATGAGCGAAGCAGTACTGATGTGGGGGTCACGATGTTGTCCGACGGGAGAGAGCGCACCCGGAGGACGAATCCAAGTTTAAGCTAGATCGTCTCTTTCACCGTGCCGTGGGAAAATGTGGCGAAATCGAAACATCGACCCAGGTCCCCCCATTGACGCCGGTCGTAGCGATTAGTCCACCCGGCGACCGAAGATCCCAATTCGGTGAACCGAAGCCTCCGTCGACGTGTCAGCCCTCGCGACGACTGCCCTACGACCGAATCGATCAGAAGTCGACGGGACGGCGCGACAGGTGGCGATGCTTCCTACGAAACCGTTACACTCTGATTGCAGCACTTCATTCGGTGACGAATTCGAAACAGGTGGACCTGTGGACACGTCATTCGAACATCGCCGCTGTGGTTGAGCGTTTCAACATTCGAGGACACTTCTTTCGATGACCGATTCTCGCAAAATCGTACCCGTTTCCCGACCTGTGAACGGCACCATTCGACCGCCTGGTTCCAAGAGCCTGACCAATCGAGCGTTGGCTGTGGCGGCACTCGCCAGGGGAACGTCGACTTTGCGCGGCGTTCTGGACAGCCGCGACACGCAAGTGATGATCGATAGCCTGCGGAAACTCGGTTTGACGGTCGAGCATTCGGCCCAGGATTGCACCGTTCGCATCACGGGTTGCGAAGGTCGTCCTCCGGTGACACATGCCGATTTGTGGCTGGAAAACAGTGGCACGAGCATTCGCTTTCTGACGGCCCTGTGTGCCCTAGGACACGGGCAGTTTCGCCTGGATGGCAATACCCGTATGCGAGAACGGCCAATTAAGGATCTGATCGATTCGCTGCGGCAGTTCGGGATTGCGGCGGAATGCCCGCTTGGTAACGATTGCCCGCCGGTCGTCGTCGTCGGACAAGGCTTGCGGGGCGGCACAACGACGATCAATGCCAATGTTTCCAGCCAATTTTTGAGCGCCGTGTTGATGGCCGCCCCCTGTGCCACGGGACCGGTGGAAGTTCGGCTGGCAGGCGAAATGGTCTCGGAACCGTATATCGACATGACAATCGGGGTGATGGCGTCGTTCGGGGTCGTCGTCGACCGATCTCAACCAGGGACATTCCGCATTAGCCCGCAGGTCTACCAATCCGCGGCCTACAACATCGAGCCGGATGCGTCCGCCGCCAGCTATTTCTTTGGGTTGGCGGCCGTGACGGGGGGACGGATCTCGGTCGAAGGATTGCACAAGAATGCTCTACAGGGCGACATCCATTTCGTGACGGCACTCGAGCAGATGGGGTGCCGCGTAACATGGAACTCGGACAGCGTCACCGTCGAAGGTGGTCCGCTACGCGGGATCGATATCGATATGAACGCGATCAGCGATACTGCGCAAACATTAGCCTGTGTAGCACCCTTTGCCTCCGGCCCCACCCGTATCCGTAATGTCGCTCATATGCGATTGAAGGAAACCGACCGCGTGGCCGCCGTGGTGACCGAACTTCGACGACTGGGACTGAACGTCGAAGAATACCCTGACGGAATGACGATTTACCCGGGCCCCCTGCACGGCGGGACCGTTGCCACCTATGACGACCACCGGATGGCAATGAGTTTTTCACTGATTGGGCTTCGAGTTCCCGACGTGGTGATCGCCGATCCCGGCTGCACGTCGAAAACATATCCCGACTACTTCGACGATTTGGATCGCCTCTGTACTGACTCAAGGTAACGGATCCGGCTCAAGATAAGGTCTTGCGCCGGATCCGTCGCTTCTGTTTCATTCGCACCGCAATGACGCCCCAACGCGAAGAGCATGGCGATCAGCGGTCGTCACGCACCATATTTTTCGAGTCGTCCGGCATGTGCCATCGCCAGCAGCATCAGGTGCTTGGCTTCGAATTGGCCGAGACCGCCCCGCAGGCACTGGGATTCACCAAATTTGGTCGAGCCATCGAAACGGCAATAGTCCGCCGACAGCAGCACCGGAACGGGGTGCCAACTGTGGGATTTCATCTTGCTGGGGGTGCTGTGGTCGCCCGTCACGACAATCACATCGGGCTTGAGCTTGGTGATGCGAGGAATCGCGGCATCGAGTTCTTCGGTACGCTGGACCTTCAGGGCAAAATTGCCGTCTTCACCTGAGGAATCAGTGTATTTCCAGTGGACGAAGAAGAAATCGTAATCGTTCCAGGATGCTTCCAGGCGGTTCATCTGGTCCTCCAGCGTGTGACCGGCATCAAGGATGTCCATGCCAACCAGCCGAGCCAATCCGCGATACATGGGGTAGACGGCGATCGCACCAGCGCGCATCCCGTAAACCTCTTGAAATGGCGGGATCGTGGGCATCTTGTCGATACCGCGAAGCGTCAGGAAATTGGCCGGCGCATCGTTCTTCAGGACCTCTTTCGCCTGTCGCAAAAATTCCTTGGCGATTTGCGCCGTCTTGGTACTTCCGGCCGAACGTGCGACAGGTTCGAGCGCGGGCACGCCGGTCTTTTGCGGATCGGTATCGGCCACGTCGCCGCCCAGCCCTTCACCGCGAAAAATCAGTACCGTTCGATAGCCTTCGCCGGCCCGGACGAAAACTTCTACGCCGGGAACCTTGATCTGGTTCAGCTTCTCGCTCAATCGAGTACCGACTTCCGTGGGAATGCGGCCTGCGCGACGGTCTGTGATATTGCCCGCGGCGTCGATCGTGCAGAAATTTCCGCGAATCGCCACGTCGTTGGGGCCAAGTTCAAAGTCGATTCCTAACGCCTCCAGCACGCCGCGGCCGATCTGGTATTTGGCCGGGTCGTAACCGAACAGCCCCAAATGGCCCGGCCCACTCCCCGGTGCAATTCCCGGCAACACGGGTGTACTCAGCCCCAGGGTGCCCCGACGGGCCAAAGCGTCCAGATTTGGCGTGTTAGCCGTTTCGAGTTCTGTCTTACCCCCCGGTTCCAGCGGCAACCCGCCCAACCCATCTCCCACGACGAGCACAATCTTCGAACCATTGTCTTTTTGCAGCTTACGAGTGAAATCGTGGGGATCGGTCATGAAAAAACGTCACTTTCAACAGGCGGGGAAAACGGTCGTGGCGAAGTCTGGCAAGGGACCGCAAGTGAGTCCAACAGACCGCGATTGTCGATGAGAAACTGGCTGCGTGCAAGTGACCCGGTTCTGACAAAAGTTTGACCGGCTGAACCGCACGAAAACGTAAGCCGACGATGCGACGAGATCAGTATTCGGAGTGGTCAGGCGGCGTTTTTCCCGTCACGCCCCGGAATGGAAGCCGCAGCCATTGGGCGGCCACAATTCTCTTCTTTGGCCAAGCGGAACCCCTGGCGTCAAAAATCGGGCATTTGGTACTTTCCAAGTAACAAAGATAACCGTCGTGATGCTTACGATCGTTAAACTACGGATGTCGACTTTCGGCATCGAATGGAATTCAACAAGACTCGGCCTCACGTGACAGAGTGAATCGTAAAATCTCGAAGTGTGGCGAAGACTGGCCAACGGTGTCGAAAAACGGACCGGAAGATCGTCTCGTCAGACAAAAGTTGACCGGTTTTCTCCAAGGAACGAGTCCCTGAAAACTCGGTCGCCAACGCGTCTTCGTGCTTCTCCCCCCGTTAGCCTCTGGTGATCGCATGAGTAGTGTCATCGAAGAACCGCCGACCGACTTGGTTCCGAATTCAGAGGAACATGGTCCGGACGTCTCGGTCCTGACAGACAAGGTTCCCGAACATCTGCGAGCGCCTCGTGCATTGGCCGGAATGGTGCTGGTGCTGGGATTCGTCTATGTCCTGTTTTGTTCCCGACCGATCTGGCATACGGATGTCTGGGGACACCTCAGCTATGGACGCTACATCTGGGAAACGAAGTCGTTACCGGCCACCGAACCGTTGCTGCCGTTCGCCAAAGGCATGCCGTTTGTGGACGCACCGTGGCTTAGCCAACTGATCGGTTTCGCCGCTGTCAGTACGCCACGATTGCAATTGGCCGGTTTGCAGGGTTTGTACGCCATCATGGTGACGTGCTGCGGCGCATTGCTAGCGTGGCGTTCTTACCGTCAGACACGCAATGGCTGGTTTTCACTGCTCTCGCTCGCGACGTTCCTATTAGTTGGCTCAATTCCCCTGACGGTCCTACGACCTCAACTGGCGGGATTGGTCTGTTTTATGTTCTTGCTGACACGACTGACTGGACGTTCGATCCATCGATCAGACTGGTTCGTGATTCCCGCAGTGTTTGCCTTGTGGGCAAATCTGCATGCGTCATTCTTCATGGGATTAGGACTTTTGGGCTGCTTTTGTCTGGGACGGGCCCTCGATCTGTTCCGCCAAACCGGTTCGTTGCGCACCGTCTGGGGTGACAATCGCGTGAGACGCCTGTTCCTACTGACTGAACTGGCCGCGGCCGCTGTCCTGGTCAATCCCTACACGATCCGGTTGTACGTCGAGGCACTGCGATTTTCGTCCAACGAGAATCTAGAAGATCTGACGGAATGGCATCCGCTGACGCTTCGCGAAGACCAAGGACTGTTGTTTGTGGGTGCCGCGGTCTTATTGGCCGTGCTGTATCGACTTTCACCTCGCCGAGTTCGTAGCTGGGAAGTCCTGACGCTGGTCGGCCTGGGACTGTCGACCATGTGGAGCACTCGGATGATCGTCTGGTGGGCACCGGTCGCGGCACTGTTACTGGCTCAGCATAGTTTTGCCGTCTGGCGAGCCTGGCGCCACGCACCACTGATTGCCGAACCGACGCCTCGGGCAGGAAAGTGGTCATTTGTTACAGCCGGTCTGATCTGGATCTGTTTCATGATCAGTCCGTTCGGTATCGCCGTGATTCATGGAAAACATGTGGATCCCAGCCGGTCCGTTTCACCGTTCACTCCGCGTTTCGCCGCCGAGTATTTGACGAAGAATCCACCGCAAGGCCCGGTCTTTAACACATACGAATGGGGTGATTACCTGCAATGGGCGGGACCGAAAGATCTGCAATTGTTCGTGAACTCACATGTGCAGCTGGTTCCTCGCGACGTGTGGATTGCCTACATGCAAGTGATTGAACAACGCAGCGGTTGGGAAGAGGTACTGGATCGCTATGGAATCAATACTGTCGTCGTAGATCTGGCCAATCGCGAATCGCTGGTCAAACGATTGAAGGATGACGACAAGTGGCAATCCCCACCTGTCGAACGCGATGGACAGGTCATTTTTCACCGCAAAAAACCGATCAATAGCCACCCAGCCAAAACCGATCTCGCCAACTCCCCGGAAGGATCCGTGAAAGACACGGATCCTTCCGGGGCCCATTGAAATCGGAGATGCGTTGACATCCCGTTGGCGATTCGAACCGATTCCTCGTGAGATCCCTCGCGGTGGAGAGCACAAAAAGGTCGATGATGAAATCCAAACCAATCTCGAACGTAGCGGTGCTGACCGTGCAAGCGGTGGTGGTGACCGCGTTTGTTTTCTCCTATGCAACGGCGTCAACCAGTTCGCAGCGGCTGATCCGCAGCGAACTGACCGGATCGTCACCCGCACCAACGATTGCCATTCCCCGTCAGACACCGTTGACCGTGGAACCGCTGTACGACGACGCCAACGTCGTGAGTGACGAAGAACTGGCCGCAGTCCTGGCCAAAATTCAGCCTCGCTTCTGGTCGAAAGCGGATCCGACACGACCGATCGAGGGCTTGAAACCGAACTATGTCGAGCATGCACTGCGGACCTGGTCGATCAAGGCCAAATTTGACGATCCGCAGGTGATGTCGGGTGAAGCGCTGAAGGATTTTCTGGTCGATCATGGCAAGTGGCTGGCCTCGTGGGGTCATGCCACGCGAAAGACCGCTCCGTCGCTGGTTGAAGAAACACCGGACGGTGCATCGATTCGCTGGGGAAAAGAAGAAGGTGCCTCGGTCCATCACGACCACTGGCTGGCCTGTTTGACCGAAGCGGGCGTCTCGTTGAATGAGCCGGTGTTCACACCCAGTGCTCGCAAATCGGTGGCGGACGTCCTGCAGGAAGCCTTTCGCGACTTCCGCCTGGATGAAAACGAAGTGGAATGGTCGGCGATGGCCTTCGGGTTCTGGATCGCTCCGCAAAAGGAGTGGACGAACCGAGCCGGCCGCGTCTTGTCATTTGACGACCTGGCCGAACGTCTGATGCGAGGTCAGCTGCGATTCGGCGTTTGCAGCGGCACGCACCGCCTGTATTCGCTGATGGTTCTAATTCGCCTAGACGACGAATATCACATTCTGTCGCCAGAGATGCGAGAACGTTCGATGGATCATCTGCGCAAAGTCCGCGACCTGATTTCCGTCAGTCAATTTGAGGACGGTCACTGGCCGTCGAACTGGCCTGATGGAGCCGATGCGGTCGCAAACCCGACGGATGACGCTCTGTTCAAGAAGGTGATTGCGACCGGACATCATCTGGAATGGCTGGCGATCGCCCCGAAAGAACTGCACCCACCACACGAGATGATTTTGAAGGCCGCCGACTGGGCCATCAAAACCACCACGGAACAATCCGACCAGGACATTGGCCAGCGATACACGTTCTTCAGCCATGTCGGTAGTGCTTTGGCGCTCTGGCGTCACACTCATCCCGCCGATTTCTGGATGAAGTGGCAAGCCGAGCATCCAAAACAAGCGGCTACAGCGAATCCCGATCAACCATAAGGAAACAGGTTATTCGTCCAGCAGGCGATAGCCAACCCCGGCTTCTGTCTTGAGATATCTCGGCCGGGTCGCATCGGATTCAATTTTCCGACGCAGCTGTCCCATGTAGACGCGAAGATATTGATTCTCGTAGACACTGTCTGGACCCCAGACTTCTTTCAGCAACTGGCGATGCGTGACCACTTTGCCGGCATGGCTGACCAGGACGGTTAGCAACCGATATTCCGTCGGAGTCAAACGAACGGCTTCACCATCGATCGTGACTTCGCGTCGCCCCAGATCGACACACAGCCCGCCGACGCAGAAAATAGGATCGGAACTGGCCCCGGCCACGCTGGCCGAATGCCGTAACGCGACACGCAGCCGTGCCAGCAACTCGCCGACGCTGAAGGGTTTGGTCAGATAATCATCCGCGCCCGCATCGAGCGCGGTTACCTTGTCGGATTCGCGGCCCCGCGCCGAAACGACAATGATCGGGACTCGGGACCACTCCCGCAGCCGAGTGATCACTTGAAGTCCATCCAGATCGGGAAGGCCCAGATCCAGAATCACCGCGTCGGGCGGTTCGGTCATGGCGTGGGCCAGCCCTTTGGCCGCCGTATCGGCTTCGATAGCAACGTACCCACTCGATTCCAGCGAGATTCGAAGAAACTTCCGAATCGGCGCTTCATCTTCGATGACCAGAATCTTAGCTGCGTCTTGAGCTGACATCGGAACAGGCCGCCTTGAGGAAGCCGATGTTACTTCTTCTCTTCAGGCTTCTTTTCCTCGGCCTTCTTCTCTTCAGGCTTCGGCTCTTCCGGTTTCTTTTCTTCCTTCTTCTCTTCGACCGGCTTCGCCGGTTCAACGCCGCGGATAATCTGAATTTCGGGGATCGCCGCCTTTAGTTCGGCCACGCCAGCGTCGGTCACTTTGGTTTGCCAGAGATAGACCTTCCGCAATTTCTTCAGGCCCTCCAGATGCTTCAGCCCGGCATCGGTCACTTCGGTCCCATACAGATTCAGGTACTCGAGGTTTTCCAGCCCCTTCAACTGAACCAGACCTGCGTCTGTGATTTTCGTCTTTTCGAGGTGCAGTCTCGTCAGGACTTTGAGATCTTTCAGGTTCACCAATCCAGCATCGGTGATTTCACGACCTCGCAGGTTGAGCTGGGACAACAGCGGAAGATCCTTCAGCGGCACCAGTTGTTCGTCGGTGATCTTTCCGTCAGCCAGATGGAAAGCGACATCAAGATGCGGGTCATTCTGAGCCAGTTCCATCACTTGGCCGCCCGATTTTCGGATCTGGGCAATCGCGGCCTTTTCCGGTTCCGTGAGAGCAGGTTTGTCAACGGCGTAAGTCAATCCACCACAAACGGTCGCCACGACGGCCCAAACGCTCAACAGACGAATCATCATTGCTACTCCTAGTTGACTGAACGAAATCTTTCCTGATTCGACATCGCCAAGGGAGACTCGGCGAGTACGCGAAGCCAGATTTTAACAAGTCAGACCTCGCGCGGTCGATACGCTCATTCGTCTGGAGTCGCTTCCAGCGAAACTTTCGTGTCCGGCGTTTCCGCCAAGTCTTGACGGCGAGGCTGATCGTCTGCCGGCTCAATCCGTTGCGAATGTCGCTGGTGCTTGTGAAGTTCGTGATCAAGTGCGTGATCACTTTCGCCGTCTGTCGGCAGCGCCTGGCCCTGCAGCATGATCGGCACTCGCAATTCCCCCACGTCAGGATCCGTGGTGGTAATCCGCAGCAGGAATTGCGCTCGTCCCGGCGGCAGCGTGCCAGCGATCGAGACGCGTACCGACTGTTGGTAATTTCCAATCGGCGAACGACTGCTTTCCCCGAGTGACGTTTCTACGAGATCGGTGTTGATGGAAACGTCGGTGATTTCGAACGATTTGCCGCGTCCGTCCGTCACGGTGAATTCGGCCAAGGTGGGCTCAGATCCCGCAGGGTGATACACAACCAGCGCCGGAGGAGTGACCCACAGCGTGGCGGGAATTTCCATCTTCAGCTTCAGCTGCACTTCACGCGGCATTGGATCGGTGTATTTGACGTTGACGGTGTATTCATGAGGTCCGGGGGAGGTGTTGGCGGGTTGCATCCGAATCACGATCCGGCCCTGTTCACCCGCTTCAATGATGTCATCACGTGCACCGATCAGTCGCGGTGTCAGACACCCGCAACTCGGATCCAGCTTCACGATATGAACCGGTTCCGTTCCACGATTCTGAAAGACGTAGCTCGCTTCAATCACCGTCGCTGGACGGATGGTTCGTAAGTCGACGGCATATTGGTGGAACGCCAATGAGGGACGCTGCGGAACATCGATGGACAACGGAACAGAACGAAGTCCGGTATGAAACAGCACCGCCAGCGACAGCGGCAGCATGGCCATCATCCAGACAGCGAACCGTACCGAAACCGAGGTCATCGCCTGCATTAGAACACTCCTGAAAACGCGGACCGTCGAGTTAACTTCGTCGGGACACACTCATGATCACGAACAAGCGACGCCCGTTGATCGTATGCAGACACGACGAGATGGACGGCTGGCCGAGACTGACGTCGACGGTGCCTTGAATCGTTTGTTTTGCGATGGAGGGAACGGTCGTTCCCAACACGGTGACCGTGTTGACAGGGTCTTTTTCCGATAGCTCGATATTCGATTCCAACCGAATTTTGTCTCGATTGATGACGGTCGGCAGAACTTCGATCATGGTGCCGTATTCGCGAAACTCGATGGAAACTTTTTCGGCATGACCGGGCTTGGGTACGGGAAATTCCCCGCCGCTGCTCAAACGAGCGGAGACGTTCGCCCTTGTCGTCAGGATCGGCTCGCTGATGACTTTTGCTTTCCGCGTCGCCACAAGATGGCTTATTTCCGTTTGGAATTCCTCCCATTTCTCACTCGGATTGCTCATCCGCAAGGTCGAATGGTGAGGCAGGTCTTCCAGGTTCACGTCGACGATTTTGCATTGGACTTCAAACACGTCCTCGTCGATGGCCGTCAGGCGAACGGAATGCTTGACCAGCCGTTGATGCTCTTGAATGAACCGTTCAAGCAAATCGGCACCATCGGAATCGCCATTCTTTCGAAGTCGATCAGTCAATCCCTGCAGATCGTCGAGCGAGACAGGAGGCGTTTCCGGAGCTTGCGGTCGGTATTCCGGCAACGCCAGAGCTTCTCGAAGCAATTTGGGGTCGACCCGCTGTTTCAGCGGCGTTTGCCGACGAACCGGTTCGTCCGACCAGGCGGCATTCGAGGCCATCGCTGCGAACACCAACCAACACAGTCCTTTGTGACGCATGAGCCAACTCCTTTTGCTCGTTTTCGTCGTGTAAGTCACCTGCGGCCGTCCAAAAGACACCACAGCGCGAGACACGAGTAAGACCTTGTATCAGCAGTCGCTTTCGGGGGTCAACGTGAGTTGTCACAAGTCGGACATCGGGGAGAAGATGGGACCAGGGCAATCGCCATAAATACCAAAACGATCCCCCATAAAATTTGACCGAATTCTCGTATTTTTCCCGCCCTGCCAAAGTCGGCTTATTGTCGATATCGACACAGCGTTAGAATGGCTTTGGAAGACCTTCTTCGCAGTACAATTTTCGGCACCCAATGTATGGCTGATGAAAAGTTACGACGTGGAATCATCGTCGAGGCGGCTCGCCTGATGTATTCACGTCGTGAGTCCGAGTATTACCGAGCCAAGATGAAAGCGGCCCGACGACTTTGCCGAGGCTGGGTGAAACCGTCGGAGTTGCCGAGCAATACCGAAATCAGGGACGAAATCCAGCGGATGGCCAACCTGTTCGAAGGCGAGTCACGATTTGATCGCCTGCGAGAAATGCGAGTCGAAGCGCTTCGTCTGATGCGAATACTGGCTCAATGCCGACCCAAAATCATCGGTAGCACATTGACAGGTCACGTTCGGCAGGGTTCCGACATCGACATCCACGTTTTCGCGGCCAACACTGACGCCGTCACGAGCAGCCTTGATGCCGAGGCGATCGACTACGACGTGGAACGAAAGCGGGTTCGTAAACAGGGTGAAGAACGACTCTTCACCCATATCCACATTCGCGATCGATTTCCGATCGAATTGACGCTTTATCCGCCCGATAAGGCGAGTTTTGTGTTCAAGAGCTCCATCACCGGCAAAGCGATGGAACGAGCGACGCTGGCCGAGTTTGAAGCGTTCCTCAGACAGGAATATCCCGACGCCGATCTCGACAACGAACTGGCGGCGGCGGAAGCATCGATCGACCGGTTCCAAGTTTATCGCTCATTGCTGGTACCGCTCGAAACGGTCATGCAAGATCCGCACTTTCATCCGGAAGGAGACGTGCTGTACCACCTGCTGCAGTGTTACGTGCTGGCCCGGAACGAACTCCCCTATGACGAAGAATTTCAGCTGGCCGCCCTGTTGCATGATGTCGGCAAAGGCCTCGACAAACATCACCATGTCGAAGCGGGATTGGAAGCCCTGGAAGGCCATATCACCCCACGAACGGCCTGGTTGATCGAACATCACATGGCCGTCCATCAGATCCGCGATCGGACGATCGGACATCGAGCCCATCTGCGATTGAAAGCGTCTCCTGATTACGAAGACCTGCTGTTGCTGGGCGTCTGCGATCGCGCGGGGCGTGTCTGCGGAGCGGTTGTTCCCGAAGTCGATGACGCGTTGGATGAGTTGCGGGAAGTGGCTCGAATGTACGGATAGTGTGGCTCAGGCGGGACTATGCCGCTAAAACTCCTCCGTTACAGCTCGATTCGAATCGAGCGACTCCGCGATGCCACGCGGTTATTCCGCTCTGCCAGCAGAGCGAGATTGGCTTCGCCCGGCCTGATTCTCAGTGGGCCGTCGTGACAGACGGCGCATCTCGCGTGACCGGGGTATCGCGGATTCCGTCCAGCCCCAACAGAAACAGGTCTCGAAGAGAACGGATGATTTCTGGGACGTTGATCTTCGATTGACCGACAATTCGATCTTCGAACACGATCGGCGTTTCCACAATGCGGCAGCCGATACGCGAACAGCGGTAAATAAATTCTTCCTGAAACGCATAGCCGCGTGAGCGAATCTTGCGGAAATCCAATTCTCGAATTTTGCTGACGCGATAGCAGCGAAAGGCTCCGCTGCAATCGCGCGCTTTGGCGCCCAGCAGAACGTGTGAGTACCAGTTGATCCCCTGACTCATGAAATGCCGAACAACGCTCCATCCGCTGATACTCCCGCCGGGGACATATCGCGAACCGATCGCTACGTCGGCAAAATCCATGCAGGCCCACAAAGCAGGCAGGTAACGAGGGGGATGGCTGAAATCAGCATCCATATTCAGCACAAAATCGTAATTGTGATCGATAGCCCATTGGAAGCCGGCCAGAGTCGCGGCACCCAGCCCTTCTTTGGACGTTCGTAGCAGCAGTTTGACCCGCGGATCGGTCGCGCCCAGCTGCCGTACCACATCGGCCGTTCCGTCGGGCGAGCTATCATCGACCACCAGCACTTCGGCAAACGGCAGCACCTGAAGCACGGCGGGAACCAGCTTCGAGATATTCTCTCGCTCATTATAGGTACACAGCGTGACAACCAAACGCGGTGCAGGCGATGTCTGAACGGGTTGTGGCGACATGATCGACTCCAGAGGGGATTTCGGGAGTCGGATATTCGTTGAAGATGCGGCAAGCGTAAAGACCAGTCCGGCACCAATCCCCACGGCTTTTGAATCGACCAGAAAGCGAAGCGGGCGGGCTACGACTGGCCAGTCCGCCCTACCCGACCACCACAACGGTCACCGCTTCTTTTTCTTCTTCTCGTCCCGATTGGAACCCGAATTATCGAGTTGCCGTGAAGCGCTGTGATGGCTGTCCGCCGCTTCTTGCAGTCGATTCCAGATGCCGCCCAAGGCCGACGGCTTCGTATCTTCCGCTTTTCCGGCTGAGGGCGCGCCAGAGGCCGCGGAATTGGCGGCCAGTACGGTGCTATCCGCTGGCGGGTCCTTCTTGAGATGCTCAAACAACCAGCGTTCGGTCATCGACCAGACATTGGTCGCGATGAAGTACAGGCACAACCCCGATGGAACACGGAAGAACATCGCCCCCATGAAAATCATCATGTAGCTCATCATTTTCTGCTGCTGAGCCTGCTCTTCATTCGTGGCCGGCGGCATCGTCAACTTCTGATGAATGAACATCAGCCCGGTCGAGATACAAGGCAACAGATTGAAATCCGTCCAACCCAACCAGGGCACCACAAACGGCAACCTGAACAAAGCGTCAGGCGACGCCAGGTTTTCGAACCAGAGAAAGGGTTCCATTCGCAATTCGATCGAACTGCCGATGGTGCGGTACAAGGCCATGAAAATCGGCAGTTGCAGGAAGACAGGCAAACAGCCACTCATCATCAGACCGAGCTGCTCTTTGCTCAACTCTTGTGCGGCCTTCATGTATTCTTCGGTGTTCTTACCGTACTTGGCCTCCAGCTCTTTTTGCTTGGCCATCATCTTGGGCTGCAGAACCTTCATTTTGGCGGCGTTCGCGGCCTGATGCTTCGAAATGGGCATCAGCAGCGTCCGCACCAGTCCCGTCAGGCAAATGATGGCAATTCCGTAGCTAAGCCCCACGCTGTGGAAAACGTTCAATAGCCAGACCATTCCACGGCAGATCGTGTCGAACCAGCCGTAGTCCATGACGGCCATGGCACTCAGTTGGCCGATCAATTCTTTCCGCTTGGGTCCGGCGAACAGCTTGTATTCGTGGGTGATTTCCCCCTTCGCCGGGACCTTCACAGTGGACGAGGCCATTTCGACCGAGATGTCGCTGTATTCGACCTTGGCACGGTTCTCGTTCGCCACGACGGCCTTGGTCGAATCGATCTGGTCGGCGTTGGGAAGGACGAGTGCGGCAAAATACAGAACGTCGACACCGATGTATTTCAGCTTTCGCCGCCAGACCTCGGGAGCATCTTTTTTAGCCTTCTTTACCGTCTCGGACGCGGAAAGCTTGTTTTCGTCGACGGTTTTCCCATCGTCCCGCAAGAACCCCATCCGAACGTCGCGGTATTTGTACGAGTTTTCAGGGTCTTCCAGCGGAACACCGACGGGGCCCTGCAGAGTGTAATTAAACGGCTGATCCTGGTCCGTCAGATTCCGGGCCGTAATCTGCAGCTTGATCTCATACGCATCGACCAGCGTATCGCGGATATCCCGCTGCTTGAGTTGTTCGTGCGTCAGCTGGGTCAATTCGAAATGTTTCGTCAGCTCCCAGCGACCGTCGGGCGATACGAAGCGGAATGTGGCGGCTCGTTCGGCGGTATTCGGGTCGGTTTCGGGAACGACTTCCCAGGCAATGTCTTCGAGCGACGTGTTATCCAGCAGCTTGTCGATCTGCGGGGAACGTAAAGAGAACGTCTTCAGCGGCGTCCGATTATCACTTCCCAAAACTCGCACTCGATCGCTCCGGCGACCAAAAGCGGGGTACCGCTTCTTGTCGGTCAACTCAACCACATCGATCGCGGCACCGCGACTGTTCAGGCTGGCTGCGATCAAGAATTCGTCCAGCTTTTCACTGGAAACAGCCCCCTGTTCTTTGTCAGGATCGGCGGGCCCCAGCAGCAGAGTCTTGGTGGGATGCTTCGGAACGACGACGGCAGCAGCGTCCTCGGCCCCCTTGTTCGGGTTGACATCATCGTTAGCAGGGCGCAAGGCGTCGGCCGGAAATTCAGCCAAGGAATCTTGAGCAGTATCCTCCGGGTTCACGGCGGCAGGACGTGGCTTGACGGCTTCGGGGAAGATCGCGGGAACGACGAGGTGAAACCAAGCCAACCAGATTGCCATCGACAACGCAAAAAACACAAAAAATCGTCGCTGTTCCATTCCGGATACCAGTTTGTCAGAGGAGCGAGACCCAAGCTATCAGGGCCGTCGGGGAGGGGCTTTCATCGTCAAAGAGAGATCGCGGAATCCATCCACTCGATCCCAGTGCAAAGCAACAACGCATCGTCATTCAAATCGGATCACGCTGATTTCAGCGTCCGTCCGCGAGACGCTCTCCCAGAAAATTGTCGAGATCGGGGATATCGAAGATTTTTTGCGCCGTTTTACCAAAGTCGTATTCGACCCGCTTGAAAGTAATTCTATTCCCATCGAGCACAACATACGAGGAGCGGCTGTCGGCATTTCGCGGTTGACCGACCGAACCAACATTCACCAGGACCTTTTTGTCCGTCAGTTCGTAGGTGAAGTCGATCTCTTCCGGAGCCAGGAAGTTCAAGTCCTCGGTAAACACACCGGGGATGTGGGTGTGTCCCTGAAAGCAATATTTTTCGACCAGCGAGAAAATGCGTTCCATCTTCCGCTGATTGTAAATATCTTCGGGAAATACATATTCGTTCAGGGGATTTCGAGCAGACCCGTGCACGAACAGCAAGTCGGGTTCGCGATGGACGCGGGGCAACTCGCCGAGAAAGTCCCATCGCTTATCCGCTTCGGAACCAGAGCCCGATTCCAGCGTTTTCCGTGTCCAGAAAACCGCCCGCTCAGCACTGGCATTAAAGCCTTCGGGGTCAAACAAGGCCGCTTGATCGTGGTTTCCCAACAAACAAAGCTTGCAAGTCGCCATCACCCGATCGATGCATTCGCACGGATTGGGGCCGTAGCCAATGATATCACCCAGACAATAAATCTCGGTAATATTCTGTTGGCGGATGTCGGCCAGGACCGCTTCCAGCGCTTCGAGGTTCGCGTGAATATCGCTAATGATGGCGCGCAACGCTAATTCCTTGCTGGAAATCTCGGGTGCTCGGGTTGAATCGAGGTGTACTAGTCACTGGCGTCCCAGCGGCTTTCGATTCAAGTGGATTCTTCCACCACAGGCACCGCCAGTGGCACACAATTCGAAAAACCCGCTGCCACCGCCGTGGGTTCAGCACGTCAGTCGATCGAATTGCGAAGCGGGGATCATAAATCTGGCCGCGGCCTGCGGCAAGCAATGACCTGCATTTGGCTTGAAATTCCGAGATCTCTGTCAAGAAATTCCGCCGGCACAATTCCTTTTTTCTGATCGTTTTCCCTGACCAGCGGAAACGGATCGTCAATAAGCTCGCCGCTGACGTGAGGAAGGGATATCGAGTGCCTTTCGGTACTTCGTCACTGTTCGCCGAGCCAACGTGTAACCGAATTTCGCCAATTCATCGACCAGAGCATCATCACTGAGCGGATCGTTCTTATCTTCTTTGTCGACAATCTCTTTCAATTTGATTCGAATGATGTCCCAGGCCACCTCTTCGCCGCTTTCGGTCGTCGTCCCGCCGCCGAAAAAGCGTTTCAGGGGGTACAGACCACGCGGGGTTTGAATCCATTTATCGTCGACCGCACGCGACACCGTGGTCACGTGAACTTTGACGACATCGGCAATCTCTTGCATTTTTAGAGGCACAATGGCTTCTGGACCGAATTCGAGAAACGCCGTTTGTTTATCCACAATCGATTGAGCGACTCGTTTCAACGTATTGTGCCGCTGCTCGATACTTTCAATCAGCCACTTGGCCGAATCGATCTTCCGCTTGATGTATTCCTTGGCCTTTGGATCGGTGCCGTCGCGAAGAATTTGCTGATAGCGTTTGCTGATCCGCAGGCGCGGCGTGTATTCATCGAGCACACGAACGATCCATTTATCGTCCCCGTTTTGTTCGACGAACACGTCGGGTGTGACGGCTTGGGCGGGTCTGGCTTCGAAGCCATGGCCCGGAAACGGATTCATGTGCCGCAATTCTTCGATGGCCGCCTTGATTGTTTCCAGCGAATAGCCGGTTTTTCGTTCAATCAGCGGCAACCGGTTTTGGGCAATATCTTCCAAATGGGAAGCGATGAGTGTGGCCAGAGCATCTCGGTAAGGGGCGTCCTCGTGAAGCTGCAGCAACAAGCACTCTTTGGCGTCTCGGGCTCCGCAACCGGGTGGATCGAGACGCTGAATCAGATTGAGCGCCGCCTGGGCATCAACGTCGGCGATCGACTTCCCATAGACCTGAATCAGATCCGGCAAGGTTCCGGGAAGACGCCCGTTTGGATCCAAGTTCTGAATCAGAAATTCACCGAAATCGCGGACTTCCGCCGGCACACTGAAAAAACCAAATTGATCCAGCAAGTAGTCATTCAATGACTGCGGGCGAATGGCGACGTTGGAGATCAGATCGTGCTGCCGATCACCGTCCTCTTCCATTCGATTGGATGAGGGTTTGCTGCCGGAGGTGTAATTGTCTTCTGGCCAGTCTTGCGACATTTCGAGCAGTCGCTCGAAATCGGCTTCATTGTTGTGGGCTGAGTCGACCTGCAATTCCTGCTCGGAAATATTCTTCTCAGTCGCTTCTTCGCGTGCCTCTTCCAGATTGTGCTGAAGTTCGGGGGCGTCTCGGTCCGCACTTCTCATTTCCAGGCAGGGATTTTCAGACAATTCCTGCTCGATTCGTTCGTCCAGAGCCATAGTGGGCAACTGGAGGATTTCCATCGATTGAATCATCCGGGGAGCCAGCTTCATCTGCTGGCTCATCTTCATCTGTTGTGAGAAATTCAACTGCATGTCGGTGTCTCAATCAATTGGCAGCGTTCTGCGTTTTTTGTTTTCGTGAAGGCGAAATTCCCACTTTGTGGTGGGGAACGGAGTTTCGTCGTCGACTCCCCGTTCATCATCGATCTCGAACTAAAACGACTGTCGTCCTCGAATGGCATCAGCCAACATCTCACGGTTAGCAAACTCTAGCACACTTCCTGAAGCAATCCCCCGGGCCAAGCGAGTGATCTTGACGGAATCATTCGCCAGCAGATTCGAAATGAACAAGGCCGTTCCATCGCCTTCCAGCGTCGGATTTGTGGCCATCAAAATTTCTCTGACTCCGCCGTGCCGTACGCGTTTCACCAGAGCCGCGATATTCAACTCGTCAGGACCAATTCCGCTCAGGGGGGCCAGACGACCGCCTAAGACATGGTAAACGCCGTGGAAAATCGAGGCGGCCTCCAGCGCCAGCAGATCTCGCGGTTGCTCGACGACGCAGACCGAGTGATGGTCACGGCGCGAATCGCTGCAAATATTGCAAACGTCACCCTCAGTCAGGTTGAAACAGATCGAACAGGGCCGAACCACAGATTTAACTTGACGAATAGCGTCTGCCAGTGAGTTTGCTTCGTCCTCAGAGCAATCGAGTAAATGGTTGGCCAGCCGCTCGGCGGACTTGCGTCCCACGCCCGGCAGCGTTGCCAGTTTCTCGATCAAATTCCCCACGGCAGCTCCATAGGGATGTCGTGGTGGCTCCTCGATCCGTGCCATCAATGCCTCTCCTTGGTACCGACTTCCACTATTTCCCAAACCCAAAGCCCGACAATGCGTCGTTTAACCCGGGCAAATTCAGGCCTCCGGTAATCGAACTCATCTCTTGAGCCTGTAATTCCATCAGCTTTTCCATTGCCTGATTCGTCGCGGCCACGATCAGATCTTCCAGCATTTCTTTATCACCCGACTGAAACAGCGTCGGATCAATCTTGCATGCCAGAACCCGCATCGAACCGCCCATAGTGACAGAAACCATGCCGCCTCCGGCATCGCCCTCACATTTCAAATTGGCAATTCTCTCTTTCGATTCCGCAATCTTTCCCTGCATTCCCTGTGCCTGCTTCATCAACGAAGCAAATTGACCAAGCTCTTTGAACATATTCCTTTACTCCGCTGCCGTTTCCGGCGAATCCGCTTCACCGGCTTCGGGGACGAGCTCTTTCACCTTCCAACTCTTCACATTGAAGGTCCTGGTGACATCTTGCAAATAGGGGTCTTCCGGTTCGTCAATAATCTGATTTCGTTGTGCAGGTGCCGTTGGACTTTGCTTTATCGCCGTTTCGACCGCTTCGGTTGATCGGAATTGAACCCGAATCGGCCGCCCCACCAGCTCCGCGATGGTCGCTTCCAATCGAGCCACCGCATCCGGTCGGTCCAACGTCTTCCTCTCCACATCATAGTTCATGGGGAGCGAAAATTCCAATATGTTTGGCTCAATAATTGCTATTACCGTCGCGCGACGGACGGATGCGCCGGTCATATCGTTCAGCCTCGTTGCGATGGCTGACTGCAACTCCTTACCGCATCCACTTTTCCACTCAATCGACGGCAGTGATTTCGAACTGGATTCCGGCTGGCTTGCAGTTTGGCTGGGAGCTACCGCGGCAACTGATCGCTGGGGAATGTCATTTTTTTTTTGGGCGAGCTCAGAGGTCAGCGACTTCAAAGCCGGCGGAGGAGGACTGGAAATTGAGCCAGCCCGCCCCGATGTTCCAACCGTCGCAGTAGGGAGCGAGGAGACTCCCCCCTTCAGGTGGGCGATCAAGTCATCCAGTTGATCGAGGTCTTCCAGCAACGAAATTCGCACCAGCGCCAATTCCGCCAGAACCCGCCCATAAGACACTCGCTGCATGCGACTTTTGGCTTCTGCCAGAATCTGCATGGCAGTGACCACCGTCTGCAAACCCCAATGATCTGCCTGGCGCTTCAGGACGGGGCCACATTCAGAGCTAACCGACAACAGCGGCACGTCCACGGCACCGCACGCGGCCACCATCAAATCTCGAAAATAGGCCACCAGCTGATCAGTGAAGGCTTCCAGTTGAACCCCTTCCCGCAAGGCCGCGTCAAGCCGGCCCAACGCCTCGTCGCGGCGGCGTTCGATCAACGAATCGACTAAATCGATCAGTCGATCATCGGGAGCGGTCCCGAGCAACCGATGCACGTCGGCGCTCGTGATGTGCTCGGATCCGAAGGCGAGCAACTGATCAAACAGCGATTGGCTATCGCGCATCGAACCAGCGGCCCGCCGAGCAACCAGATCTAATGCCGCCTCGTCGACCTGAAATCCTTCAGCTTCCGCCAATTGCCGCAGGCGAATCGTGATATTGTCGGTCGAAATCGTGCCGAAGTCGAACCGCTGACATCGCGACAAAATCGTGTCTGGAACCTTATTGGGCTCGGTGGTGCAAAAGATGAACTTGACCATCGGTGGTGGCTCTTCCAACGTCTTTAGCAACGCATTGAAGGCCTCTTTGGTCAGCATGTGCACTTCGTCGATGATGTAGATCTTGTACTTGGATCGCATCGACTTGATGTTCACGTTCGCGCGTAACGAACGAATGTCGTCGATGCCGCGATTGGAAGCACCATCGATTTCGGACACGTCGACGTCCTGCCCCACAGAAATGCTGCGACACTGCTCGCAAACGTTGCAAGGCACGCCATCCTTGGTCTCGGGGCAATTCAACGCCTTGGCGAAGATTCGAGCCATCGACGTCTTGCCGACCCCGCGAGCCCCCGTAAACAGGTAGGCATGAGCGACACGCCCTTCGTGAATCGCATTTCGCAACGTCTGAGCAACCCGTTCCTGGCCAACGACTTCTGTAAACGTCTGGGGGCGAAATCGTCGTGCAAGAACAGTGTATTGAGGATTCATGGCGTACTAACTCACGGGTCCATTTGGCACAGCCTGGTTAATTTCTCATGATACCCGACAGCGAGGTCAATTCGCGACCTTCAGATCCTTCCCGCGGTGACACCCCTGTGTCAGGGCATCGAAATGACCTCGAAAACCCCGAATCGGAAGACCCCGAATCGCACGATTTTCTTCCAGCAAACTGGCTGCAGATTCCGCCGTCTTCTTTCGACGACCGCACTCGGCCGGGCGCTCTCATGCGGCTGTAGGACAATTTTTTCCGCTTCGTGCCGTTCACAAAACGACACCTGAAGCCGAACTCGAAAAACTTCTCTCGTTCGCGTCGTAAGCCGTTACCCGTTGTAGGACGACCGGCTACAATCAAATTGGTAAGTAGGAGTTGATTTGTCTCGATCCAATTGACGTCGATCAGGAGTCGTTGATGCCGAGCCCGTTAACAAAGCTTTCACGGTCGGCTTCGACTGAGGAGGTGATCGTCAGCGAGCACCTCGACGAATTACGGGGTCGGGTGCGATTGCTGACGTGGATCTCTGGGCTGTGCTGGACGGCCTTGGTGTTATTTGGCGGCCTGCTGGTCACCGGAATGCTCGACTGGTTGATTCATTTTGATGAATCGGGAACCAGATTGGTCTTCGGTTTGGCGATCTTAGGCGGTTCCGGTTGGATGGTTTGGCAGCATCTGATTGGTCCCCTTCGACAACAGCTCTCGGGAACGTTTCTCGCTTCCCGTGTGGAGCGGCGGTTTCCTGGACTGAATCACCGCCTCGTCAGTGCGGTCGAATTTCTGGAACATCGACTCGACGCAAAATTGGGCTCGACGGAACTGCAGAAGGCGGTAGTCAGACAAGCATTGAAGGATCTGGAACAGATTAGAACATCTGACGTGGTTGAGACCCAGGCGGTGCGCAACGTGACGATTGCCGGGACGGTGGTGTGTGCAGTTGTACTCTTTGTTGTGCTCTTGCGTCCTCTGGAAGCCGCAACGTCGGTGCAGCGATTAATGTTTCCCTTTGCGAGTGTTCCCTGGCCGCGAGCGGTCGAACTCGAATTGGTGCGTTCCGATCTTTCACCGGTCAAGCCGACTGCCGAACAACCATTTCTGATCGCACGGGGCGATACACTGGAACTGTATGTCCAAAACAAGCGAGGCCGACTGCCACAGCGCGTCTGGTTCGAATACCGCCTGGGTCACGATGGCTCTGTCATTCGAGAAACACTGCGTCAAACGACCGTCCGCGACGACAAGGGCCAGGCTCACGAAACGGCGGTCATCAGTTGGATCGCCGCACAGGGAACGATGTTTTTTCGCGTGACGGGCGGAGATGATCAGGTGATGCCGTTTCACCGAGTCGAAGTGGTTCCCCCTCCCACGATCGAAGCATTGCAAGTAATCGTTACCCCCCCAGTGTATTCACGACGACCGCAAGAAACGCTGCCGCCGGGCGTTGGGCACGTCCAGGGACTTTTGGGAACTCGCGTGAATGCCACGGTGACCAGCGACAAGCCGCTGAAGTCAGCCCTACTGCGGATTGGAGAGCAGACCGGGATCCCCCTGGATTTGGACGCCGGGGGGCGCCATTTTTCCACCTCGTTCGAGATCACCAACCCCATCGCCACGACCTACCGTTTCGAATTGACCGACATCCAGGGGTTCACCGATCGCGAAGCGGTGCGGTACGAGATGAGAGGCATCGCCGATGAAGTCCCCGAAGTCAGTGTCGAAAATCCACTGGCCGATACCCTGCTGACCGCCGATGCCGAACTGCCGGTAAAAGTGCTGGCGAAAGATGACTTGGGTCTGCGCGAAGTCCGAATCACCTATCAGGTTGGTGACGACGAGAAGTTAAATTCGATTCCGCTCTTTAACAGCGGTACACAGACGGAGGGTGACGAGCCAAATACATCGAACGACTCCACCACCGCTCCCTCCTCGACAGGGTCACAACGACGCGAAGCAGACCACCTTTGGAAGATGGCCGATCTCCAACTCGAAACCGGTACGCGAATCGTCTTTCGCGCCGAAGCCACCGACGACTATGACTTGGGACTGCCGCATGTGGGGAAAAGCGTTCCCCGCACCGTTACCATTGTTTCCCGCGACGAAAAGCAAAAGGAACTGGCGGGACGGGTGGGCGATCTGCTGGAAGATTTGAGACAGGCAACCCAACTACAGCAGCGAGCCCAACAGCAGACGCAGGAATTGCAAACGCAACTCGAAAAAGTAGGCGAACTGCGTGCGAAAGATCTGGATCAGTTACGACGTGCCGAGCTCGACCAGCGTCAAGTTGCTTCGCGATTGACCCATCCTGCCGACGGCGTCGAAACCCAGGCCCGACAGTTGTTGGAGGAATTTCGAGGGAATCAGCTGGACGACAAGGGCACCGAATCGCGACTTGAACGGCTAACAAATGAACTCGAGCGACTCGAACGAGAGGAGTTTCCCGAAGCCGAACGCGCCCTGACTCAGGCTCAGAAGTTGGCAGAGGAACAATTACATCACGACAACGAGCAAAACAGCCCTGCGGCCGCGGAAGACAAAAGCCAGGCTCCGGTGGCCGACTCGACGGAGCGAAAACCGCCCCAAACCGCGCCGGCCACCGAAAAAGCGTTGGCGGAAGCCCAGACAAGACAGGCTCACTCACTCGAAACACTGAACGAGTTACAGGATTCCTTGTCAGAATGGCGCGATCGGCGAGATATTTCTCGCGACTTGGGTTCTGTGATTGCCGAACAAGAGTCTCTGCAAAAAGACTCGGCCGAAATGGCCCAACAGACGATGACAAAGTCGGCTGCTGAACTCTCCAAGCAGGAGAAAGCGGAGCTCAATAAGCTGGCCGCGAAACAGCACAAAGTGGCCGAGCAGTTGGACCAGTTTCGCAAACAAATCGAAAAGATGGCCGGATCGCTGGAGAAGAACGACCCCGACGCAGCCGAGAAATTCAATGAAGTCGGTCGAGAGCTTAACAGTCACGAGACAAACAGCACACTGCAGGACGCGGCCCAGGACATTGCCGACAACAAAATGGGGTCTGCCGCGGAGGCTCAACAAAAAGCTCTGGACGAGCTGCGCGAAGTTGAGCGGATGATGAAGCGACAGCCCAATGAGGACACCGAACAATTTCTGAAACAGGCTCAGGAAGTTCAGCACGATATTCAACAACTGCGGCAAGACCAGCAGGCACTGGCCGACCAAGTGGAACAGCTCGCCAAAGAGCCCGATTCGGCGGAAAAACAGCAGCAGATGGAAGAAATGATGGAACGTCAGGAGGAACTGGCGGAACGGATGGCGAAGACCGAGCGAAAACTGGAACGGCTGCGTTTGCGTGGCCCGGCCGATGCGATGAACCGAGCCCGTAAACGCGTTTCGGAAATGATGAAACAAATTCAGGACGCGGACGGTGGCGAAGAGATGCAGCAAGCGATGGACGAATCGCTTGATGACTTGGAGCAAGTCGAACGGGAACTGGCGCTCGAAAAACGGATTGCGCAAGAGCGACTCGCCTTCGAGCAGTTGGAGAAAATTGAGGACGAGCTGAAATCGTTGCGATCTCGACAAGAGACGATTCTCGAAGAAACGACCCGACTCGAAACAACGAAAACCGAACGGGAGTCTCTGAGCCGGGGGCAACTCAAGACGCTGAAGGAACTCGCGGAATCGCAGCGTGCGCTGCAGCATGATGCCGAACAGATGCAGCAGCAGATGGCCTCGGCCGAAGTATTTTCGCTCGTGCTGAAGCGGCTGGCTCGATCGCTGATGCTAATCGCGGATGGATTGAGTGACCGAGAGACTGCAGAACCGACACAATCGTTGGAGCGAGACGCCCTGCGCAAGATCGATAGTTTACTGGCCGTTTTGAAACAAGAAAAAAAGAGGCAGGAACAGCAGAGCCCCGCTGGCCAACAGGAAGAATTGAGTGACGAACCACAGCAACAAGAACAAAAGCCAGAAGAAGCGCAACCACCTGGTGACACCATTCCACAACTAGCACAGCTGAAACTATTAAAGTCGTTGCAAGAAGAGTATCTGGAGCGAACTGAACGGCTCAATCAATCTCGCGATAAAGACGGTCACTTGCCCGAATCGATGCGGGCCGAACAAATGGAATTGGCTCGCGAACAAGCCGAACTGGCCGACTTTACTCGTAATCTGATCGCCAAATTCCAGCAGCAACAACCAGAACCTCCGCAAACCGAAGAACAAAAGTCCAAAGCGCCAGAGAAGGAACAAAAGAAGGAGCGGAACAACGAAGACGATCCAGCCAAGATCGATCTGTAGTTCGTCACAAAATGTGATATCTGCCAATCGACAAGTTTCACCAAACGATCGACGAAAGCGGAATGATGATCAGGTGTTTTGAAATACTATCGCGATCTTGTTTGCTCGCCAGTTTACTGTTCGCCCCATTGATGTCGGCGATTGTGAAGGCCGACGATTCGACCGCGCCGACAAGCAAACCGACAGAACAAACCTCAAAGCCGGATCCAGATAAAAAGCCCCAAGAGCGTTCCCTGCTGCAAAAACTGGGTGATGATCTGCTACAGCCGGTTGACGATACGCCCGGCGCGAGCTCAGCTCCCACCAAAGCTGATAACGTGGACAAGATGGACCGAACGGTCAAGGGGATGCGAACAGCCGGAGGCAAATTGGACGAGGGGCTGACGACAGAAGAAACGCAAAAAATCCAAAAGCAGGTGATTAAAGACCTGGAAGACATCATCAATCAACTCGAAAATCCTCCTCCCAATCCCAATCCGAACGGTGGCGGAGGAGGTGGAGCGGGCGGCGGAGGAGGCGGAAACAGTTCTCGCAATCGTCGTGGCGGAGGGGGATCGTCACAAAGCCAGAGTGGTCGCTCACAAAAATCGGGACGACGGGGAACGTCCGCAGGACAACAGCAGCAAAATCCCGAGAATTCCGACGAGAAGAGCGGCGGTCAACAAAGCGAGCACGCGAAGGACTCGTCCGCAAAATCGCAAACCGAACGCAAGGCCGCAGAAGAAGCCGCTCGACGTCGCAAATTAGAAATGGACATCTGGGGACATCTGCCCGTTCATTTGCGAGAAGAGTTGCTAAGCACCTACGGCGAGAGGATGCTTCCGAAATACGAGCAAATGGTCAAACAATTCTATGAATCTCTCTCGACACAGAGTGATCCCAAAAAGAAATGAGAACCGATTGATGAGTCCGCCCGGTGAACTGTGTGAGAGCCTCTGATCGAGTTCATTCTGTTTAGTTAGCTCGATGTTTCTGGCATGTGTGTCGAGATTGGAACGTTCGGTGAGTTGTGGGTGATTGATTTGAGCCGTCTGGCCATTTCAACAGGAGTTTGCTGATGGCCCCGGCCAACAAAGTCCATAAGACGATTCTGATCGCCGAATGTCTGCACGAAGTTTGTTCATTTAACCCCGCGCCGACGAGCTACGATGATTTTTTCGTGAACTTCGGCGAACGAATCCTCGAATATCATCAGCGGGGCGGAACTGAGGTCGCTGGGGCAATGCAGGTGTTTGGCGAACGGCCCGACATCATGGTGATACCGACATTCAGTGCTCGCGGAATCACCTCCGGCGGAGTGATTCCCGCCGCGGATTTTCAGCGAATTGCAGACGAGTTTCTGGGTTGTTTGCGGCAGGCCGGGCCGGTTGACGGCGCGTACTTCACGTTGCATGGGGCGATGTCGGCCGAACAGGAATCTGACCCGGAAGGATTTCTGCTGGAAGAAGCTCGCAAGATTCTGGGAGAACAGATTCCATTTGTGGTTTCCTGTGATTTACACGGGATTCTGACCGATCGCATGCTGCAGCATGCAGACCTGATCGTACCTTATCACACTTATCCACACGTGGATTTCTTTCAGACAGGACAACGGGCGGCTCGTTTGTTGTTGCGATGTCTCGCAGGTGAAATTCATCCGGTTACCGCCAAGGTTGAGATTCCGGCTCTGGTGCGCGGTGATGAACTAATTACGGCGACAGGCCTCTTCGGACGTTTGGTGGGTGAGGCTCAACAATTCGAGCAGGGCGACAAAGGACTCGCGGCAGGCTATTTCATCGGCAACCCCTTCACGGATGTCCCGAACCTGCGCACTTACAGCATCGTCGCGACGAATGATGATCCTGATCTCGCCCAAGCGGTCGCCTTGCAATTGGCCAACGACTTCTGGCCGCATCGTCATCAAATGCAGGCGAAGTTGATGACGGTCGACACCAGTGTCCGTTTGGCAATCGAAACTCCGGGAACGGTGGCCATGGTCGACGCGGCTGATGCCACCAGCTCGGGTGCGTCGGGTGATAGTAATGTCATTCTGCGGGAATTGATCGCGGCGGGGTACCAGCGCCGGGCTCTGATTCCGATCGTCGATGCAACGGTGGTGGAGCAAGCCTTTGCCGCAGGAGTGGGCCAGACGATCAAAGTTTCGCTGGGAGGATCAATTGATCCACAGCGATTCACCCCACTGCCGATTGTCGCTCGCGTGATCATGTTGTCTGAAGGGCGCTTCCGCAGCGAATCATTTCAACAGGAATGGTTTTCCGGACCGACTGCGGTGTTGCGCTTCGACAATTTCACGATCGTGGTGACCAGCCGCCCGGTGCATCTCTTCGACCGTTCATTGTTTCTCGCACATGGTCAGAATCCTCGCGACTTTGATTTGATCGTCGTGAAATCGCCACATTGTCAGCACCACATGTACGCCGAATGGTGCACGCAGCTGATTCATGTGGATGCTGCGGGGTCGACGAGCGCGAATTTACCCACGTTGGGCCATCGCGCCTGTCGTCGCCCGGTCTTTCCGCTAGAGCCTGATACCGGGTTTTCCCCGCAGGCAAAACTCTTTTCCCGAGCGGTCCACCGACGGTCGCTCTGACGTTCGCCCTCTTCTTCAAAAGGTCCTTATGCTCAACCAGGTGCGGATCGCCGCGATTGCCGTAGACACTCAGCCAGGAAAGATCGCCGAGAATCTTCAGAAGATTTCCGTTTGGACGAAAAAGGCGGCCGCGGCCGGTGCGCAGTTGGTTCTATTTCAGGAACTATCGCTATCGGGATTTATTCCTAATCATCCGACAGGTGATCACGACAAGTGGCTTCGCGAAGCGCTGCAGATCGGGCGGCAAATTGCCGAACCGCTGCCGGGCCCTGCTGTCAACCAGCTCGCGAAGATCGCTGCAGAGCAGAAAGTAATGATTTCAGCCGGTCTATTCGAAGACGCGGGAAATGTTCTGTACAACACTCAGGTTCTGGTCGATGGCACCGGGCTGCTCGGGTCTTGGCGAAAGATGCACGTGCCGATGTTCGAAATGCCGTTTTACAGCGGCGGTGGCATCCCCAATGTCGTTGAAACGCCGCTCGGCCGCATTGGTGTGAACATCTGTTTTGATGCCTTGATGCCTGAATCGACGCGGTTACTGGCGGTCAAAAATGTCGAAATCGTGCTGTTCCCCTTTGCGGCCGATCCACCTCCGGTGTCACCACAAGGCTGGGCCGACTGGGCGGGAATTCCACTCAAGGCGCGTTGCGCAGAGAACGGCGTCTATGGGATCGCCTGTAATTACGTGGGCAAGGTGACCTGTGCTTCGGTCAGCCAGTTTTTTCCAGGCGGAGGAATGATGGTTGACCCTCGAGGGCAAAACATCGCCAACTGGACGGCCGCCAGCGGAGAACCGGGAATGCTGATCGGCGACCTTTCGGCGGATGTTCTTCGGGAAGCCCGGGCCGAGCCAGAGTATCTGTACCGGTTCCGTCGCCCTGAACTTTACGGTTCTCTCGCCAGCATCAAATAAAACGGAATCCACGATTCGGATTGGGTATCGCCAGCCGCCTTTTGAGCAGATGTTCGAGGCGCGGATTGTGGGATATTTCTTTGTGTAAGACGCCCGGGCACCTCTCATTGTGCCGATTATTTCGTCCACGATGTCTGTTCTTCGAGATGTTGCCGAAAATCAACAGATATTATTTTGACAAATGCGATTCATTTGTCGTACGCGATTTGACAATCAACTCCGGTGACCTAGTACTACAGTTGGACTTTATTAGATTCGCCTTTTTCGTTATTTCTTCCGTGAGGAGGGGATGGCGATGTCAGGGACGATTTTGCTGCGAGATTTGCACCGCTGGGAGCGGGAACTGGAGCAGACGACACAGCGCTTC
>CAIQIR010000075.1 GCA_903871875.1 uncultured Schlesneria sp.
AGCGGCAGAAGAGACGAGAAGAACTGGCGATGCGATTGGCACAGGACTGCCGGTGCATCGTCCAGGGGTGTCTGCGCGAAGAAGAATGGCAGGACGCGGATCACGAGTTTTACGACGTCATCGTTCCGTATGTCGGCGCGAGTTGAAGCATTGCCTCAATGTTGAACCGATATGCGACCTTCTTTTCCGTAGGCCAGGTCATGAGTGACCTGAGAACGGGGTCAATACTTTCCAGCGATTTTAACAATTGTGGAAGAACGGCTTTGAGACGCGTACAGCAAATGCGGTCAGCAGCGAGTTCTGCTTGGCGAATCGGCTTGGAGATATAACCATCCGTAAGCGGCAAGCCGTGAACGCGGCGGCATCGAACAAAAGGCAGGCGGATCTGCGCAGAAGCGGTTTCAATCGCTTGCTTGACTGGCCCTCTCCCCGTGTAGACGGTAGCATCGACAGGGAATCATGGTGGACATCTTCTTGCTGATTATACTTGTTTTCACTTGAGGTAATTTGTGACCCGCTCCCTTGCCTTTTCGTTTCGTCAACGGTTGATGCTGTTGAATCTGCTCGTGATTACAGCGTGTTGCCAATCCGCGTGGTCACAGGACGATGTGGTCTACTTGAATCAGGGCTGGTCTAAGGCGGACCGCCTTAAGTATTACTACACGACACAGGGTTCTGCGGCGGTTCCGTATGATTTGTATCTTCATCTGGAAGAAGCAAACTCGACCGAATTATTCCGATCAGAACGGTTTGCCAGCGAGTTCGGCTTCACCCCGGGTGTTGTCGACCCGTTCAACAATCCCGACGGGCTTCCAATCGGAATCGCCAAGACGAGCGTCAAAGAAGGTCGCTGGAAAGGGGACTGGTTGGGGGTGACCTGTGCCGCGTGTCATAACAATGAGCTGCACTACAAGGGGACCCGGATTCGTATTGATGGGGGTGTCAACAATCGGATCAATTTCTACGGATTTGTCGCCGCTCTCGATAGTGCATTGTCGGCGACATTAACCAACCCCGATCGCTTTGAGCGTCTGGCAAAAAAACTCTCTGTGAGCTCGGAAGCCTCCCGCGCCGATTTGCGACTACGACTAGAACTCGCGACAGAATCGATTCACGACTATCGTACTCATGGGTCGATCACCGCCTTTCCCTTTGGCCCTGGTCGCATCGATGCGCTAACGCAAATCCATAATCGGGTGCTGAGTTCGGCGCTCGCTGTTCCCGAAAACTGGACTGCCAATTTGGTTCCTGCCAAGCCCCCATTCATGTGGAACGCACCACAATCGGCCTGGGTCCAGTGGACGGGGGTTGCCGCCAATCCTCTGGATCGAAACGCAACAGAATCTATGGGGGTTTTCATCAAAGTTGACCTCCATTCAAAGACCCCTGAAGAAGGGCTGTTTGACTCGACCATGGACCTCAGCGGTCAACAAGAAATCGAAGAATTGCTGCGAAGACTAGCGCCACCCAAATGGCCTGAGCAAATCCTTGGGAAAATCGACCGTGAAAAGGCGGCTCTTGGTCAGCGGCTGTTTGCCGCTAATTGTTCAGAATGTCATTCGGTCTGGCCTCATCGCTGGAGTGAGCCAAAATTGCAGGGCAAGCGTTTTATTGAAAATGCGATTGTTCCACATGATGTCGTTGCCACCGATCCTCTCCAATTCAATACGCCCCAATTTGATAGAAAGCCGTCCTATTTATCGGGACGACTCCGCGATTACCTTCCTCCTCCATTCGAGGGAAAGGAGGTGGTGCCGTTTGCAATATTAATGAATACCGCCAAAACGCATACGATGCATAAAGCGTTGTCGAAATTGACGTGGACGAAACAGCAACTCGAAGATGCCCGAGGCTTTCGTGATCCCGACGAACCGTTGCCAGCTCAACCCGCGTATAAAGCGGGGCCTCGAGATGGGATCTGGGCAGTTCCTCCTTATCTGCATAATGGGTCGGTCCCCAACCTGTACGAGTTACTTACTCCTGCCAAAGATCGTTCGAAAACCTTTTTCATCGGCACCGAGTTTGATCCTGTGAAGGTGGGAGTCGATACGTCAGGAAAATCGGGGCAGTTTCTGTTTGACACCAAGCTTGTCGGAAATTCGAACCTGGGCCATTCCTTCGAAGCGGGACCTCGCGGGAAAGGAATTATCGGCCGATTGCTGAGCGACGACGAGCGATGGGCCATAATCGAGTATCTGAAATCGATACCCACGGAAGAGGGACAGATTACCCCCTATGGCGGCCCCAAAGATCCGGTTGAAGCCTGGAAGGATCCGTCGTTTTTTCACAAGCTTTCCAATAACGCATCCGGCTACACTGGGGCCAATCATAGTGGGGATAGAAAAGCGGTTGCGGTATTGCATGCCGAAGGACCAGGCAAACAACCCGCCCCCGCTCTGGGTGAAGAGTCAATCGAATCGGGCGAAGTCGAGTTAATTGAATCGATTCGTCAGCAGACTCTCGACCGACTGGCCGTCCAATATCCCGCTGGCAAAGGGACCGTCTTGCGCGATGCCCATCCAAAAACACATGGCTTGGTGCAGGCCCAGTTCATCGTCGGAGACGGTATTCCCGCCCCACTTCGGTATGGCGTATTTGCCAAGCCTGCGACGCTGAATGCGGTTGTTCGTTTCTCGGCGGGGGGAGTCGATGTGCAGCCAGATACGGTTCCGCAAGGGCATGGAATGGCGATCAAATTGCTGGGTGTCCCCGGCCGAAAGATCATCGAACAGGAACAGAATGCGATGACGCAGGATTTTGTCATGATTAACTATCCCACCTTTTTCGTACCCAGCCTCAAGGTCTATGACGACTTCACGCAAGCTTCGGCGACGGGAAAACATCTTGCCTTCTTTAAACATTACCCTGAAGTGGCGGAAGCCGCCAACAAACTGAGTCACCAACCCTTTCATAATCCGCTTCACGTTCGTTACTGGAGTGAAACCCCGTACAAGCTCGGGCCACACGCGATCAAGTTTTCCGCTCGACCAATCGTCAACAGCAGTAATACCGCGCCAGAAAAAATGGGACCCAATTACTTGCGTGAGGCGATGATCCAGCAAGTCGGCAAGGAAGATGTCTATTTTGAATTCTTGGTGCAGATCCAGGCGGATTTCCGCACTATGCCGGTCGAAGATTCTCTTGTCGAATGGAAAGAAGTCGATGCTCCCTTTCAACGCGTCGCCCTGATTCGAATTCCCCAACAAGATATTTCTGCTGTTCAGAACCTGAATCAGGCGGAACGATTGTCGTTCACTCCTTGGCACTCGCTCCCCGAACACCAGCCGCTGGGCTCAATTAACCGCGCGCGGCGAGTGATCTATCAAGCGGTGTCAGAATTCCGGCACCGAATCAACGGAAGCAAGCGACTTGAACCGACTCAATTATCAGAAATCGGTTTTTGAGCGGTGCGCAGGTGACGGACCCAGCTTGAAGGAGCACTCCACCCCTCGCAACGCCCCGGCATGCTCTACGAGCGGAAGCTGGCAGCGTTGCAGCATTCGCTTCATGCACCATGCCGATATCAGAGAACTTTAAGAAAACACATATGAATACGCACGAACACAAAGTCGAAGACGCAGCCGCCAGGCCGGATTCAACCCTCTCAACCGCCCAGCAGAAACTCACGGCGGTCTGGGAGGAGCACATGAAGTGCGAGTTTGCGACCAAGAGCGTGGATGACACGATGGCGACCATGGTGGAGGGCGGACACGTCAATCACGTGCCGACGATGACCGGCGGGCAGGGCTTGAAGGACATTCGGGATTTCTACACCCGTTTCTTCATCCCCCAGATGCCGCCGGACACGAAGACCACGCCGATTTCCCGGACCATTGGGGAAACGCAAATTGTGGACGAGATGATTTTTGAGTTCACCCATACCGTGCCGATGGATTGGATGCTGCCTGGCATTGCGCCGACAGGCAAACGGGTCGAGGTGGCGTTGGTGGCGATAATCGGATTCCGGGAAGGCAAGGTTTCGCACGAGCACATTTACTGGGATCAAGCATCTGTGCTAGTTCAGCTGGGTCTGCTTGATTCGAGCCAGCTTCCGGTGGCCGGCCGCGAGAGTGCCGCCAAAGTGCGCGATCCCGGCCTTCCGTCGAACCAACTCATCCAGCACGCAATCGGAAAAGCCATCCAGAAAAAATGACTATCACCATTGAGTGGATTTGATCTTTATAATGACGAAGCTGAAAATATTCGTTCCAGAGAATGCCTACCACCACGTCTTCGAGCCTCTGTCCGAAGGGATCAAGGTTGTCAACTCCCCCGAACCGGATGTGGAACTCGCTGTCTTGGGAATGCAGCACGCACCCGAGCTGCCAGCGTTCATCGACGCCCTGCCCGGGCTGCAAGCCGTCCTGTCGCTCAATGCCGGAGTGGATTGGTTGTTGCCCCACTTGCCAGAGAGTGTAGCGGTCTACAACGCGAGTGGTGTGCACGATGCCGCCGTTTCAGAGTGGGTGGTGGCGGTGCTACTTGCCATGCGCCGTCGTCTGCCGGACATGTTGGAACTCCAGCGGCGTGGTGAGTGGGACATGAACTTGAATGATGTTACGGCCACGGGCCCCTCGTCCATAGGACCCATCGACACGTTCGAGGGGGGGACCGTGGTGATTCTTGGCTACGGTTCGATTGGGCGGGCAGTCGCCGCCCGGCTTGCGCCTTTCGGCATTCGCGTGGTCGGAATTGCCCGTCACCAGCGGCCGGATACTGAGACGATGGAAGCCCTGCCTAACTGGTTGGCCGAGGCGGACGCCGTGGTCTTGCTTCTTCCGCTCACGCCAGAGACGGAGCATATGGTCGATGCTGAATTTCTGGCGGGCATGAAACCCGGTTCGATCCTTGTGAACGCCTCGCGTGGCCCGGTGGTTGATACCGCGGCATTGCTGGCGGCGCTCCAACAGCGACGACTCCGGGCGGCTCTGGACGTGACAGACCCCGAACCGCTTCCGCATGGTCATCCTCTATGGCAGGCTCCCAACCTTTTGATTACACCCCACGTGGCCGGCGCGGTGGTGAGTTGGCGGCTGCGCGCGTATCGTTTTGCCAGCGACCAGGTGCGCCGGTACGCTGCAGCCACACCGCTGCAAAACCTCGTTTCAAACCAGGTAAAAAAATCAACACCCGGGAACCACAGCGAAAGAGTTATCAGAAAATGAAACATCCACTGGTGGCTTTCTCTGACGCAGTCAATGCGGGCGGCATAAGCATCGTTGATCTTACGCACACGCTTTCACCCGAGTTTCCAACCTTGGTGCTGCCTCCTCAGTTTGGCCAGGTCTGGCCGTTCGAGCTGGAGCCCATTTCCAAATATGACCAAGCCGGACCGGGTTGGTATTGGAATAACTTTTCGTGCGGCGAGCATACTGGCACCCATTTTGACGCGCCTGCTCACTGGATAACAGGCAAGGACCACTCCAACAACACCGTGGACACAATCGAGTGCAGGAACTTCATTGCCCCGGCGGCTGTGGTGGATGCCAGCGGCGAGGTGGCAGCCAATCCGGATTGGCTATTGACCGTCGAATTCCTCGAAGAATGGGAAGCTAGGAATGGGCGAATTCAAGCCGGAGCATGGCTTGTATTTCGTACCGACTGGTCCAATCGCATCAGCGACCCGTCTTCCTTCCTGAACTTGCAGGAAGATGGAGCCCATACTCCGGGGCCGACTCAGGATGCGGTGGAATGGCTGATCCACAAGCGCGATGTTCATGGTTTTGCTGTCGAAACGATCAACACCGACGCGGGACAGTCTTGTCATTGGCCGGTTCCATATCCCTGTCATACCCTGATGCACGGCGCTAACCGGTATGGTCTACAATGCCTGAGGAATCTTGACCAATTACCTCCGACCGGCGCCCTGATCCTTTCGGCGCCCCTGAAGATCAAGAGTGGTTCAGGAAGTCCGCTGCGGGTGCTCGCACTGGTGCCGAACTGAGCAGGATCTTTCAGCTTTCACCGTAGATCCAGTTCCAGATAGTCTCCGCGAGTTGATTCCATGAACCGAAAAACGCGCACGACTCTCAACAAACTGGGTTCGACTCCGTTGTTTGACGGACCTCTTAGCTGGAAAGTCAATCGGGCGACTTGATTCAGACCATTTCCTACTGCGGGCAGTGATCCTTCTTCCACGCTCGCCCCATCGCATCTGCCGCCATGATCGCATCGGCGACCATATCGGGTCGCACTTCAAACGGCTCATTGTGAATCGTATCGTTCTCGGCGGTGGCACGAACAGCGATCTTTTGCAGGACTTCTTTTGGCAACTCCGTCAGGCCGATGTCGGCCAGTGTGATCGGCAGTCCAACCTCGGTTGCGAACCCGAGCACTCGAAGCAGCACCGAACGAGGCTGTCCCTCCAGCACAAGTTGCGTCAGCAATCCGAATGCCACCTTTTCGCCATGCAGGTA
>CAIQIR010000076.1 GCA_903871875.1 uncultured Schlesneria sp.
CGACAACTGCTGATCGATCACTAAACTCAAGGCTTCGCGTTTAAACTCGGGCGTGTGTTTGCGACGTTCGGACATTCTTGGGGCTCCTTGGGGTTAAGCATACTCGCTTTTCCCCGCGCCCACATTTCGTGGGTAAGTCCAAAACTGGCTGCTTCAGTTCAGGAGTGTTTAGTTTTTTTAGCACCTCCTCATCGTTATGAGTGTAAAGATCAACGCAATACAGTCGATTGGTTTCAATTGTTTTCTGGTCATCATTTGAACGTTCGTCCGACATGCGATTTCTCCTGGTTGTGAATCAGGGGAAATCAGACCACGCAGAACCCGACGAATCAATCAACTCCAGTTAGACGCGGATTACGACGGGAAAGTTCGACCGACTTTCCGAACAAAACACGACAGGGACAGTGGTCGCAAGCGGCCGGAATTTGAATAAACGGGAAAAGTCGCCAAGCGGCACCGACTTTAGGAGCAGCCCGTCGACTTTGGGAGCAAACTGGACTTTGGATGCAAAGCCTCATTTGTTTACGAAAACGAAAAAAAAGCGAATTTAATGTTGAACAATTGAAAAGTCAAGTTTAATATTATTCAACCATGAACTCAGCGCCGTGGATTCAATTGCTGGACGAAGAAGACTTGGCTTTCCTCAAGCGGTTTGTGCTCGCTTCTGGTTCGCTGAAGGAATTGGCACAGGCGTACGGCATTTCGTACCCCACTGTGCGACTGCGGCTGGATCGGTTGATTGCCAAAATCCAGGTCTTCGACAGCCAGCGGTCGATGAGCAACTTTGAGCGTACGTTGCGCGCGTTGCATGTCGACGGCAAGATTGATCTGCCCACGCTGAAGACCCTGCTTGCTGCGCACCGTAAAGAATCGGAGAAGTCTCATGCGATCTCTCGCTCTGTCGATCCTGACTTTGATTCTGTCCACCGGCACGATTCTGGCGAATGATGCCGCCGTACCGCTGGAGTTTCAGCCCATCCCTACGATCGGCCCACAGGCCACGACGGTGAAAGGCCCCAAGGGGGAACAGGCCGTCGAAGTCGTGGGGACGAAAGCCGGCAGCACGTCCGAGTTGATCGTGTGCAACGAACCTGGCGTCACGTCGCACGACTATGTCGTCCGTGGTCGCGTCAAATATGACGGTGTCGTGGGCGACGGCTATCTGGAACTGTGGAACGATTTTGGTGACCAGGGAATCTATTTCAGCCGAGGCCTGGCCGAATGGGGTCCAATGAAGAAACTGACCGGCACCAGTGACTGGCGAGAATTTGAACTTCCCTTTCATGCGAATCCCGGCATGAAGCCTCGACGATTGTTTCTTAACATCGTCCTGCCGGGGGAAGGAAAAGTGGTGGTCTCGCAGCCTTTGGTTGTGGCCTCGGTCAGTTCCTCCGGGCAATGGTGGACCAATCAACAAAGCGGCTGGGTCGGTGGCATCATCGGAACGGTGTTCGGCATCCTGGGCGGACTGATTGGCCTGTCTTGCGCCTTGATCAAATCACGGACCTTCACCCTGATCTTGTGCCTGATGGGAATCGCCATCAGTGGCATTTCGTTGGTCGCCGGAATCGTCGCCATCAGCGTGGGTCAGCCGTATCACGTCTACTATCCCTTGTTAATGCTGGGACTCGTGGGCGTATTTGTCCTGGGTTTCAATGTGCGCAATATCTCGCGGCGGTTTCAGGACGAAGAACTCCGACGCATGCAGGCCGTCGACGCGAGTTGATGCAGGGGACGAGTCGGGGAGCGGTTCGTTCTCCCCTCAGATGGCGCGAGGGACTTTCACCTCGCAGGGATGCGGGCCACGCCCACGCGTTACCTGGAATAGCGCCAGACACGGAAGGTCCGATCGGTCACTCCGCGATAGTCGACGGGAACCGTCGCCACCAATTCGGGGGGCGGAAACCCTTTACAGAATTCTGGCGGCAACGGATTCTCGGTGACGACGTAGGCTCGGTTGACGTCGGTCAATCGTCGGGGCGGCCGCGTGAAATGGCTGGGTCGCGTCAGGCCGTCGATCTGATTGACGCCCAGCGATTGAAACCGCAACAGGGACGTCATCTGGTACGAATCGGCGTAGACCGGTAGTGGCTCACCCAGTTTGCGAATTTCATCGGCCACAACTCGCGTCGCTTCGTTCAGAGCGATCTGTCGATAAACGCGATCACCACGGATGGGAACCAGCGGGATCGGCCAGATCAGATGCACGGTAACCGCCAGCACCGCCAACACCGGTGGCAGGAAGGCCGCGGCGGTCGACCAGCGCCACGCCTTCGAACCGCGGACCGACTGATACCATTCACTGGCCACCGGCCAGAACGAAATAAAGC
>CAIQIR010000077.1 GCA_903871875.1 uncultured Schlesneria sp.
ACCACCAAAAGATTCTGCTTGAAAAACTGAAGCTCCGACTACCCTCAAAAATAATCCAGAGGAAAATGTAGTGAGAAAAATGGCACTAATTTTCAGAATGCCATGATGTTTTTCAATCCAACTGCGGAAGTCGGGCTAGCGCAATCCGAACTGCCGATCTGTGGACCAGGTTGTTCCGGGTGGCCGGACCAGCTGGAACATGACCCCGGTCCATGATCGTCCCCCTCAAGGCCCTTCTCGACACCCTGACTGTGGCTGGAATCAAATCACTGGTGTGCCTGACAAACTACTGATCAGCAGCAAAAGCCTGCTTCGCGGTTTCAAAAGCAGCTCGCAGTCTGGCGACGATCTCGGGATGCTGGTCTGCCACGTTGTGTTGTTCACCCGGATCATCTACGAGATCAAACAAGGACAGTTCTTTCGTTTCGTCTCCCGTCCGCAGGCCCGGATACACTTCTCTCGGTGGCTGGTCGTACGGTGCGAGTAGCGTGACGCCATCGGGATCGCGTTTGCCAACACGAGGCGCTTCAGGTTTCGGCTGCGACGGATCTTTCGGTTGGGGCGCGTTGGCTTGCGCCAGGAGATGCAACTTCCAGCGTGCGTCTCGAGCCGTCGCCAGCTCCGTGCGTCCCTGACCAAAGATGATTCGCTCGGAATCAACCGTCCCTCCCGTGAGAAGCGGCAGCAAATCGCGGCCGTCGATGACACGATCACTCGGCGATTTTGTTCCCGCCGCAGCAAGCACCGTGGAGAACAGATCCATCGTGGTGCCCAGACCATCGCTCGTTTTGCCGGCCGGCAGTCGCCCCGGCCACCGCAAAATGCACGGAACACGGAATCCCCCCTCCCAGGCGGTTCCCTTCATGCCGCGAAGTGCTCCGCTGCTGCCCCCGTAGTACGCGCCGTTATCACTCGTAAAGATCACCAACGTCTTGTCGTCGCAACCAGCCGCCTTGAGCTTCGCCATCACCTGTCCGACGCTCCAATCAAGCTCGCTGATGACATCGCCGTACAAGCCTGCCCCACTTTTGTGATAAAAGTCCTCGGAACAGGCCAGAGGCCGATGAGGCATCGCATGCGCCAGGTACAGAAAGAACGGTCGATCGCGATGACGCTCGATGAATTCAAGTGCCTGTTCCGTGTAGCGTTTGGTGAGAGTGGCTTGCACGACCGGATATTCGACCTCCTTCTGGCCATCGATCAGACGGACTGGCCGCATGTCGTTGCTGTAGAGAATTCCAAGAAAGCGATCGAAGCCCCGCGCGGCCGGCCACCAACCAACTTCGCGATGCCCCAGATGCCATTTGCCGATCATTCCAGTCGCATAGCCGGCATCGCGCAGAATCTCAGGTAACAGCCGCTCGCTTTCCGGCAAATGAGCCGCATCGGCGGTCGGTGTCGAATCCGGCGACGGGTTCGTCATCAGTCCACAACGCGCTGGATATCGCCCCGTCAGCAATGACGCACGAGTCGGCGCACAGAAAGGGGCCGGCGTATTGAACTGTGTGAAATGCACCCCTTCGACCGCCATCGTGTCCAGGTGCGGCGTCCGAAATTGGGGATGGCCATAACAACCCAGGTCTCCATAGCCCAAATCATCCGCCAGAATGACAACGACGTTCGTATAGGGTGAACTCGCCACCGCGGTTGCTGAGCTCACACAGGTCAGCCAAACAGCAACCAAGACCGCCTGAACGAGAACGGGAACAACGCGTAAGGACTTCAAAGACTTCTTCATTCCGATCTCCGGGAGCGTTCTGGAAGATTCCGAGAATTCTCAGCTGCTGAGGGAACCGACCGCATCAGCAACGAAGAGCTTCCGTTGTAACAAGACCGAACTGGTCCTGCGCCCGATTGGCTATGTTCCACAGAATGTTCGGTAACCGCACTCATCAGCCGGAGGCTCTTGATACGGGACGTTATCGGCCCGCGCTTCATAAGGCGTCGCCAGCGCAGCCAGCAGACGGTGCAACACCGACAGGTCGTCGTGGTCCTCTGCGGCGGCAAGTGCTTCCTCAACCCGGTGATTCCGGGGAATGACCGCCGGATTCACGCCCCGCATCGCGGCATGAGCTAACGTGCTCGGCCGGCTCTCTCGACCCCGGCGCAGCTGCCATCGCGAATGCCACGCCCGGAAGTCAGGATCTTCATACCGGTCTCCGCTCGGCAACTCATCCGCCGACAGATCGCGGAACGTATTGGTAAAATCGGCCGCGGCTTGCTGCATCCAGTCCAGCAGCGACTGCACCAACTCGAGATCCCCGGCCTCTTCATTCAAAAGGCCCAGCTTGGCCCTCATCCCCGCCAGCCAATACTGCTCGAACAGAGCCGGATATTGGTTGAGTACCTCGGTCGCCATGGCAATCGCCTCCTTCTGCTCAGGAGCAATCAGCGGCAACAGAGTCTCAGCGAAACGAGCCAGATTCCACTGCGCAATGGCCGGTTGATTTCCATAGGCGTATCGGCCGGCGTGGTCGATCGAACTGAAGACCGTGTCTGGATGGTAGGCATTCATAAACGCACAGGGGCCATAGTCAATCGTCTCGCCGGAAATCGCCATGTTGTCTGTATTCATTACCCCGTGAATGAAACCAACGAGTTGCCAGCGGGCGATCAGCGAGGCTTGTCGGTCGATGACCGCACGCAGGAACTTCAAATACTTGTCCGGCAAGTCGACCAAATCTGGATAGTGACGGTTGATCGTATAGTCCGCCAGCAGTCGCAGATTGGCTTCGTCCTGCCGGGCCGACACGTACTCGAACGTCCCGACCCGAATGTGGCTGGCGGCGACACGAGTCAGGATCGCCCCTTGCAGCCGGGTCTGTCGGAAGACCGCTTCGCCGGTCGTGACGACGGCCAGGCTTCGCGTGGTCGGAATGCCGAGGGCGAACATCGCTTCACTAATGATGTACTCCCGCAGCATCGGCCCGAGTGCGGCCAGTCCATCGCCGCGACGCGAAAACGGCGTCGGCCCTGCCCCCTTCAATTGGATGTCGACCAACTGGCCCGACGGCAAACGGTGTTCACCCAGCAGGATGGCGCGGCCGTCACCCAGCATCGTGAAGTTGCCATACTGATGCCCGGCATACCCCTGAGCGATCGGTTGGGAACCACTGGGCAGATCCTGGCCGGCAAACAGCGAGGCCACGGCCTCGGGCGACATCCGATCGAAATCCAGCCCCAGTTCTTTCGCCAATCGTTGATTGAGAATCGCCAACCGCGGTGCGCCGAAGGGGGCCGGCTTCGCCGGAGCGAAAAATATCTCAGGCAGCCGCGAGTAACTATTGTCGAACCGCCAGCCCATGGAATTCTGTTCGACCCCTAATGCATTCACATCCACCATCCCATCGCTCACGTGACGCCTGTAAACGATCACATTATAGGTGGTGGAATGACGCAGGAAGAGGCCCGCCAGCGAAATTCCGATCGGGGGGGCCGGACAATTGGGATCGGCCCCCTGTGACTTGTCCTGAGAAACGGGTGCTGGCAATTGTTAGCCGGAGTGGGGCACGCCCGAATTCACTTTCGGAATGGGATTGACGACCAGTGTCGGCAATCCGTGACCACGCACATACCAGAACAAGGCGAGCATCGCGAAGATCATGTTCATGATCAATTGCGGGCTCACTTGCGAGAACACGAACGGGTTCTTGACATAGACTAAGACGTACTTGTCGGAACCCGAAATCGAATCCCATCCGATCTGCTGCTCGGGCGTGAGTCTGGCAAATTCGACGGCATCCATCGTGCGAACGCTGTAGTCCCCAGGACGCAGGCCATAATTGTTGTCACGATGCATGTACCCCACAATCACAAGCTGTCCAATTCCCCAGAACACAATCCAGACGATCGAGAAGAACGCCATCCTTTGGCAATAGCCGGATGACTTGCAAACGCCGGAGGTTGAGTCTTGTGTCATTGGCGGATCCCCGAAGAGGTGACCAAATCAGGAAGGGATTCTTGCTGCGGACGAACACGCGCTTGACCGCAGAATGTCTTACTACGGCCCCGGTCAGCCTACTCGCCGCCAACGGACAATACCACGTTTCCACCCGGCGAGCCCCATTTTCGCACTGAGTTGGCAATTACCCGTCAAACCCCGGGCCAACCGGGAAAATGAGCCATTCATGGCCGAAAATCGAGTCAAGCCGGCCGAATTGGCCCCGCCCCTTGGACTTACCCTTTTTCATTTGTCTTACGCCACTTTTTCGTCCATCCGCGCCATCCCCGCGTGGACGTGATATGATGTCCGCGATCAATTGATGGAAGTGAATTGGCATTGTACGCCGACGAACGTCCCATCCAAACAGTCATTGCGAGGAATGCAGACATGGCCGAAGGTATCATCAAGAAGGTTTTGGACAAGGGATTCGGGTTCATTACGACAATGAGCGGCAAAGACCTGTTCTTCCACTCTTCTGCCGTCCAAGGGGTCGAATTCAATCAATTGACGGCCGGCCAGAAGGTCACCTACACCGAAGGTATGGGACAGAAAGGTCCGTGCGCTGAAAACGTCAAGCCGGTCTAGTCTCGGCAAGACGACGAATGAAATGGGCCGGTGATCAGGGGGCAAGTCCATCAACGACAGCCCTCATTGATCCGCTCACGGCCTTGCGAGCGGGAAAAATCAGGATCAAATCGTGATCCTGATCAGGCCGGCCTACGGATGAGAACTCCGGCCGTCCCGCGAAATTCACCCGCGTCGCCGGTCACACAACACCCCCAGTGACGCCGCATCGCAAAGCCCCTCCTCCGGCCCACCGGGCCGATCATTCCCGTTTCCCGACGGGCTGGGGACTCGATCCGCCGTGAATCAAGACGATCCGACCGACAGGCCATTCGCCTTGATCGGGGAACGTCATCCATCACGTCACCTTCAATTCCCTATCCACTTTTGGTTTTCACGCAGATTGAGCTGACTCAATTTGACAGTTATCCTTCCACGACAGAAGCACTCGTGTTTCATAACTCACAAAAGGACACCGGGCAAAGGTGCGACAACATGACGCCATTGGATTTCACCATCCGAGCCTATCTCGAATCAGATGAAGAACAAGTGGTCCAACTTTGGCGCGAGGTCTTCCCCAACAATCCTCCTTGGAACGTTCCGAAGGCAGATATCGACCTCAAATTGACAGTCCAACGCGACCTGTTTCTTGTAGGCGACTTGAATGGACAAATCGTCGCCACGGTCATGGGAGGATTTGACGGACATCGAGGCTGGGTCCATCTGGTCGCCGTGGCGGCAACACAGCGTGGGAAAGGCTTCGGCCGAGCCCTCATGCTTGAGGCGGAAAAAAGACTGCGAGACATCGGCTGCACAAAAATCAATCTCCAGGTACGGGCCACGAATCAAGGCGTCGTCGCGTTTTACGAGAAGTTGGGCTTTTCCGTAGAAGAGCGGGTCAGCATGGGCAAGCGGTTGTGAATGCCGTGCCAAGTCCGGCATTCAATCCCTGGCCGTATCAAGCCGCCTGTCATCAGACGGGTCCGGTAACGGTAACCCAACCGACCAGCGACATTCAGTTCTCACGCGAACAGTCGGTCTGTTGGTTGGCCCGGCACTTTTTGCTTCTCCGATCGTCACGACCGAAAAAGGCGTCGAGCCGCGAAGACCGCTCCGATCGCGGCCAGGATCGCGACATTGACGACGATGAACCACTGCAAACGCCATCGTTTGGGCGACCTGGCAGCCACATTGCCTGCCGGGCTGACCGCCTTGTCGGCCGGGACCACCGTGTTAAATAGTGTCGCGGGAGCCGGTCCGACTTTTCGCATGGCTTCGGCAGCGCGGCGTGCGGTCAACCGATTTCGCTCGGTCTCTTCCGCCGTGTTGCCCACGGAATAACTGAAATCGAGCCCCTGGCGAATGACCGCTCCCGCTTCGGAAACCTCATCAGGATCAGTCTTGTCGACGATCAGAGCATTCGGGCGCCGATAGTCGAGCGTGAACAAATCATCCGCTGCGGGCTTTCCGTTGAGTGACGTCACGGTCACGCACTTCTTCAAGAACGTCGCTGTCAGATTATAATCCATGGAGAATATCTCATTGGTGTGATAGGTCACTTCGTATTTCCGCGGTAACCACACCTCACGATCGTCCAATTTCTCAAAGCCTTCGCACTTGCAGCGCAGCAGCAACTTGTCCGGATCAAAATATTCTTCCCGCTGCCTGACGGCGTAGTGCAGTTCGGGATCGAGGTAATAAATCACGCGGATCTTCGACGGGGCTTTCAGCAGCAACTGATTGATTTCGCCCTGGCGTTCACGAACATCTGCCGGAAGATCTGCGGACGCGTTGTCCGATTTCCTGCGAGTGTCAGCCATCTCGGCAAATTTCTTATGCATATTGTCGATCAGTATCTCGACCTTCAATGTGGATCGGCCGTCGATGGTCGCGTTGGAAAGAGCCACCAGCGTACCACCCGGTTTCCTGAGCGACGCCAACACCGAGGATTCCAATTGAAACGTGGGATTCGCATCCCAGTTGACGACGAATCCCGCATATCCTTCCGCGAAATAGTGCACCCACACCGCTCGACACCACAGCCACAAATCCTTCCGCGCGTTCAAATTCGAATTGCGAAAAATTTCCAGACGTTCCCCGTTAAAAGGATCGTCACTCTGATCGCGAGTCGCTCCCTGATAACCGAACGTTCCGTTCGTGCTGTATTCCAAGCGACACGCGTCGCTCTCCCGTGTCTGACGAAGTTCGCTCATATAAACCTGATCGCCGCTCCAGGCAAAATGACGTGGTGTGACGACGAGCAACGGTTCCTGACTGAAGACGCCATAACCCTCACGAGTCAATTTCAGCTTCGCCAGCGTTTCGTCTTCCGAAAAGGGACTTTTCAATTGCTCCGTAAAGGTGATGTCAATGGGGTTCAACTGAGCCGCGTTTTCCTCGAGAGCCTGCCGGACCTCGGGGGGAAGTTGCAGGCCAGGAATGACGGCCGGTCCTAGTTCAAGATTCGCCGCAGCCAGTGGTTCCGGCTTCGCGCGCCGTGCTTGCAGTCCAATCCCAGCCACCGCAATCAACACGATCAATAGCGGCCCGACGAATTTCAGCTGCGACAGCACGATCGCTTTGACCGTCGGCTGGGCCAGCGCGAATAACTTGGAAGCGGCCAGCCCCGACGGGGTCACATTGCCGGCGATGACCGCACCGGTCGCTTCCAATGTGGAAGCGACGAGTGATGCCGGCACGGCCGCCGACGCGGCATTCTGCGAAAGCAACACGGCGAGAGTCGCTGTCGACAGGACGATCCCTTGCTGCGACAAACGCCTGGCCAGCAAGGTCCTCGCTTTGGTGAGCCGAGTCGACAATGTCCCCGGCGACCACCCAAGTTCCGCCGCCGCTTCCTTCAGCGTGCTTCCCCCCAGGTCGCACAGCAACACCGGCAGACGGTACTTCTCGGCGAGATTGTTTAACTCGCGATCCACAATCGATTCCAAATCAGACCAGACGCTGGAGTCAACCACCATCGGTTCGTGCCTTTCCTCCATCGTTTGTTCCTGGGATTGACGCCTGCGAATCGCCGTTCTCTTCCGCAACGAAACCTGATAGGCCACCCGGAATAACCAACTGGCCAACGCCCGGTGATTTTTGATGTGCCCGGCCTCTTGCGCGAGAATCAAGAACGTGGCCTGGAAGGCATCCTCGGCATCGTGATGACCGGCCACGATGCGGCGACAGACGCCAAACACCATCTGACCATACAGCTGAACCAGACGAGTGAAGGCCTGTTGATCACGTCGTTCGACGAAATCACCCAACAGTTTCGCCCCCGACTCGGCAGCACTGGCACCTGAGCCCGTCACGTCGACCACGTGACGCAGATCTGTCGATTCCGTCGATTCGATTGGGCCGTTCACGATTTTCGATGCCCCATTTCACCCAGCAGGATTGGTGGAAGAATTCCGTCTCCAGAGATATGTCTCTCACGATGCAGGATTTTCTTTCGGAATCTTCGTTTCAGGAGAAATTTCTCAACAAAAACGCGAGTCAATGACTTTGGCGTTGTCCCAACCGAGCCAGAATCCAAACGACCAGCCAATAATCCGCAATCACCACGTTGAGTCAAAGGGGACAAGCCGAATACGGCTCGACAAACGACCCTCTTCCGGCCCGAGGGGCCAGCCACTCCCATGGCCCAGCCCAACGAGCGAATGGCACTAACGCAAAGAGTCGGCGGTCTGTTTTTCGGATTTCACTCGTGGCTTGCTGAGCAGCAGGTGCGCCGAGAGTAGGGTCAGCGGGATGACGATTGACCAGTAGGGAACGCGGCAGAATCCTCCGTTATCCACGATTCCATACCCAAATCCGAAACATTTGAAATTCCACGCACCTCGAAAGTCGGAGTGCCGCAAAGGATCTGTGGTTCTTAGCGGCGAAGCTGAATCTGAATAAAAGTAAATGGTCTGGATCGGCAGTGCTTCGTTCGCATAAAAACAGTACAACCCACCCCGAAGTGACATCAAAAGGAAGTCGGATATGTACGCATTGTCTGCGTAAATATCGCTCCTCACCCACCCCGCTGCGAACGCGCAAGCGGTCACCAGCGTCACCACGCCGATCTTTCGTCGCCACGGTTTGAAGTAGTTGGGCATGCTTTGTGTTTCAAGGGTTCTTTCGTCGCGGCAGGACTGATCGAAGAATGATGTCGTCTGGCACGAGTCGAGTCAAAGGGGACCGGCAGAATACGGCTCGACAAAAGGCCCTCTTCCGGCCCAAGGGGGCAATCTTCCCAGAGCCCAGCCCAACCGGCTGGGGACTCGCCCCGGCGCGAATCAGCAAGGTCTGAAGGACCGGCAATTCGTTGAGAACATTGGTTGACCAACCCGGACAACGAACCGGGTGCATTCTCGCGCCCACCCCAGCCATGCGTCCCACACAGCAGTCCACCGACAAGACCGGTGGTCTTGCGTGTCAGATTCGCTCGCCGATACGATGTCAGAATGTCTTTTACTCGTCAATCACGGCTCTTCCAAATGCTCGATGCTTGAACTTGATCTGACTGGACGAAGATGGGCCTTCCCGCACTGTTTTCCGCCGAATGAAACGGAGCACGCCTGAACCATTCTTCCAGTGGGCAAGCCGCCCTATTGAAGTCGCCAAAACCCAAACGGCAAACCATGTCGCTTCGCCAACAGATCAATCGCGTACGCCTGATCGACGTGGTGATTCCCTTTTTTGGACCCATCGCGATCGGTCTTTTGAGAACACCCGAACACGTCAGGTACACATCATGAGAACTTTGATCGTTCGTTTGATTAGCATTTTTTCTGTTGTCATTGCAGTTGGAAGCTTTCTATCGGCATCAGAGCCAACTGTTGACTCGATCAATTATTCATCTCCCAAGTCATACGTCGAAATCCCAAGCACACTGGGGAACATCGAGAAGATCTTGAAGCAGGCAGATCAGCTCAAAGGTCACGATGGACGGGCCACCATCCGACGGGTCCTGGAGTGGATGGACGGCAATCTCAAGTGCGATCCCAAAAAGGCATACGAATGGCGAAACTACGATGACGTTATTGGCGAGAGGTGCTACGCAAGCTGCGCTGATCAAGCAATCTTCTGTGGCGTCCTCTTAAAAGGTGCGGGGATCCCGACCGTTTGGGTCAAGACGATGGACACGTCGTGGATCTGGGATTTCAAGCAGGGGCGAGAGCCAGAGACTTGGTCAGGACATGTCTTTTTAGAAGTCTATGTCGATGGAAACTGGGCACTCCTTGATCCAGGAGCAAAACTCATTTACGAGAACTATTTTCCGAAAACCCGAATTCTTCCAGGCAACCGTTTTGCGTACCACAAGGGCGTTGATCCCAAAGAAATGGTCTTGTCGTTGCAGTGGGAGGAGTGGAAAAGCCAAACTCGAAGTTATTTCACAAAACTGGACCCGTCACAGTTGCCAATCGATACTTCCAGTGCCCGCTCGCTCGTACCACAAGCCTATTTTGTGGGTAATGCTCCGTACTATCAGGCTCTAACAGCAATGGCGAAGAGCAAGGGGTGGATCGCACGGCTTTCATTCAATACTGACTACAAAACCAATTTACCAAAAGCAAAGGGACACACACTCTTGATCGAGACTCACAATGGAGTTCCGATTGTCCCGCTCGACATTCTTCAGGACGTGTTTCCGAATGCATCAAAAGGCCTGGACGACATGAATGGTGTCGTCATCGACGGTGACACCACGATTATATTTGTGGACTTTTCCAAACTATTGAAAACCGTGGACGATTTGGATCATCCGTCCAAATCCCCGTGAACACCAACATCACCATGCCAACCATTGAAAAACTCGCCCATGATTCATCCTCCTGCGGCGGGAATCGGCCCAATGATTTTCTGCGGAGTCGATTTATGGGGCGTTGTGAGCAGCAGGTATGCCGAGAGCAGCGTCAGCGGGACCTCCAGCACACAATGATTACGGACGCTGGCCTGAAAGAACTGCAGGGATTGAAGCGCCTGACATCGCTGAACGTCTCGTTCACCAAAATCACCGATGCAGGACTGAAGGATCTGAGCGAGGTCGAGAACCTGACAAGGTTGCTGTTGAATGATACCCGGATCACGCAAGCGGGCCTAAAGGAACTCCGCGAATTCAAACAGCTGGGCGTACTTTGCCGCAACCGTTTGTCGCTCTCGGATGAGGCACTCGACGAACTCCAAAAATCGTTGCCGGACGCGAAGATCATTCGATGAGGATTGATCAACGGATCAAGACGGTGATCAGGGACGAGATCAATAACCCGCAGAAAACATAAACACATCCGGCGGCGTTCGGCAGTCGTCGATGGAATCCTCAGATGCGCAACGTCGCGAAGATACTCACAATCCTCGATGCTGTCGCAGCCGTCTTTGCGTGCGGTTGGTTAACACCAAGCATCGAATTGGGACGAGGCCGTTGTCCTGGCGGGCTTTTTTGGTCCCCCCCCTGCGTGATCGCGGGGATTCGCCCATTTGGCAATAAACCGGTCACTCGTCGCGACGATTTAGGTCTCGCGGCCGGTGCGGTGCTCGTCGGTGGCATCGCTGAGATAATCACGTTCATAGTTATGGCTCCGTCTTCCTTGACCTGAGAAGCCGATGAGGCGCCGTCGTAGCGATGTTTTATTGTTCAAGCAATTTGAAGACTTACCCTCAGCACGGTCAAAGACTTGCCGACCAGTTGGCGAATCGCCGGATCATTCACCAACCGGGTGAAGAGGATCACAATTGGATCGAATTTGCGATTCGCGTATTGCTCGCGAACTTGATCGGCTGTTGCCTTGGGGTGGCCGACCCCTCAACGCCCTGCATCCACTTCGCACAGGTCGCCAGGAGCGCCACCTTTTTGATCGGCTTTGAGGCGTAGTCGTCGCATCCCGCGTCCAGGCATTTTCGCCGATCCTCCGCCATGGCATTCGCCGTCAACGCAATGATGGGAATACGACGACCGCTGGCACGCAACGTTGCGGCGAGAGTGTATCCATCGATCTCGGGCATCTGCATATCGGTTAACAACAGGTCGTAGGGGTTTCCCTCGATTTCAGCCTGTTCGAGCATCGCCAACGCGATCCGTCCATTGTCGGCGATGTCCAATACAGCCCCCGCTTTGCGAAGGTGTAACCCAATCAAAAGCTGATTGTCTTCCCCATCCTCGGCGAGCAGGATGCGACCCGTCAGCGTCAACCCAGCAGCAAAAACGTCAACAGGGCTTGCTTGGATCGAGTTCAGCCGAGTCACGACCGCAGTGCCGGAAACAAATTCGATCGGAAGTTCCAATCGAAAACACGAACCGAAACCAAGCTCCGTTTTGACGAGCGTGACGTTGCCACCCATCAGCGCGGCGAGACGGCGGCAAATCGATAAACCAAGACCCGTCCCACCGTACTTGCGAGTCACTGTCGCGTCGGCTTGACTGAAAGGGATGAATAATTGCTCCGACTGTTCAACCGTCATCCCCTGTCCGGTGTCGGCGACCTCGATCGACAGCCAAGATTGTCGGACGCGTTTTTCGACCGACGCAGTCACGGTCACCTTACCCACTTCGGTAAATTTGACGCTATTGCCAACCAAGTTCACCAGGATCTGGCGAACTCGCGTCGGATCGCTAATGACATACTCGGGTATTGGGGCCGACAATACGATTTCAAACGCGAGCCCCTTCCCGGTGGCCCGGGAACGCATCATGGACTCAATGTCGCACAGTACGCCGACGAGCGGAGTGTTGATCTGCTCGACGGTCATCTTATTGGCCTCGATCTTGGACAAATCCAAGATGTCATTGATCACCGTTAAAAGGTGTTCGCCGGCGCTCTTGATCGTATTGAGGAGCTTGTTGCGTTCCTCGGACGCTAGAGCCTTGCTTCCCTCGTCGCGCAAAACGTCTGTAAACCCGAGTATTGCCGTCATCGGAGTGCGAATCTCGTGGCTCATGTTGGCCAGGAACTCACTTTTGGCTCGGCTGGCCGACTCCGCCTTTTCCAATGCTTTCTTGGTGAGTTGTCCGACCATATTCTCAATACGCGTAAAACAAAACATGAGCACAAGAATGAAGCTCATTAATCCCATCAATCCCGAAAACTCCAGAAATTGGAGTCCGGTTGGCGTCAGTTCGTTGGGTAATTCGATTCCCTGTATTCTCATCACGTAAAAAGCGATGATCGTTGCGGCACTGGCCAGGGACCACAATATTCCCGAGCGAACACCTGTCAAAACAATTGCAAACACGGGTATCGTCACATGCCAGATCTCCGGCGGTGAATTATGGCCTCCGTTAAGGCTGGCCAAACTCGTATAAGTACACCATCCGATGCACGTCAGTGCTTGCCCGCACATTTTTGCGGGACAGCCGGACTGCAACAGCAGAACATTGCAGAAGATCAACACACCCGCAGCGGCCACGATACCAGCACACATTGGGGCGCCGATTGCCAGATAAATCGTGAAATAGATCGGAACACAGCAGAACAGAGCCAAATTAAATGCCAGAACGCGGGTGCGTGGTTGCACGTCTTCACGATCCTGCGTGTTCCCGCTCGCGGAGAAAAGAGTTTGCCAGGATTTGGTGAAATTAGACATAGGGTCATCAGATCGTGCGGCGGTTTTTGAGCATCGTGTTTCGACAATCAAAGGCAGAGCTTAACCGTTCTTAACGTGGAACGAGAAATCTGCGTGCTTGAGGAACGCAAGGACATGGAAATGAAACAACGTTAGGAATTCATCGATTCAATCCCTTTGAGAGTTTGTCACAACTCAATGCCGTCAAATCAAAAATGTTTGTCACGACACCAATTCTGATCTCAAACATATTTTCGCCGTCACGGAATAGCGGATGGAATGGTTATGCAGCGATTGCTGGTCAGGTGGCAAAAGCCGATTTTATTGACTCGGACGCATGGTGATGGTGATCTCAGCCGGTGGATGCAGCGGCGACTGACTTCGCATGTTCGCCGCAATCACCGGCATTACCGCGGAAGTGGACATGTCTCGCCAGGACGATTCAAGGCATTTCGCATTCAGAACGACCTGCACTCTCTGACCGTGCTGCGATAAGTGGAGCGAAACCACCACGAGCAAGTCTGGTCGAACGCAGTCAGAACTGTAAACGGCCGAGTCTTTCTCACCGCAAAGTTGTTCGATGGCAAAGTTGGCAAGAAAATCAACTTTGAACGTAACGACCGTGCATTCCACAGCCGCCTTCAATCGATACCCGAATACGCGCTGGTGGAAGTGATTTATCAACTTCGCAAGGGGGGATTCGTATTGTTGAAGGGTTCCGTTTCTGACAAAGCCTCACACGACCACCCGATTTCGATGACGCAAGGTTTCCTGCTGTGCCAGGATCTAGGCGTGGACCTTCGCGAAAGAGTCAGCTACCCAGGCAAACCGACAAAAGACGAAGCCAACCACGGCAACCCAGCCAGCAAGCGACGGATCAGTTGTTCGTGGAATACAGGAACGGCGGGCCTGATTGGACCTGACCCTGTTTGATATGCAATCGACGAACGCGACGTGTGGGATTGATTTGGACTGGCCGGTCCAATGAGGCTGTGAGTTTTTTGGAATTGGAACTGGTAGGCATGCGGTCCAGGCGCTAAAACACGTGCCATGAGTACGACACCCCGCCCCCCTGCAGATCAAGTTCGAGTGAAGCGTGCGGAACGCACGCAAGTCGAGTGGCGTCCGGCGTCGCTAGACTAGCTGATTCCGGCGGAGCACCGGGTGCGGCTGGTCTGGGCGTATGTGGAAGCCTTGGATCTGTCCGCCCTTTATCAGAACATCAGAGCGGTCGAAGGGCATGTCGGACGTGATGCCGTCGATCCGAAGATTCTGATGGCCCTCTGGATGTTCGCCACGATCGAAGGTGTCGGTAGTGCGCGAGAACTGGCCAGACTGTGCGAACGGGATTTGGCGTATTTGTGGATCTGCGGCGGTGTCGGAGTCAACCATCATCTGCTGAGTGATTTTCGCACGGGGCATGGTGAATTCCTCGACCAGTTGTTGACGGATACGATCGCGACGCTGTTGCACAGGCAGATCGTGACGCTGGAAACAGTCGCCCAGGACGGGATGCGGGTCCGGGCGAATGCTGGCACGAGTTCGTTTCGGCGGAAGACCACGCTTGAGGCTTGTCGCCAGCGGGCTGCCGAACAAGTACGAGCGCTGCGGGAAGAGAACCAGGATGAAACCAAACCCGGTTCTGGCAACGCGCGGCAAACGGCCGCTCGGAAACGAGCGGCGCGGGAGCGTCTGGAACGGGTGGAACAGGCGTTGAAGGATCTCAAAGAAATCGAACGACAGAAAGAAGCCCAGGAAAAAGGCACAGGTAAAAACGCTCGGGCATCGACCACCGATTCCCAGGCCCGAACAATGAAGATGCCCAATGGGGGGTTCAGCCCTGCGTACAACGTGCAATTCGCCACGGATGCTACGAGTCGGATGATCGTGTCTGTGGGAGTCTCGAACAATGGCAGTGATGGGTCACAAATGGCCCCGCGTCATGCCGACATTCATCAGCGATACGGGAAGCATCCGGGAAAGTATCTGGTCGATGGTGGCTTCACGAGGAAGAACGACATCACCACATTGGAAAAGTGTGGAACGCAAGTTTTTGGCCCGATCCCTCAGGCGAAATCCATGGTCGCCAAAGGAACGGATCCCTACGCTCGACAACCAGGTGACTCAGATGAGATGTTGGCGTTTCGCAAACGCATGAGGACCGATGAGGCAAAAACGATTTACAAACTCCGGAGTTCGGTGGCGGAGTTCCCGAATGCCGAATGTCGCCACCGCGGGTTACAACAGTTTCTGGTTCGCGGCCTCCAGAAAGTGAAAACCATCGCAGTCTGGCATGCCCTCACCTTCAATTTGATGCGGATGATCACCTTGCGATGCGTGACAGCCACCTAAGAAAGGGGAAAACGCACGGGGGCGAACTTCGATCGAGCAGCGAAGAAGTCCCGAAACCAAACCGAAGCCTCGATTCCTCAGATGATCGAGATTCGAATTCTTCACCTGCGATGAGATTCGGCGCAAAGAACTTTGTACCGAGACGAATCCAGAACCAAAATCAAAAAACTCACAGCCTCAAAGGACCGGCCAGCCTATCGACCGACACGATCGTTGCCTTGAGACCACGAAACGAACGCCCTGGACAAACCTGGAAGCAAATGGACCTAGACATCACCTTCGGTCCACGTACTCGCCAAGAGTGTTCGCAGAGATGGCGTATCTCCTGTACCGACAATGAACAAGCCCTTCGACCTGTTGGTCGAAGGGCTTGTTTTGAAACACAGCGGAGAGGGTGGGATTTGAACCCACGGTACCCTTGCGGGTACACTGGATTTCGAGTCCAGCACAATCGGCCACTCTGTCACCTCTCCGGTTTTTCGCGGGCAACCCATCACTGGGACGTCGCGCGAAGTGGGGATGATAGTCGCCTGCCGTCACCAGCGCCAAGTGTGCTCCTTCTCTGTGGCCGATTTCTTGCCGAAGCCTGGCTTTTTCGCGGGATTTTTCCGGTAAATCGGGGTTTCTCGCATCGGCTGAATCGATGCGGATGTGGCCTGGGCAGAATCTTGTCTGGCGGAAATCCCGGGAATGAACGGGATGACCGTGATTGGTGACAATTGGATGCTTGGAACTTAAAGCGGTTCCGAAATCGGGCTGGCTGATGGTGGCGGGTGCCAGACTGAAAACCGGTTTATCCGGCGTGTTTCCCTTGTGGTGCTTGTCGCGCTACAATCGGGTTTCTCATACCCGGAGTCACCATGCTGTCAGATGCGTTGCACAACTGTCGATTTCTCAAAGCCGCTCGGTGCGAGCCCACCGATACCACGCCTGTCTGGATCATGCGGCAGGCGGGGCGGTATTTGCCCGAATATATGGCCGTTCGCAGTAAAGTGACCTTCATCGAGCTGTGCCAGTCGCCCGAACTGGCGGCCGAAGTCACCTTGTCGGCTCAGCGAGTGCTGGGCGTGGATGCGGCGATTCTGTTTGCGGATCTGTTGCCGATGCTCGTGCCGATGGGCATTGATCTGGAATATGCCAAAGGCGAAGGGCCGGTCATTCATAACCCGATTCAATCGGCAGGCGACATCGATCGCATTCGTGAACTCGAAGAACTCGGTTCGCTGCAGTTTGTCTTTGATGCCGTGAAAAAGATTCGTCGGGAACTGCCGGGGGATATTCCCTTGCTGGGATTCGCCGGGGCTCCGTTTACGCTGGCGTCTTATGCCATCGAAGGGGGGGGATCGAAGAACTACATTTCGACCAAAACGTTGATGTATACCGACGAAGGAGCCTGGAAAACGTTGATGCAGCGACTGGCTCGCAGTCTGGTGCGGTACATCAATGCGCAGATCGATGCCGGATGCCAGGCAATACAGTTGTTTGATAGCTGGGCCGGTTGTCTGTCTCCCGATGATTATCGCCGCTATGTGTTGCCGTACACGAAACAGGTCGTTGCGGGCGTGCGAGCGGGAACTCCCGTGATTAATTTCCTGACCGGCAATCCGGCGCTGTTGCCGCTGCTGCGGGAGGCGGGCGGACAGGTGATGGGTCTGGATTGGCGAGTCAATCTGGCGGACGGCTGGAAGACCGTGGGCTATGACGTGGGCGTGCAGGGGAATCTGGACCCCGTGTCGTTGATGGCCGATTTGCCGACGCTCAAGCTGCGAACAAAAGCGGTGTTGGATGCGGCGGGCGGTCGGCCGGGACACATCTTCAATCTGGGACATGGTGTGTTCCCGGAAGTGCCACCCGAAAACGTGAAGGCGCTGGTCAACATGGTCCATGAACTGGGTCAGCGAGTCTGACACCTGCGGCGGCTCGGCCACGGTCACTGGCTCGCTTTGAGAAAATCCCCCCCCCCCCGGCAATGGCTCGAAAACGGTGCGGAAACAACATGTCAGGCCCATCACTTTCTGCAGAGACGACGAATTCCTCGTCCCGCCGCATCGCTGTCATTGGCGGCGGCCTGGCGGGGATGACGGCTGCCTTTCGTCTGCAGGAACTGGCTCGACAATCAGGGCAAACACTCGAGATCACGTTGTTCGAGGCGAGTGATCGCCTGGGTGGGATCGTCGGGACCGAACAGATTGGCGACTACCTGGTCGATGTGGGGGCCGATTCCTTTCTGACGAACAAACCGGGAGCCGTCGGACTGTGCCGGCGACTGGGCCTGGAAGATCGTCTGATCCCGACCGATGCGCGGTACCGGGGAGCTCTGGTGCTGTTCAACGGCCGCCCCGTGCCGGTGCCCGAAGGGTTTCAGCTACTGAGCCCGACCGCGATCTGGCCGGTCATCACGACGCCGCTGTTTTCGGTATGGGGTAAGCTGCGGTTGTTGATGGAATGGTTCGTGCCGCGAAAACAGGCGGCGAATGTCGATCGGGCAGCGACGAACGGCTCGTCGACGGCTGCGGCCCCAGCGCCGCTGGTCGACGAAAGTCTGGCCGATTTTGCTCGGCGGCGGTTTGGACGCGAGGCTTTGGATCGCCTGATTCAACCACTCGTCGGAGGCATCTATACGGCGGATCCCGAACGCTTGAGTCTCGCGGCGACAATGCCTCGGTTTCTGGAAATGGAACGTGATTACGGCAGCTTGATTCGTGCGGCGTTTCAACCGAAACCGGCTCGATCGGCTTCGGCAACGGCTTCCCCGGACGCAGGGGCGATCGGTGAAAACGATTCGTCGAGTGGTGCTCGGTATGGCCTGTTTGCCGGGCTGAAAGGTGGTCTGGAAGATCTGGTCGCCGCGCTGCGAACTCAGGTGGAAGCGACCTGCTGTGTCCACTTGAACTGTGCCGTGACTTCGGTGAACGCCGTCTCGACTCCATCGGCGGGCTCATCCGGCCCTGCCGTTCCAGGCGTTTATCAATTGACGCTCGGCGACGGCTCGACCGAACGATTTGCGGCGGTGATCGTAGCCTCGACCGCAGCGCGGACGGCCGATCTGCTGCAGTCGCTGAATCCGACGCTGAGTGACGAACTGCGCGGGATCGAATTCGCCTCCAGTGCGCTGGTCGTCACCGGCCATCGCCTGGCCGATGTGCGGAATCCGCTCCAGGCGTTTGGCCTGGTCATCCCGCACGCCGAACGACGCAAGATTCTGGCCGTGTCGTTCTCCAGCCGGAAATTCCCCGATCGAGCTCCAGCCGACCGCGTCTTGCTGCGAACGTTTGTCGGCGGGGCGTTGCAGCCAGAACTCTTCTCGCTAACCGATGCGCAATTGATCGAGACGGTCCGCAGCGAACTGGCCGAGACTCTCGGAGTGCGCGGCGAGCCGGATTTCGTCCGCATTTATCGGTATTCCAACGCGATGCCGCAGTACGTTGTCGGACATCTGGACCGCGTGGCCCGCATCGACGCATTGATCCAGCAATACCCTGGACTGGCCGTGGCCGGAATCGCCTATCGCGGGGTGGGCATCCCGGATGTCGTTTCGAGCGGCGAACAGGCGGCAGAAAATGTCGTCCGTTACATCAACGCATAACGCGTTGTCGGCCACTGTCGCTCGATCGCTCCGCCGAGAGGATAGCCGACTTCTCTTCTCCTCTGCTCCCCTCCGCTCTCCGAATGGCAGCACTGCGCGAGCAAACTAAACCAATCAGCACTTCGCTGGCGAGTACGCTGCCCCGTGGCCTGACTTTGCCTGATGCACGTTTCGCTTTCGTCTCGGCGGAGCGAGACGGCTACTTTGGTCGAGCCCAGAACGTGAATCGGGGGACACAAGACATCGCTGCTATGCTCATCTGAGCGTCACGCCGACGAGGAATTGAACGCATTTGGGCTTCATTGTCGCCCTTTCGCTCCCGCGAGAGGAAAGCCGCATTCTCTTCTCCCGTTTTCCACTCTTCTCCTCCGTTCTCCGAATGGCAGCACTGCGCGAACAAACAAAACCAACCAGGACTTCGTTGGCGAGTACGCTGCCCCGTGGCCTAACTTTGCCTGATGCACGTTTCGCTTTCGTCTCGGCGGAGCGAGACGGCTACTTTGGTCGAGCCCAGAACGTGAATCG
>CAIQIR010000078.1 GCA_903871875.1 uncultured Schlesneria sp.
CGAGCCCGTTCCGCTGCCAAAGCGGCTGTCGCCGCAGACGGCGAAACGGCCGAAACGCATCTGCGAGCCTGTTTCGAAATGTTGCTCGAAGCACGCGAACGATTCTATCCCGTGGAATGTTATCTGCTCGATTTGTGTCTCGCGGTTCCGGACGTCGATCACGAACGGCTGGTGCCCGAAGTTCAGCAGAACGTCCCGTGGAGCCTCTTGGTCTCGACCGACGATCTCGAGGCGATCTGTCTCAAGACGCCCGATCTGGGGCCTGCCTTGCGCGAGGCTTGTCAGGCCGGTCGCGTCAGCATGGTTGGCGGCGAAGACCGCGAAACGTCGTCACCGCTGTTGCCGCTAGAAAGTGTGATTTATCACCTGCAGCGGGGACGCAGTGAATTGCTGCGGCAGACGGGAAAGCCGCCAATCGTCTGGGGCCGGCGGCGATTCGGACTGACCGCGCTGCTGCCCCAATTGCTGACGAAGTTCGGCTACCAGGCGGCACTGCACGTCGTGCTGGACGATGGCATTTATCCCGATACCGAATACACCAAACTGCGTTGGCGCGGCGTGGATGGCACGCTGATCGACGCGCTCAGCCGGATTCCCTTGGCGGCGGATGGGGCTGCCAGTTATTTGCGGTTTCCGGTTCGCATGTCCGAATCGATGGATCACGATCAGGTCGCCGGATTGATCCTGGCTCGGTGGCCGACGACGGTCGGTCCCTGGTTTAACGACCTGCGTCGATCTCAGAAATACGCACCTTGTCTGGGTCGGTTTGTCACGCTCGATCGCTTCTTCGAGCAGACGGAATTGCCGGGTCAGCTCAGCACCTATAAACCGGGCGAGTACTTCTCGCCCATGTTGATTCAACATGTCGCCCGGCGCGAAGACCGGCCCATCGGTCGCTATGTCGACCACGCTGCACGACGGCGACGGTTTGACACCGCCGCCTGGTCTCGAGCCACTGCCAACGTCCTGATGGGAAAACCGGTTGATGCCAACCGCTGGCGATCGCTGGAAGAACAGCTCGAAGCCGCCGCACCGACCTCAAGCAACGATTCAATCGAAGCCCTGTCGACCGAGTTGTCGCAGCTGGAGGAACTCGCGGCGTCCGAATTGTCGCGGATCATCATGCAGGGGGCCGGTGAGGGCCGTGGTTTATTGGTCCTCAACCCCTTGTCGTCGACTCGACGAATCGTGGTGCCGCTTCCCGCGGACGCCTCGCCGCCCGCGATCGGCGGTGCCGTGAAGGCCGTGGAATTCGACTCCACCCACCCCGAGCGATCGGCGTGCATTGTGGAGGTTCCCGGTGGCGGCTATGCCTGGATTCCCTGTCGCGGATCCGCCGCATTGCCGGCTGTTCCCAAGCTGCGGCTGGCGGAAGACGGCTTCCTTCGGAACGATCTATTCGAAGTCGCCATCAACGCGCGAACGGGGGGCATCGGGCATGTCCGTTATCACAATCAGCGAGTGAAACGCCTGAGCCAGCAGTTGTCGTTTCGATTCCCGCGCGAACGAACGATTCCCGGCGGTCCAGAATCCGGTGCCCCCACCAAGTCGCAATATGCCGAGATGCAGTGTCACGGTCATGAGGTCGTATGCAGCGGCACCGCGTGTGGTGAGATCGCCACGTGGGGTGACATCGTCGATCAGACCAATGGCGAGAAGCTGGCTTCGTTCCGTCAATCGGTTCGCGTCTGGCGCGCGTTGCCGACGATCGAAGTCGACATCGAATTAAGCGATGTCAAACTGCCCGACGGCGATCCCTGGAACAACTACTTCGCCTCTCGTTTCGCCTGGAATGACAGCACGTCGGCCGTGACGCGAGCCATCTATCATTCGGCTCAAAGCTTCGCGGGTGAACGCTTCGAAACGTCGGACTACATCGAAATCGCTTCCGAGGACCAACGTCTGACGATCATCCCGCATGGCTTGCCGTTTCATCGTCGAGCCGGCGATCGCATGGTCGATTCGTTGCTGCTGGTGTCGGGCGAAACGCAGCGGCGGTTCCGCTTCACCATCGCGGTAGATGCTCCTTATCCTTTGGAAGCGGCCTGGAACGCCACCACCCCTGCCGCGGTGATCCCCGTCGACCGCGGGCCGCCACGAGCCGGCGCCACCGGATGGTTCTTTCACGTCGACGCGCGGCATGTCCAAATCACGCGAATCCTCGACGTTCACAACGATCCGCGAGTCGTCTCCGCGCTCGAGCAGTCTGAACACACAACCGTCCCCTCCGATCCCGGTTTCGCGCTTCGACTGATCGAAACGGAAGGCCGTTCCAAGCCGGTCAGGCTGCGTTGTTTTCGCCAACCGACGTTCGCTCGCAAACGCGACTTTCGCGGCGAAACGATCGCGGAACTGATCATCGATGGTGATGCCGTGCTGGTCGACGTGATCGCCTATGAAATCGTCGACATCGAGCTGCGATTCGGCACCCCCTAAATCGCACGTGGTGATGATGCCCACTGCTGAGTGTGCCGCACATGAACCGGGCGATTCGGCCGTCACGCCGGCAGTCCACCGCATCGCGGGAAATCGGGTGAACGGCAGTTGAGGATGACAAAAAGTCTTTTTCTGTCTACATCTCTCGGCAAGCCAAAGAAGAAACACTTCTTCGGCCTGGGAAAGTACCGTTTCCATTGGGATGTCGAGGGGCAAATGATGGATCGTGGTCTTGGCGTTGTCCTCGTGCTGGTCTGTGCGTTAGCGACTCGGAATGCCGTGGCGGAAGTGCCGAAACTGGTGGGCGATTTGGGTGGCTCGCAACAGCTTCTCTTCGTTGGCCAGAAGACTTTTACTGAGCAGGAACTACGAGACGGCGTTGGTAGTAACCTGGAACTGAACGTCGCCGGGCACCCTCATGCGGAACTCGGCTCCTTTCTCAAAACCCTGCGGAAAAATGTGCATGACGGGTATCTGCACGCGGGATTCCCCCATGCCCGAGTTGACGTCGAATATGATGAAACTCGGTCGGCCGTGGTGGTGACAATTGATGAGGGATCGCGTTATTCGAGCGGGGATATCGAAATCGATGGCGCCGTCATGATTCCCAAAGAGCGAATCAGTGACTATCTGACCTCGCGGCGGCCGAAGCGATCGAGACAATATGATTCGGAAAAACGGCTCGCTCCAGAGCCTCCGTATACCACCGAGATTTCGCGTAGCGAGAACAGCAAACCGTTGTGGCACGTGGGGCAGCCGGCCTCGTTTTCCGCGTCCTATTTGCGTAGCACCGAGAAATCACTCCGCGAGCAATTTCGGGAACTTGGCTATTTCGATCCGGTGTTCTCGCTTCAGATTCGTCCCGAGGAAAACGGAACCGCCGCGCTCGTGCTGACGATTGGTGAAGAGGGACCTCAGTCGTTCCTGGGCGAGATTCACATCTCCGGGAACAAAAAGAACTCGCGCGAGGACATTATCCATTTGCTGGAATTGGTGGACGGAATGCCGCTCAATTCCAATCTGACCACCGAGATGATTCAGAAGCTGCGGGCCTCGGCGCGATTCTTGAAGCAGTCAGTGCAAGTCTGCCCTCCCTTTGTGGCGGGGGGAAAGTCGACATTGAAAGTGGTGGTCTGTGAAAACGACGGCGCTCCTCCTTTGGTGGAAGAATTCTCTCCACTGGAGCAGGCGGCCGTTCGCGTGGCCAAATGGTTTGATGGATTGAGTCATTCCAACGAAGACGTCTTGATCGAATATCAATGGACTCCGAAATCGGAAGGCGATGCCGATGCCGGCTCAGCAGCAAAGTCCTGGGCCTATTTCGTACGTACGGTCATCAGTCCCGCTCGTCGTGAGGGATTGGTGACCTTTCGAGTGATGCAATTGCCGGATGTCGTGATGTTCGAGGGAACGCTGAATGTGCGTCGCAATCGGCTGGTTTTCGATTCGGGAAATTCGAAGATTCGCTGCGAACTCGCCACGTCGAATAACTACTTCATTGCTCAAGCCATGATTACGACCAATCCTCCAACGAAAAAAGGGGAAACTCGCAGGTTCATGGTCGGTTGCGGGATGGGAACCACGTATTCGGGTGGAAAATCGGCTTTGCAAACCGTTTGCGATCCGGCAGCAGTCATCGGGGGGACCACGAACCTCGTCGACAGGCTGAGCTTTGACGGTCCTGAATTGATCTATGTGGACGGTGATGCGAAGTGCCGTTTTGATGCCCAATCCGGCCGGTTGATCGATGTTTCCGGGACGTGGAACGTTGAAGGAGCCGCAGAGATCAAGGTCCAAATCGCGGATGGTCTTTATGATCAAGAACTCGGTCGGCGAGAACAGGCCGCCACCGACAGGGAGCTCTTTCACCTCGATGAATCGCCCTTTGCCGCGATCGTCGCGTTCTTCGAGAATAGTCTGAAATTATCCTCGATCGACCGGTCTTCGCTCCAACCCAGTCAACTGATGGAAGTGGCCACGCGCTGGAGGGAACTGGAACGGCTCAATCCGTTCCTCGAACCGCTGGAAGATCGACCCGAAGAAAACTCCTCCAACCCCGCGTTCTTCATCCCCTATGCCACGGAATCGCTAAGTGGCCTCGGACAACTCTTTCAGACCGTACTGCCCCTCGTTAGTCAAATAACTCCCGAACACTCGTGGGCGTGGACGATCTCGCGCGAGTTTGCCTTCATCGTCATGGGGCAGGCTCCTTACCATCAGGCGGTGGTGGGATCATTGTTGCAGTCGGAACAGACCGGGCCGTTGGCTCATTTGCTGGGGGCCTATGCCTTCGGTTTCTTCAGTCCCCAGCTGCGAACGGAATTTGCGCGGCGTGGCCTTGAGAAACTGGACGTGCATGATTTTCAACAGGATTACCTGCCGTTCTTACGAGCCGATACACTGAGTGGCAAACTGTTGTCGCGGTTGGGGCCGTTGCTGCAGGACTGTCGCGAGCAAGAGATTGAACAGCTAGTCGGCCTGTTGCCACTCGAACCAGGAAACGAACGAGACGCGGTGATGCGAGCCCTTTCGCACTTCCCTCAACACCCCGAGCACCAATCCGAACATGTCTTATCGATGGCCTTGGATGAACTGTGGGAGCCGCTGCTGAAGTCTCCTGTCGAGAAATTGCTGGCCGATTGGCGAGTGGCACCTGTGGTTCCCGCGGCTCCTGCGGTACCGCGCCCCAATGTCAGCACCGAACCAAAACGCCTCGGTGGGGACAAGGAGCTTCCAATTTTTCGCCCAGCAGGGGCCGGTACGAATTCCAACGAACCGACCTTCGGCTTAAAAGGCGAACTCGATGGGAAGGGGGCTAACCTGCTGCAGGTCAAGCAGGAATCACCTGTGGAGTCCGTCCCCAGTCCCAAATAAAACGGAGGGGGCATTCCCCGCACCGATCGCCTCACCGCGCTGACGACTCGTCGCGTTTGGGGCGGTGGTTTTTGACGGCGTGGGGATGCGCGTGTTCGTAGGTCTCGCGCAGACGCTTGGTGCTGACGTGCGTATAAATCTGAGTCGTTGTCAGGCTCTTGTGACCCAACAGCTCCTGCACCGCGCGTAGATCGGCGCCGCCGTCCAGCAGGTGCGTGGCGAACGAATGTCTCAGCGTGTGCGGTGTGGTCAGTTTGTCGAGACCCGTCAGCAGCAGATACTTTTCCAGCATCCGGCCCACACTGCGAGTCGTCAGCCGAGTTCCGAATCGATTGAGGAACATCGCGTCGCGATCTTTGGCGTCTGCATCGGGCGCTTCGCTCCGGACGTCCAGCCAGCGATACAGGGCTTTAGCCGCATGACGACCGATCGGGGCGATGCGTTCTTTCCGACCCTTACCATAAACGCGAATCACGTTCGCATCGCGGTCCCAGTGATCGACGTTCAAGCCCACCAGTTCCGCGACTCGCAGGCCGGCCGAATACAGCGTTTCCAAAATCGCTCGATCGCGCAATCCTTCGGCCTGATTGGCAGGAGGCGATTCGAGCAACGTGGTGATCTGGTCGGCCGTCAAAAAATGAGGCAGTTTCCGGCCGATCCGCGGGGTGCGCAAGGCTTTCGCCGGATTGGCTGTCACCAGTCCTTCGCGCTGGCAATAGCGGAAGAAGCTGCGCAAGCTGGCCAGTCGTCGAGCGATCGTCGTGCGAGCGTAATCGCATTCGTGCAGATAAGCGATATAGCCGCGCAGCTGAGCGATATGCACCTGGCTGGGTTCGGCCACATCGCCGACGCGGTCGCGAAAGTAATCCAGCAGGCTCCCGAAGTCTTCACCGTACGACTTCAGTGTCAGTTCCGACGCGTTCCGCTCGATCTTCAGGTATCGCAAAAATCCGTCAATCGCGCCGTACATACGGGGGTGACCTTTTGCAACACCGCTCGATAGCGGCCATCAAGCGGCAGAACGGCGAATGCGGTTTTTCGGCTCGGCACTATCGACCGGTTCGCCTTCGCGCAGCTTGCGAACGCGCTGGCTGAGCGTGGCCGCATCGTACCAGGAAAAATTGATCTCAGGGTCAGCGGCGTATTTGCCCAGCGTCTGCAACAATTGGTCGGCACTCTCGTCGTCATACAGGAAGACGAATCGTTCTTTTCCCTTGAGCAACGCCAGTACATTGATGCCGTGCTGTGGCATAACAGCCCCTTCCGTGGGTCCAATCTCGAATTGTATTTTGAACGTGAACGTCGATGATGCTGACGTCACGAAAGGGATATCGACCGAACGGTCATTGGCTCGCGAGTTTCTGCGAGCGGACATGCTGTTGGCGGACAGTCGTCCGGTCCGCGCCGCGTGAATCGTTACGAAGCACAGATCAGTCGAGATCGCCGCCGCAGAATTTATCGGCAGACTCTTCGCAGAAGTTTAATATTGCCCGGTCAACGTAACCGGAACTCAAACAGCGGGAACCGGCAGAAACGGCCGCTCGCAGATGTCACGAACGACCTGTTCACTTGATCAGATGAATCGCTGCCGGCCCGTCTTTCGCCGCACCGAATAAGCTCGAAAATCCCCTGAATTCAGGGCCTTTCGCGAGTTTCCCTATTGAGCATCCGCCGGCACATCCAGCAAATAAATCTGTCCGTCATTCGCAAATAACGCGACCTGTTGTCCGCTGGGTGCATAACTACCCGAATAAATAATCGCCGGCAGTTTCTGCTGCAGCAGCGGTTGGTCCTGGTTCGGATTCCAGATTGCAACATTTCCCGCATAACCGACCGACAGAATGCGATTGCCGGACCGATTGAATTCGACTTTGTAAATGTCGTCCTTGTGGCCGGCCAACGTTTTCTGCGGGCTCGGGTTGTCGAGGTTCCAGACCAGCACTTTGCGGCTCAGTCCTGCCGCCGCAATCTGCCGACCGTTCGGGCTGACCGCCACGGAATAGACCGCATCCTGGGCTCCCGAGTATTGGCGGACCTCAGCTCCGTCAGCCACTTGATAGAGGCGAACCGTTTTGTCGCCGCCCGCCGTGATGACATGCGTCCCATCCGGCGTAAACGTCAGTGCATAGATCGGCTCCCCTTGTGCGGCGAACGATCGAACCTGCTGATTCTTTTCGTAGTCCCAAATCTTGACCGTTTTGTCATTCGAGCCCGACGCGATCAGCGGCAAGGTCGGATGAAAGCTGACGCCGTAAACCTGCGACTGATGTCCGGGCAAGGCCAGGGTGGATTGCGCCGAGGCAATCGTCCAGACGCGCACCGCCCCATCAGCCGCCGCACTGATCGCCAGTCGATTGTCTGGAGCGAACACCAGACCCGTGATGGCCGCCGCCAATCCGTCCGTCACTTGGACCGGTTCTTGCGACGACGGTGTGGCGGGCACCGGGTTGGGCGGAGTCGGATCGAAGCCG